>CAYGCN010000070.1:4333-15283 GCA_964348385.1 uncultured Gemmatimonadaceae bacterium
AGCTGATTGTAGGAACCGGGCTGCCATGCTGTCACCTGCTGGCTTGCACCCTCCTCGGCGGCGGAGAAGGCCTGCTGGTAGGCGATGGTGTTGCGGCCCACCCGCTGCTCCTGCATGCCAACGAAGAACGAGCCCGCCACCAGTGCCCCGATCACCACCAGGGCGAAGATGGCCATCGCCAGGGCGATACCGCGTTCGTTCCGTACCGATCTCATGGTCGTTCCTCCTGATATGTGCGCGCCCGAATCACCGGGTGTTGTTCCTGAGGGCCACGTGGGTCGTGAGCGTATCGATGAGGCGCTGCATGGACGAGCCGCGCCGCACCAATCCCTGCGTCATGCCGGCTACCGTCACGCCGATCCGTGCAACCTCGCTCGGAGTAGTCGTGGCCACCGCTAGGCTGTCGAAGTAGGTGAACTGCAAGCCCCCAGCTTCCAGCGGGCCAATAACCGGCTGCGTCGTGGTCCACCCCGAGCCCTTGACGAACTGCCGCGCCCCGAGCCAGGCGTCGCCCAGCCCGTCCGTGTATGTGAGCACCTGGAGCATTTCGTATGTCCGGATCGGCGCTCCCTGTAGCGCGTGTGCGAGGCCGCCGGACGGATACACGTTGGTGAGCGTGAGGATGATGCTCGGCGCACTGCCTGGACAGGTCGTCCCGACCGTCGCGGTCGCGACGTTGGCGTGGATCCAATAGTTATCCATGCGCGTGCCCGGGTCGCGCTCGGCGAAGACCACAATCGAGTCGCGGGTCGGATCGATGCCGCGGATGCCGAACATCATGCTGCGCCACAGCGTGATGGTACCCGTCGAGGCCGCGCTCACCGGCGGCAGACATAGAACGCCCAGTGCCCGCATTGCTTTGTAGGTGATCGCCGTCGACGAGATCGCCACGAGGTCGCTCTCCATCGAGTCCCTCGCGTTCGCCTCGCGCAGCTCCGACGGCAGGATGGACACCGCACTCCTGAGCGTGGTGTTCAGGTCCACCCGCTCGGTCTGCTGGCGGTAGAGCCGCTGGTTGTTGGTGAGCAGTTGGTACACCGACAGCGCGACGGCGCTGACCAGCACCATGCCCACCAGCAGCTCGATGAGGGTGAAACCGCGCTTGTTCATCATGATGGTCCTCACCGACACAAGATGGTGGTCGCAAACGTGTCCGCCCTGGTCCCGCGCGCCGTCGGCGACACCACGACGATCGTGACCGTCCGGGAGTTCCCAACTGCCGGAGTCACCACCGTCCAGCTCAGGGCGTACGGGGCCTGCGTGGCGCTGCCGTTGGACAGCGTGTTGCACGGCCGACTGCGCATCCGCTCGAAGCGTTCCGCGGCCACGGTGCTGACTTCGCTGTAGCGTTGCCCCTGTCCGATCATGCGGGTCACCAACGCTGCCGTGGTGGTGAGCCCGAGAATGCCGACCGTCAGCACCAGGATGGCGATGAGCACCTCGAGGATCGTAAACCCGTGACGATTCTTCACCGGATGATCCTCCCCCACGCGTTGATATCGACGTCGTCCTGATAGGCCCCCTTCTTCACGACGATCTTCGTGTCGCCCGCGGCAAAGCCCACACCACGGCTGTCGAAGGGAAGGCTGTCCCGCGTCGTGGTGACCGTCACGCCGTAGCGTGAGTGCAGATCTTCCACGTTGCCAACCGTGTCCAACGCGCCGGTGACCGGGTGGCGGGAGATCACGAACAACTCGTTGCCATTCACCACGAGCACCGTCACCCGACCGCGCTGCACCGCCGCCGCTCGGGCGCGGGCATGCATGGCCACGACGGCCTCGCGAGACGACCGTACGCTTTGACGGACCAGTGCCGTGGCAATCCGCGGGACCGCCAACGCCCCAATGATCCCGATCAGACCGATGACGATCAGCACTTCCATCAGCGTGAATCCGCGACGATTCATGGCTCGTCTCCAAAGAATCCTGTCAGTCGGTAGTCCAAGAAGCATGCCATACATTAAGAGGCGATTTTACAACGACTTAGCATCGCAGAACCCGCTCGATTGCATGCAGCTTCTTGCACATCTGCAGCGAATTGCACTACTCGATGCCAAGGTCTTTGAGCTTGTAGAAGAGCGTCCGCAGGCTCACACCCAGGAGGCTAGCCGCCTCCTTCCGGTTGCCCCCGGTGGCACTGAGCGAAGCCTCGATCGCGTCCCGCTCGGCCTGGCGGACGGCGGTCTTGAGGTCCGGGGGTGTGGCGGACCCGGCCGTCGCGCGCGGCCCGGCCGGCGCCCGCATCGGCGCCCCCACGCCCTCGAACGCCTCCGGCCCGATGACGCCGTCGGAGGAAAGCACGGCGGCCCGCTCCAAGGCGTTTTCCAGCTCACGTACGTTGCCGGGCCACGCGCGCACCCGAATGGCCTCCAGGGCTGCCGCGGTGATCCGGCCCTCCCTGCCCGACTTGGCCGACACGCGAGCCAGGAGCGCGGCGACCAGGCCATCGAGGTCTTCCGGTCGCGTCCGGAGCGGGGGAATGTGGATGTTGACCACGTTCAGGCGATACAGCAGGTCCTCGCGGAACCGGCCCTCCCGCACCTCCGCTTCCAGGTCGCGCGCCGTGGCGGCCAGCAGCCGCGCGTCCACCTTGCGGGCCGCCGATTCGCCGACCCGCCGGATCTCGCCTTCCTGCAGGGCCCGGAGCAGCTTCACCTGGAGTGCTGCGGGTAGCTCACCCACCTCATCCAGCAGCAGCGTGCCGCCGTGGGCCTCCTCGAACAGCCCCGGTTTGTCCGCCGTGGCTCCGGTGAACGCGCCCTTGGCGTGGCCGAACAGCTCCGACTCGAGCAGGTTCTCGGGGATGGCGCCGCAGTTGACGGCCACGAACGGTCCGTCGCGGCGCGGGCTCATGCGATGGACGCTCCGGGCCAGCACTTCCTTGCCGGTGCCGCTCTCGCCGGTGATGAGCACCGTGGTGGTGTGGGGCGCCACGCGCGTGGCCAGGTCCATGACCTTCCGCATCGCCGGTGAGTCGGCCACCAGGTCCGTTCCGGTCCATCGCGCCAGCTCGGCCTCGAGCGTCGCCACACGTCCGCGCAGTCGCTCCCGCTCTTCCGCCTTCCGCAGGGTGAGCAGCAACTCGTCGGACTTGAACGGCTTCGGGACGTAGTCGTACGCGCCCTCCTTCATCGCCTCGATGGCGGCGTCCTCACCGCCGTACGCGCTCATCATGATGAGGAGTGCCCGCCCCCCGGCTTCGCGGAAGCGCCTGAGAAACGTGAGGCCGTCGATCTCTGGCATCCGCACGTCGCAGAGGATGATGTCGAATGATTCCTGGAGCGCGCGCTCCAGACCACGGGCCGGCTCGCCATCGGCCACCACCTGGTAGCCCTCCGCATCGAGTAGAAGACTCAGCGATCGCCTCAGCCCGGGATCGTCATCGACGATCAGAATCCGCATCAAACCTCACTCCCCGTCCAGTGGCGACCGACGGGCATCGTCGCTTCCCGCTCGCGGCAGAAAGATCTTGAACGCCGCCCCGCCTTCCCGGGCATCCTCCACCCACACGAGGCCGCCCATTTCGTGCACCGTGCCCTGCACGATGGCCAGGCCGAGGCCGGTCCCGAAGCCGGGCTCCTTGGTGGTGTAGAACGGATCGAACACGCGGTCGCGATCCGCGGCAGGGATGCCGGCACCCGAGTCCGCCACCCACAACAGCACCCCGGGCGTGCCGTCGGCGATCTCCGGTCGTACAGGACGTTTCCAGACACGGCGCTCCGGGAGCCGGTCGCGAGTGAGGTCGGTACTCCGGCGTTCCCACGCCCCGGCGGCGTGGAACGCGCGCGGCGTGGCCCCCACGGCGATGGTGCCTCGAGGCGCCGCGTCCGCAGCGTTGGCCAACAGATTCACCAGCGCCTGTTCCAAGCCGTGCGCGGTTGCGCGCGCCGGGGGCAGATCGTTGGCGATCTCGACCGCCAGCTCGATGGTGTCGAAGGTTCCCTGATGGCGCAGCAGCGCGACCGCGTTGCGCACGACCGACCCGACGTCGATGGCACGCACCTCTTCGTCCTGCGGCCGCGCGTAGGCGAGCAGTCCTCGTACGATGCGATCGATCCGGCCCGCCTCGCGCTCGATCGCCACCACCAGATCGGGGTCCGCACCTTTGCGTCGCAGCACCTCCAGGTAGGTCCCGATCGCCGACAGGGGGTTGCCCACCTCATGCGCGATGCCCGTCGCCAGCCTCCCGATCGACGCAAGCTTTTCGGCCCGCACCAGCTCCGCTCGCGCCTCTTCGAGGCGCTCGGTCATACGGTTGAACCGCTCCGCCAAGCGCGACAGCTCCTCCGTCGGTGTGGGTTCCGCACGCGCCGTCAGGTCTCCCTGGCCCAGCCGGTCCGTCACCCGAATCAGATCGTCCACGGGACGGAGCACGAGTTTCTCCAACAGGTGGCGGCCGAACGCGAACACGACCAGCACATCGGCGATGATCATGAGCATGAGCCCAATCACGGCGTAGCGCGGCTCGAGCAGCTGTGCGACCAGCGCCGTGAGAACCGCGAGCGAGATCGCCGCCCCGGCGATGAGCGCAAAGTTGAGGAGGAGTTCCCGCTTCAGGCTGGGCCGGGAGGTGGAGTCGTCTGTGGGGTCGCGGCGGCTCACGGGGCGGCGACCCACAAACGAAACGGGCGACAGGAACTCCTATCGCCCGGCATGTCAGTGGCGGCTCCGCGTCACGGCGTGCACGCCGGTGCCCCCTCGTCTGTTGCCGGCGCCAGGGGTGTGGCGTTGACAAAGATCGCGCACGTCTTCGTAGACATGTTGTGACCTACCGAAGCCTGCCACCCCGCACCATCGAGGGCGATGGTCAGATTGATGACCCCCGGAGACACCGTGTAGACACTGGCCGGGAACGAGGTCGTATAGGCGTTATTGTCGTACAGGTACGCTTCTTCAATCGTTGCCAAGTTCCTGAGGTCGGTCTTCATCTGGGTCAGGAACGCCTTTTCCTTCGTGTTGGCAAACTTGGGAATCGCGATCGTCGCCAGCAGCCCGATGATGACGATTACCACGAGCAGCTCGATCAGCGTGAAGCCTTGCCGGTTCCTTCGCATGGCTATCTCCGAGGCGTCGACGCCGTGATCGGATGAGGTGGACGAGGTGACGGGCGGCGGCAAGCCGCCGCCCGTCCGCTCAGCGCGTGCGCCGGGTTACGGCGTGCACTTCGGCTCGCCCTCGTTGTTGGCTGGCGCCAACGCGGTCGTGCCGATGAAGATTGCGCAGGTCTTCGCGGTCAGGTTGTGACCCACCGACGCGGTCCAGCCGTCGCCCGTCAGAGCGATGTTCGGACCCGTGACGCCCGCCGTCACCGTGTAGACGGTGGCCGCGAACGAGGTCGTGTAGGCCACGTTGTCGGCGAAGTGGGCTTCCTCAGCCGTCGCCAGGTTCTTCAGGTCCGACTTCATGGCGGTGAGGTAGGCCTTCTCCTTCGTCGTGGCGAACTTCGGAATCGCGATGGCGGCCAAAATACCAATGATCACCACCACGATCAGAAGCTCGATCAGGGTGAAACCCTTGCGGTTGAACATCTGCTTCCCTCCAGCTGTTGAGTGACAAGAGTCGAGCTGCAACGTGCCGCCAGTACTGGTGGCAAGCTCCGTTCCATATCGGGGCGATGCAGCTAACTCTTTTGTTGACAATTATATAAGTCAACTCGGGAGCCCCGAAAATAGCCCTGCATGCCCCTGCGACGCTCTCATTATGCAAGGCAGGGCGCTAGGCGCAAGAACACCATGGCCTCGGTGCTCACCGTCCGGTCCCGGGCAGATCGCAAGCCGCATGGGGCTCCAGCGTCGCGGCAAGTCGAGGCGCCAGCGCGCGGGCCACGGGCAAGGAGATCGCGAGCCGCAAACAGGCGGCGCGCAGTTCCGCCTCGGGCGGCAGCGCCTGTTCGAGCGAGTCCAAGCGCGCGGCAGCCGACACGACCCGCCCTGCCGACCAGTCCCGGGCCGCGTCGACGAGCGTCGCCTCCCACCCATGCCCAGCCCCGGCCTGCAACGCCCGCCGGTATGAGGCGAGCACCATCTCGCTCCCCGGGAGCGCACGTGCCCCGGCTACTGCGACCGCGAGCGCCGAATCGGGCCGGTCGGTAGCAATCAGGGCGTTTGCCAGCACCTCCACGATGCGTGGGTCTCGCACATACCGCCGATACGCCCGCTCGGCCTCGTGGAGCGCGAGGGTGGCCCGGCCCTGCGCGAGGGCCTGGCGGGACGCCAGCACGGCTGCCCACGGGTCTGCCGGGAACAGCGCCCCGGCAACGAGCAACTCGCCGAGTGCCCAGGCCGAATCGCCGCGGGCCGCCACGTACTCGCTGAGCAGCACCCGGGTGTGAAAGTTCTCGGGGTGGGCCGCCTGCTCCTCGACCAGCAGGGTCAGGGGGTCGGACCAGAGAGGAATCCGCTCCACCGTCCGATAGGAGAACAGCAGCAGCACGCCGACCAACGCGACCAGCGCGGCACGACGACGGCTGCCGTCCCACAGCCCGGCCACACCCCAACCGGCAACCAGTGCCGGAGCGAGCACCGCCAGGTAGAGGTTGCGCTCGGCCAGGACGACCCCCGTGGTGACCAGGAGGTTCGCGGTGGGGGCGTAGCTCACGACCGCTACCAGGATGCCAAACGCCACGGCGGGCGCCCGGCGCAGGGAGAGCAGGCCCAGGGCCAGGGTGGCCGTCGTGGCGAGCAGCCCCAGCACCCCTACCACTGTGAGCGTCTCGCGCACCGCCACCACCTGGGGCGCGTAGTCGGAAGCCAGCGCGAACGGCCACGCCAACAGACGCAAGACCTCGAGATAGACGGGGAGCATGGTCATGACACGGCCGTAGGGCGACAGGCCAAAGAACGCCGCGTGCGTGCCCGCTCCCACCAACCCGCCGGCGATGCTGCGCCACAGGAACAGCCAGGCCAGGGTCAGCGCGGCCACGGCCAGGTACATGCTAGTCGTCGAGCGTCGTGACCGCTCCGGATCCAAGCTGTGATCCACCGCGAGCAACGGAATGGCGATGACACCGTGCTCCTTGGAGAAGAGCGCCAGCCCCACCGCGATGAGCGTGCTCGCCAACCACCACCGGCCCGCCCCGGGCGACGCGGCGTGTCGATGCCGACGCGCAGCGAGCACGGCGACGAGGAGCCACACCGCCACCAACAGCTCGGCCCGACCCACCACGTTGGCCACCGCCTCGACGTGGACCGGGTGCACGGCGAACACCAGCCCTGCCACCAGCGCCCCGATCGGTGAGAGCCAGGGGAGCACTACACGCACCACGAGCCCGGTCGCGGCCGAGTGGAGTGCCACATTGACGAGGTGGAACCACCAGGGTGCGCCGCCGCCGATGGTCCAGTCCAGACCGTAGGTCAGGATGGTGAACGGCCGATACAACCCCGCCCAGCGCCATTCGCCCGGCCAGTACACCTCGAACCACGCGGCGAGCGCCGAGGGGAGAGAGTGGGTGGCGGGGTTGTCCCGAATGGCCACCAGGTCGTCGCCCGCCCACCCGTTTCGCAACGCCAACAGGTAGACGCCGGCGGCCACCGCCGTAGCGATCCACATGGCGCGACGGTGGGTCATCGGGGACACGCGAAACCGAACAGCGCCGGGCCGTCCACGATGGTGAACAAGGGCACGAGGACCGAATCCCCGCGCACTCGCAACGTGTCGAGCAGCGGCAGCGCGTCACCACCCACCCACGAGACCGCCACATGCGTAACGCGCTGGTCGCAGAGATACCGCAGGGTCGTGTCCGCTCCGAAGCTCAGCATCTCGCGCCCCTCCAGTCGGAACAGAAACAGCGGCACCGTGGTGCGTCCCGTGTAGAGGTGGACCAGCGCCTCGCCGTCGGTCGCGACGATCGCGTCCTCCGGGGTACCGGTCCGGATACCGGCGGTGAGCACGCTGAACGGTCGACTGGCCACATCGGCGGTCGCCGTGAATTGGCGTTCCGTGACGGACACCACCTGACGCCACCCGTACCCGAGCGCTATCGCTATCGCCAGCAGGGCGACGGGAATCCTTCCCCACCACCCCCAACGCCATACCCGCAGCGACCCGGCCGTGGCGAACAGGGCCATCCACGGCAGCAGGATCCACATGAAACGATCGGGCGTGAACGGCCACAGCGTCACGAGACCCACATACGGCAGCAACACGAGCAGCAGGGCAGGGACGCGGCGCGCCACGGTCACGACCCCGATCGCCGTCACGGCGAGTAACAGCCCACTCAGCGTCAGCCACAGGGGCGCCGGCAGCGCCGGTACGAGCAGGCGCGCGAATGGTTGCAGGGAGGTGAAGTCGAGACCGGCCAGGAGTCCGGCCAGGCCGGCCTGTCCGGCGTATTGCGTGTAGGTGCCGTAGTTGGTGGCAATGAGCGGATCAACACTGTCGGCGTGGGCGGCGAGCCACGCCCACCAGGGCGCCGCGACCACCAACCCGACACCCAACGCCATGGCGGCGGCCTTGCGACGCCGGCGCAGCAGCAGCGCGACGGGAATACCCACGATGGCCGCGATCCCAATAGAGCGTGTGAGCGTGGCCAGGCCGGCAAGGACGCCGGCGACGGCGGCCTTCGCAGGCCCGACGTCGTCCGAGTCAGCCACACTCACTGCACCCGCCAGCAGCGCCAGGAACAACGGCTCGGAGAACCGCACGCCCACGAGCGTGAGCATGGGGAACGCCGTGATGCCGAGCGTGAGCGCCGCGTAGCGCGCCAGCGGCGGTAGGGACGTCCGGCGAGCATGATGCAGGATGATCCAGGCGGCCGCCCCGAGCGCCGCAGCATCGAACACCTGGAACAGCGCGATGTTGGCCGGGAAGTCCGGCCACAGCCGCCACAGCCCCGCCAGCACGAGCGGATAGAGCGGCGGGTAGTGCACCGCGGGTGGTGCTCCCGGCAAATGCAGCGACACGAGGCCGTGGCCCTCCGCCAGGGCCTTGGCGAGCGCGACGTAGATCCCGTCGTCGTAGAACACGCCGACCATGGCCCCGGTCTGCGCCCACAGGGCGACGGCGAAGACGCCGAGCCCGACGATCACCGGACCGTGCCCTCGAACGGGCGCTGGGATCACGGCGTCGTGTCGGCCGACGCGGTCACGTTGAAGCGGAGGATGTGCCAGATGGCGGCGACGCCGTCGCGCCAGTCGATCTTCTTCCCCTCGGCGTAGGTCCGACCGCTGTAGCTGATGGGCACCTCCCAGATCCGCGCCCCCGCAGCGGCCAGGCGGGCCGTCAACTCGGGCTCGATGCCGAAGCGATCGGAGACCAGCGGCAGCGACTTGAGGAGATCGGCGCGCACCATCTTGTAGCAGGTCTCCATATCCGTGAGGTTGAGGTCGGTGAGCATGTTCGAAAGCAACGTCAGGAAGCGATTCCCCACGGAATGCCAGAAGTAGAGCACCCGGTGCGGTCCGGCGAGGAATCGGGATCCGAACACCGCATCGGCGCGATCCGTCCGGATCGGCTCGAGCAGCACCTTGAACTCCTGCGGGTCGTACTCGAGGTCGGCGTCCTGGATCACGATCACGTGACCCGTTGCCGCCTGGATGCCGGCACGAACCGCGGCCCCTTTGCCCATGTTGTGCGGCTGGTCGATCACCCGATCGACCAGGCCCTCGCGGCCCAGCCGCGCCAGAATCTCACCCGTCCGGTCCGTCGACGCGTCGTTGACCGCGACGATCTCGATCTTCAGGGGAACCTCACGCACCCGACGGACGGCGTCTTCAATCGTGTCCGCTTCGTTGTAGGCCGGCATGACCGCCGACACGATCAGTTCGTCCGTCTCCGTCGGCAGGGGCGGGCCGTGAAACCGCCGTTCATGTCTTCTCAGCGTCATACCTGGCCAGCTTGCGGTAGAGAGTGGACGGATCGATGCCGAGCACTTCCGCCGCGCGGCTCTTGTTGCCGCCTTCGGCCTGCAGCACCCAGGAGATGTAGGCCCGCTCGATGAGTTCCAGGGTGGGCGTCTGCAGCGGCCGGTCGGCCACGAAGGGCTCCGATTTGGGCGACCGGACGCGCTCGGGGAGCGCCTTGGCCTCCACCTCGTCGCCGTCGGCCAACGCCACCGCGTGCTCCAACGCGTTCTCCAACTCGCGGACGTTGCCGGGCCACGGGTAGTCGGCGATGACGGCGAGGGCGTCCTTGGCGAGATGCTTGACGGCGTTACCGCGTTGCTCCGCGATCCGCTGAAGGAACGCGTCCGTCAGCAGCGGGATGTCCTCGGCTCGGTCGCGCAGCGGCGGGAGCCGCAAGGTGATCACGTTGAGCCGGTAGTAGAGATCCGACCGGAACGTGCCCTGCTTCATCTCCACGTCCAAATCGCGGTTGGTCGCGGCGATCACGCGCACGTCCACCGGAATCGGGACGGTCCCGCCCACCGGCAGCGCCTCCCGCTCCTGCAGCACGCGAAGCAGCTTCACCTGGGTCGAGGGCTTCGTGTCGGCGATCTCGTCGAGGAAGAAGCTGCCGCCTCGAGCCGCGGCGAAGAGTCCCTCCTTGTCCCGGTCGGCCCCAGTAAACGAACCCTTCACGTAGCCGAACAGCTCCGATTCCAGCAGTGTCTCGGGGAGCGCGCCGCAGTTGATGGAGAAGAACGGCCCGTCGGTCCGCTGCGACAGCTCGTGAATGTATCGAGCGATGACCTCTTTTCCCGTGCCGCTCTCACCCAGAATGAGCACGGTGGACTCGGTGGGGGCAACCTGTTCGGCGAGGCGGAGCACGTCGCGGAACACCTTTGACGTCCCGATCGGCTGCACCATGCGCGACCGCTCGCGGCGTCGGATCTCGCGCTTCAGCTGCTTGTTCTCGGTCCGCAGGTTGCGCTGCTCGGCGGCTCGCTGGCAGATCGCGACCAGTTCGTCGTTCGAGAACGGCTTCTGGATGTAGTAGAACGCGCCCGCGTTGACCGCCGCAATGGCCGACTGGAGCGTTGCCTGCGCGGTCATCAGGATCACCGGCAGCTCGC
>CAYGCN010000071.1:0-1754 GCA_964348385.1 uncultured Gemmatimonadaceae bacterium
CCAGGATCGGAACAACTGCTCGAGCTTGGGTCGGATCTCATCCATGGTGATGTCGCCCACCACGAGCAGCTTGGCGTTGTTCGGCTTGAACCATGTGGTGTGGAACTGCTGCAGGTTCTCCCGAGACATCCCTTGGACCGATGCCTCGGTGCCGGATCCCGTGAGCGGGTTTCCGTAGGCGTGGCCTTCACCGTACAGCAGCTTCGAGAACACCCGGAGCGCGATGGTGATCGGCTGGGCTTTCTCCTGCTGGATTCTGGCCAACGTCTGCCGCTTGAGGCGCTGGAACTCGTTGTCCGGGAAGGCGGGGTTCAGGATCACGTCGGCGTAGATGTCCAGGGATGGGTCGAGGTTTTCCTTGAGCGCCGACAGGGTCACGGTCGCGGCGTCGAGGCTCGCGCCCGTGCCGAGTGACGCGCCGAGCTGTGCCAGCTCCTCGCTGATCCGGAGCGCATCACGCCGCCGGGTCCCTTCGTCCATGAGGTCCATGGCGAGACTCGCCGAGCCGGGCACGCCGAACTGGTCGGCGGCGTATCCGGCATCGACCAGGAGCCGGAACTGCACTACCGGGATCGTGTGCCGCTCGGCGAGCACGATCTCGAGACCGTTGGAGAGGGTCGCTCGCTGCAGCGCGGGGAAGGTCGCCGTGGGAGGTGATCCCGCCGCCGGCACCCCCGTGGTTCGATCGATCTCGGAGGCGTCTGCCGTCAGTTGTGGGAAGGGGTGGACTTCGATCTTGAACACGCCGTCGGAGAGCCAGCGCTCGGCGGCGCCGCGAAGGTCCTGGGCGGCCGCCGCGGCGATCCATGCCTGCCGCGTCTTGTAGAACGCCGGATCACCGGCATAGACCTCGCCCTGCGCGAGGACGTCGGACTTCCCGCCGAACCCACCGATGCGCTCCACGCCGCGAATGAAGCCGGCGCGGGCCTGCGTCTTGACGCGCTGCAGTTCCGCGGGCGTCGGCCCGTTCTGGATGAGGCGCGCGATCTCTTCGTCCACGCCACGCTCCACCTCCGCCAGGTCGGCGTCGGGTCGGGCGGTCGCGATCACGATGAACTGGCTGCCGATCTCGCGGGTGTCGACGAAGACGCCCACACTGGTGGCGATCTGCTCGTCGTAGACGAGGCGCTTGTAGAGCCGGGAGGTCTTGCCGGAGGCGAGCACGTCACCCACCAGGTCCAGCATCTGGGCGTCCCGGCTCGTGGAGGGCGGCACGTTCCACACCATGTAGATGCGCGCTTGCGGCACGCGGTCCTGCATGATCTGCCGCTGCACGCCCGTCCGCTTGGCGATCCAGGTCTGGTGCTTCGCGATCGGCGGCCCGGGCGGGATGTCACCGAAGTAGCGCTCTGCCATCTCCCTGGCCGTGGCCACATCGACGTCACCGGCGATCACGACGACCGCGTTCGACGGTCCGTAGTAGGTGCGGAACCACTCCTGGACGTCCTCCAGGCTCGCGGCATCCAAGTCTTCCATCGAGCCGATCACGCTCCACGAGTAGGGATGCCCCTTCGGGTAGGTGTTCTCCGCGATCTCGTTCCATACCTTTCCGTACGGTTGGTTCTCACCCTGGCGCTTCTCGTTCTGCACCACGCCACGCTGTTCGTCCAGCTTCGCCTGGTCGATGGCGCCGAGCAGATGGCCCATCCGGTCGGACTCCATCCAGAGGGCGACGTCGAGGGCGGAGCTGGGAACGTTCTGGAAGTAGTTGGTGCGGTCTTCGTTGGTAGTGCCGTTGAGATCCGTCGCGCCGA
>CAYGCN010000071.1:1827-11910 GCA_964348385.1 uncultured Gemmatimonadaceae bacterium
GTTCACGGCGACGATCGGGGCCTTGTGATCTTCGTGGACGATCACGGTGAGCCCGTTGTCGAGCGTGAACGTCTCGAACGGGATGTCCACGGTCGCCGCGGTCTGCGCCGATGCGGTGGCTGGCGCAAGCAGCGCACCGACCGTGAATAGGATCCCCGCGAGCGCAAGGACTGGTCGCTGGATGGACATGATGTGCTCCTGCCGTATGAAGTCGTTCGTGTGGGAGCTACCCGCTCGTTGGCGCCCGGTCAAGCAAGGGCGGGCGCCGCGGGACGGGGCCTATGCAGTCCTACGGCGAGAAGGGGCGAACGGTTCCACGGTCGGGGCCGTCGGGGGGATGCGAAACGGGGCCGGCGATGCTCGCCGACCCCGTTGGTCGTGATCGGTTGCGGTGGCCTGTCGGTGTCGGCCCTCCGATGCTACTGCCTGACGAGCACGATCCGCACGTCCGCGGGGTCGTCCGTGCCGTCCTGGTCGAAGTCGAAGTCCTCGTCCGACGTCGTCATGGTCAGGGTGTCACCGGATCGGCGGGCCATGTAGGGCGTCGGGCTCCCTTGTCCGGACTCGGAGATCGTTAGCGTATCGCCCCGGATCTCGACCGTGCCGCGCCGCGTCTCCGGAACGTCGCCCGGCTCCTGAATCGTCGCGGTGTAGCTGCTGTCGGCCCTGATCAGGATGGAAAGCGACCCGCCCAACGCGATGAGCTCGACGGTCTGGGCCGTGTTCGCCGGATTGGTGAATCGGTACTCGATCGCGTTCCAGGTGCCGGCCAACTCGACCGGATCGAGCCCGGTCGCGTCGCCGCAGCCGATCAGGACCGGGGTGGTGAGCGCCAGCAGGGACAACGTCGTGCGGGTCATCGGAACCTCCGTCTCGCATGGATCGTGGTGGTGGCCCGCGGGAGGACTGGGCACCCAGCCACGTCGCGGGACGAGCGGCCCGAAGGATGAGGATTTCCCTCGGCATTGTCTGTGAGCCAGATGACACGGCGTCCGACGCCAACCTTGCGTCCGTGTACTAAGTAGTATACACTACACGGCACGATGTCGACATTTGGCACGTACGTCCGGGACTGCCGAGAGCGGCTAAGGGCAAGTGACGCAACGTTTTCCGTGCGTCAGGTGGCGCAGCGGATCGGCGTCGAGCCGTCCTTCTTGAGCAAGGTGGAGCGCGGGGAAACGGCGCCGCCATCGGAGGAGAAGGTGAAGGCCCTCGCGCTGGAGCTTGGAGAGGATCCGGACGTACTCCTGGCCCTGGCAGGGAAGGTTTCGTCAGATCTACAGGAGGCGATCCGGAAGCGCCCGGAGCTGTTCGCCGCGGTGATCCGCGAGCTCCGGGACATGCCGGATCACGCGGTGCTGAGGATCGTCCGCGAGGTGAGGGACGGAAGATGGTGAGGCGGTTAGGCGGTTAGGCGGTTGAGCGGTTAGGCGGTTAGCCCTGTGGAGTCCCTTACCGTCTTACCGTCCTACCGTCCTACCGTCCTACCGCCCGAAAGGAGCGACCCACGATGATTGAGCTCAACCACGATTCACTGCGGTTCCGGTTTCCGGAGGTGCACGAGCGCGCCGAAGTGCGGATCGACTTCCAGCGCACGCTCCGCATTCCGGATGACGGGAAGGAGTACCCCCTGCCGGCGGGGCTCGGGCGGTTTCCCGTGCGCCACGTGGACGACTTCGCGGAGCGCGTTCCGGCGAACTGGCTGGAACACGGTGGCGTCATGCTGCCGATGTATCAGTCCGAGGCGCTGTGGATCAACTTCTCCGGCAGCCGGTTCTCGGGGAGCTACCCGTTCGCCATCAAGGTCGCGGCGGGCAAGATCAACGCCGTGACCGGGAAGCGGTGGTCCAACGGGCTGAACCGGGGGCCGCAGGACTACGTGGTGGCACCGGAGCAGCCGTGGCTCGACGGATACTGCGTCAAGAAGGGCATCATCCGGCAATTCGTGGCGATGCCGCTCGGCGCCGGGTACAGCGCCGAGGAACAGATCACCGGCGAGGCCGAACACGGTGGCATCCAGATCATCGCCTACCCGATGAAGCGGGCGGTGTACGAGCGGCGGTTCGCCCCACGGTTCGCGCGGTTCGAGGAGGAGGGGATGACGCTTGGCGCGCCGGGGATGCTGTTGAGCCGGTCGCTGGGCATGGGCCTCGGCGCCGGTGGCCGGATGCGGCAGGAGATCTACGACGATCCGTTCGACTTCTCCGACTGGGATACGGAACGTGCGTCACGCTGCTTCGTGCATCTCGCCAACTCGCTCATGTGGCGGGAGATCACGGGCGAGGCGCCGCCCACCACGCCACTCACCTCGCGCGAATACGCCAAGCACAACATCCCGTGGTTCGAGTACTACTCGGACGCGGAAGGGGTCCAGGGGTCGAAGATCCTGGACGGAATCAAGAGCGTGCTCGAGCTGGGAAAGTCCAAGAAGGAGGTCCCGCTCCCCGAGAACGAGAGCGTGGTGATCGAGCAGGTGGTGGAGCTGCGAAAGGGCCTGAGGAAGGGGCAAGTGCGGGAAGGCGCGTTCTGAGGGAGATCCCCCGGGGAAACCGCCCTACCCATTTGGACGGCGCTCGTATACGTTGCGTGCCCTTGACTCAACCGGAGCACGCACGATGAAACTAGGACGTGTGGGGTTCGCGTTCGCCGTCGCAGGCCTCTTGCTCACGACAGGGTCCGCGACGGCGTCGGCGCAGGACGAGAAGCCCATGGTGGTGACCGTGGATCTCGGGTTCGTCAACACCGCCGGCAACACGGACGTCACGACGCTCAACGCCGGCGACAAGCTCGTGTACACGAGCGCGCCGTACGTCTTCACCCAGACCTTCAACGTGGTGTACGGCCGGACCGATACCGTGACCACGGCCAGCCAGTGGACCGCCGGCGGCCGGTTGGACTACCAACTCGCGCCGCGTGTGTCGTTGTACGGGCAGGGCCGGTACGAACGCAACACGTTCGCCGGTATCGCGCGGCGGTTCGAGGAGTCCGTGGGTGTGGCCGCACTGTTGTTCGAGTCCGCCGGCGGGAAGCTCACGGCCGAGGCCGGCGCCTCGCTCAACCAACAGAAGTCGACGGCCGACGTGACGAGCAACTTCACTGCCGGCCGCGTCGCCGCCGAATACCGTCGGGCGCTGACGGAAACGGCATACTTCACGCTGGGCACGGAGTTCCTGCCGAACTTCGAGACCTCCGAAGACTACCGCATCAACGGGCTCGCCGCGCTGGTGGCGCCGATCTCGAAATCGATCGCGCTCAAGGCCTCGTACGAGGTGCGGTACGATCACTTGCCGGAGCCGGGCTTCCAGAAGAGCGACCGCATCCTCACTACCGGGCTGCAGATCGTCTTCTGATCTTCTCGTGAAGCACCTACATCAAACGGGAGGCGGCGGTGCCGCCTCCCGTCTTGTCGTTCGGGCCTCTGCGCGGCGCTACTTCTTGATCCCCTGCAGCTCGTCGGCGATCCGGCCGGCGTCGTAGATCTTTCGCAGACCTTCGATGATCCCCGCCGAGTGCACGCTCACGGTGCGAGACACCTCGTCGGTGAAGATGAACCGGTTGGGCAGCATCTGGATGTTGCCGTCGAAGACGAGGCCCACGACTTCCCGATTCTTGTTGATCACCGGGCTGCCGGAGTTGCCACCGATGATGTCGTTGGTGGAGACGAAGTTGATCGGCGTGGCCAGGTCGAGCCGGTCCTGGCGTTCCTTCCAGCGTGGGGCGAGTTGCCACGGGTATTCGTGGCCGAACTCCTCCGCCCGAGCGTACAAGCCGTAGAGCGTCGTCTTGTACGGCGCGAACGTGCCGTTCATCGGGTAGCGCTTCGCCACCCCGTCACTGATGCGGAGCGTGAACGTGGCGTCGGGTGGCAGCGCCTTGCCGTACGCGGCGAAGATGGCCTGACCCACTAGCTCGGCGTTGGCGGAGATCGTGGCGTTCAGCGCGTCCGCCCGCCGGGCCACTTCTGACGACAGCGGTGCCAGCTTCCTGGCCGCGATGATGAGTGGGTCGGTGGACTTGGCCACGGCATCCGCGCCGTCCTCCACGAGCGCCGTTCGCACGCCGACGTCGGTGAGCGTGGTGCCGCGGATCAGCGCCTCGGCGGCGGCGGCCGGCTCACGACCCGCCAGCATGGTGGTGAGATACGGATCGTTCGCCGGAAGCTCGGCCTTGGCGGCCTCGAAGTGCGCCGTGAGGCTCATGATCTCCTGGTCGAGGTCGAACTCCTGATCTCGCAGCACCTGGGCACGGAGCTGGTCCAGGCGAGTCCCGCGGTACTGGGCGAGCCGTTGGTCCTCCGGCAGCGCCGCCTGCTGCGGCATGCGCACGATGCCGCCCGCGAGTCCCACGAGCTGCGAGCCACCGAATCCCCACCACCGCATTGCGGCCGCGAACGACGCAAGCTCTGCCTGCGCTTTGGCGATCGCGTCCCACGCGCTGCCGTACTTCCGCCTCAGTGCCGGCTCGCGATCGATCCGCCCGCGGAAGTCTTCCTCGAATACCTTCTTGCGCGCCATCTTCTCGGGATCCCGCAGCCCGGTGAGATAGCCGCTGATGGCCTTGTGGGAGTTCTCGAGTCCAAAGATCTGGTTCTCGTACTGTCGCCGCGCCTCGGGGCTGGCGGCCGCGAGGGTCCGCACGATCCCAAGCTGCCGCTCGATACCCGCGAGTTGCGCGGGGTATTGCACGTCGCGCAGATACTCCATTTGGGCCATCGTGAGTAGGCGGCCGGTGGAGCCCGGGTTGCCCGTCACGAACACCAGCTCGCCCTCGGCGGCGCCGTTTGCGCTCCACGTGAAGTAGTGGTCTGTCGTGCGCGGCGCACCGTTCTCGTACACGCGGAAGAAGGTCACGTCCAGGTCGTAGCGCGGATACGTGAAGTTGTCGGGATCGCCGCCGAAGAAGGCCGCCAGACCTTCCGGCGCCATCACCAGACGTACGTCGTCGAACCGCTTGTAGCGGTAGAGCGAATACATGCCGCCCTGGTAGAACGTGACCACCTGACAGATGAGGCCGGTGGCCGCTACGCACTCCTCCTGGATGGCATCGATCGCCGCCTGCCGCTGCTCCACCTGCTGAGCCGCCTGGGTGGCCGTCACCGACTGCCGGATCCGGGCCGTCACGTCTTCGATGGACTGCAGCTGATCCACCCACACCCGCGGGCACGGCTTTTCCTCTTCCAGCGTCTTCGCCACGAACCCCGTCTCGTGGTAGTTGGAATCGGCCGGCGAGGTGGCGCTGATGCAGCTCCGGGCACAGTGATGGTTGGTCATCACCAGGCCGTTCTCGGACACGAAGGACGACGAGCAGTTGGGCAGTCGCACCGACGCGAGCCGGACCTGATCCAGCCATGCCTGATCCGGCGCGAAGCCGTGGGTCTGGTTCCAGTAGTCCAAGGGCGGCGCATCGAACGTCCACATCGTGCCGAACTCTTTGATGAATCCGGTCGATGTTGCTTCCTTCTGCTGCGTCGACGCGGTCGCCGTGGTGAGGCCCAGGAGGACCCCCGTCAGCGCAACCAGCCGCAGCACGTGTCTAGCGTTCATGAGTCGTTCACTCGGGTTGAGCGTTCGCAGTGGCGAACCGACCGGCTGACCCGGAGGGTTCTGGGAGTACAACGTTCATCCATGTCGATCGCTGCATGAAGGGAGGTTGAAGGTGCCATGAAACCTGGACGTCCTAGGTTTCCCCCTGCAGCCGCTTGACGATCGACACAAGATCCAGCGGTCGCTGTGCCACGAAGTCGGGCCGAGTGCGCCATGCGTGGAGCGCACCGTTGTCGATGAACGTGGCCGCCACGCTGCGGAGGTCGATGTCGAGGCTCCGCTCCCGCAGGACTCGCCGAGCGTTCCGGGCGCAGGTGATGTCGGTCTCGTGGTCGCCCACGTAGAGCACGCATCCGGGGCTGAATCCAGTGAGGGCTTCGAGACAGGCCAGCAGCCCATCGGGCTCGGGCTTCTGCCGCTTGATGTGGACCCCGTCGTACCCGACCACGAACCGGAAGTGCTGGGCGATCTCGGCGCTCTCGAGTGTCCGCCGGATCTGTGCTTCCGCGTTCTGTGAAACCACCCCGTGACCGATTTCGGTCAGTTCCGCCAGCGCCTCTCGGATCCCTTCGAACACGGTGACCGGCGTGGCGTCCCGCAGTTGGTACTCGCTCCACAGCCCGCCGATCCTGTCGGTTTCCTCCTCGGAGAACCCGAACTCCTGGAGATAGAGCTCCCTCCAATTGACGTAGCTCCGGGTCACCTGGTCGTAGAACTCCGCCGACCGGAGGGCGGGGATGCGCTCGGGAGGCGTGCCCGTCTCGTCCACGAGCAGGCGCCGCACCACGTTGTAGTTACGCCGTCGCGTATCGACGAGGGTGCCGTCGAAGTCCCAGATGATGGCGGAGACGGGGAGTGTCACGGACCAGCTCGGATCAGGGGCCGTAGGTTGACGGGATGATGCTGCGGCCGGATCTCGCCTGTGGCCACAAGTGAGTAGACGTGTTCCGGCATGAGTGACTTGGTGCTCGGCGTCACCAGGTGTCCTTTCCATCAGTGTGTCGCGTGCCTGGCCAAGATGCAAAGGTCCTGCCGGGGCGACAAGTCCGCACGAGTGCCTTTGTGCCGCTTCCGCCAGCGCGCAACATGCAACGAGCCCGGCCGAAGCCGGGCTCGTGCGGTGGGCGGGAGCGCCGGTTGGTGCTAGAAGATATACCGGAGCCCCACCTGCGCCTGCCGGGGCGACCCAAGCCCCGACTGGACGGTGCCATCGAAATTGAACAACAGCCCGGCAAAACTCGGGTCTATGAAGTTGTCGGCGTTCGTGACGTTGAAGATTTCGACGATCGCCTCGATCGCTCTGTCACCTCTCAGCCGGATGAACTTCGACAGCCGGACATCCCACGAAAAGAACGCGTTGTCTTTGCGCAGCGTGTTGCGCTTCAGCACCGTGCCGTTCGGGCACTGACGCCCGGGATCCTGGAGGTTCGCGGCGCGGACACCCGTCCCTTCATTGTTGGCGCCGCAGGTTTCCGTGACCGGCTGAGCGGAGTACGCTGACACCCGGTTCGTGAAGTGGATATCGGCGGGCAGCCTGGCGAGCAGCCACGCATTCAGCCGGTGCCGTTGGTCTCGGTCGCTCCAGTTGTACTCGGGCGAAAAGTCGAGCGGGCTGAAGAAACGGAACGTAAACGGATCCCGTTCGTTGTCGTCGTCGGACTTGTCAAACGAGAGCGTATAGTTGATCTGGAACTGCACCGGATCGATCAGCCGCTGGATCCCGAGGTTGATGCCGTGGTACCGAGACTTCGCCGTCGACTCAACGGTCCAGAGTTCGTTGATCCCGTTCGCCCCACCGGGCTCGAGCCCGGTGGACCAGGGACTGCCAAAATCGGAATGATTCCTATTGGTGAACCGCGTCAGGTTGTCGGTGCGTGAGTGTGTGTAGCTAATGGACGCCGCCAAGCCTCGCGCCAGTTCCTGCTCGAAGCCGACCGTAGCGCTGATGGTGCGCGGATTCTCGAAATTCTTGTCGAACACGTAGACGTTCGGTGCGAACGGGACGCCCGCCGGATCGGGAAGCAGTTCGTCGTAATTGGGCGGCGGGCCGAGCACTGGCGTGAGTTCGCTGTTGCGAAAGATCGTCTGGCCCAACGAGCCGTTGGTGCTCCGCGTGCTCGCCAGGTTCAGTCCGGGGATGCGAGCGTAGTACACACCGGCATTGGCACGCAAAACCGACGTGCCGTCTCCCTTGACGTCCCACGCAATGCCCAGCCGCGGCTGCCAGTTGTCGAAGTCAGACGGAATCGTCCCGTCGGACGGAAACTCCTGCGGCCCCGCGGAGGTTGTCACGGTCTGCCCAATGAACGGCGCAAAGAACACGTCCTCGGGCGGGGTCCGCACGTCTGGCTGAATCGACGCCTCCCAGCGGAGTCCGTAGTTCAACGTCACGTTGGGATGTGGCTTCCAGCTGTCCTGAATGAAGAGCGCCAGTTCGTGCTGCGGGATGCTCTGGGTCCCGGCTTCCTCGACCGTCGTCCCGCCTACGCCTGCTTGCTGCAGGTATAGCAGGACGGGGCCCGTAATGTTCTCACCGGCCGGGCAGGCGCCGGTGGTGCTGGTGCCGCCGCCGGAGCACTCCACGTAGCCGTTACCGTTGGCCACGTAGTTCAAGAACCCGTCGACCGAACTGAAAATGAAGCGACCATTCGCGAACCCGATAAAGGTCTGAACCGATTCGACCCTGTTCCATTCGGCGCCGAACTTGAAGATGTGGTCGCCGGCCACAAGGGAAACGTTGTCCAGGATCTGAATCCTCGAGTCGTAGTACTCGATCGGGAGGAAGAACGGCATCCCAAATCGGTAGCCGTTTGCGAAGTCCATGCCGGTGTCGGGGAACGGCCGATCACCGGTCACCGTGACGACGCCCGGTGGCGGCGCGATCCCAGGGAACGTCGCACCCCTGTACGGCCGCGGTCGGTCCTCACGAGACCACTGGAAGCGGAACTCGTTCGACAGCGAAGGTGAGATGATCGACGACAAGCTGCCGTTGACGGCATGGGAGAAGTCCTTCTCCAAGCCGTTGGCGCTGAGCAGCCACGAGTCCACGTCGAACGTGCCGTTTTCCTGCTGGGACCAGCTGTAGTTGTACTTGATCGAGGCGTTGTGCCGCTCGCTCAACCGGAAGTCGAGCTTGGCCAAGAGCGCCCGGGCATTGTCGGTTCGGTCGATGGGCCCGTCATCGCCGCGCAATGCTCCGCCATACGCAGTGTCAATGAACGCAGCGAGTCGCGCACCCGCGGCAGTTCCTCCAATGCGGTTCGGGTCCTTCTGTCTCGTGTCGTTCAAGATCTGTTGATCGTACGCCACGAAGAAGAAAGCCTTGTCGCGCACGATCGGCCCACCGAGGGTGAAGCCGAACTGGTGCTGGGCGAAGTCGGGATCACGAGTGAGTTCCTGGCCGACGGTCGCGCACAGTCCCCCGGCTGTTGTACATGAGTGCTTGGCTTGCGACGACAACGCATCGAACTTGCCGAAGTAGTGGGCAGTCCCGTGCAGCTCGTTCGTGCCCGACTTGGTGACCACGTTCACAAAGCCGCCGCCCGAACGACCAAACTCGGCGTTGGCTCCCTGAGAGATTACGACGATCTCTTCCACCGCATCGAGGTTGAAAGTGAAGGGTGGTCGCTGGCCGCCTCGCTGCTCCCCGAAAAACGGGTTGTTGAAGTCGGCACCGTCCACCGAGACGTTGTTGTGGATGCCCCGCTGGCCCGAGATGGTCAACTCGTCGCCGTCGGGACCCTGGACCATCTTCACGTTGGGAGTGAGCAGCGTGAGATTGACGAAATCGCGCCCGTTATTGGGCAACCCGGTGACGGCTTCGCCGGGCAGGCGCGTCGCGGCTTCCGTGCGCGTCGCGTCCACTACGGGCTCGACCGCCTCCACCACGAGCGCCTCCAGCTGAACCGCACCGCGCAGAGTGATGCGCAAGTCGACCGTCTGCCCCACGCGCAACGGGATGCCAGTCTGCCTGGCCTCCTGCAGCCCGACCGCTCGTACCGTCACGTCATAGAGGCCGAGCGGGAGGAGTGAGGCTGCGAACACACCATTGTCAGATGTCGTGAGCGTACGCTGGAAGTTGGTCTGTGTCTCCGTGAGGACGACCGTGGCGCCGGCAACCGGTTCCCCGGTGGGGCCGGAGACTTCGCCGCGAATGACACCGGTGGTAGCCTGTGACTGAGCGCCGAGCATTGTGGGGAGCGCGGCGCCCAGAAGCAGAAGTATCAACCCTGGGCGTGACGAACGAGTACCAAGCATGAGAGGGAACCCCCCGAGAACGGGTCAAGAACCTAATAGCACCGAATCGAACACCTCGCAAGCAGGCCCGACGCGCGCCGTGAGAGGCCAATTATCCGGGAACTGGGCAGGCGCCACAAACACCACACCCACTCTCGCGATTCCGGGAGCGGGTGCGGGCGAGTCTCTGTCGGCGAGGCGAACCGCCGACGTCTCCTTCGTTGCTATGTGCAGCCGACGTCAAAGGTGGTCTGTGCCGTCTGCTGGGTGGCGCCGGACGGGATGGTGACCGTGCGCGGGTTGG
>CAYGCN010000071.1:12010-15182 GCA_964348385.1 uncultured Gemmatimonadaceae bacterium
CGGACGGGATGGTGACCGTGCGCGGGTTGGGCGCGGTCACCGCGCAGTTGGCCGCGGTCACCGTGAGCTCAACCGAGTGGTTGCCCACGGCCAGGTTGGAAAAGGTCACGCTTCCGTTCGCGTTGATCGTCTGCGGTGTGCCGCCATCCACCGCGACCGAATAGCTGGCGGGAATCTCCGCTCCCGTGCTTGCCGCGGTGACCTGGATGTTGCCGCTGAGCGACGTGCAGGCGATGGCGAAACTCGCCTGTGCCGTTCCGCCGGCCGTGACGGTGACGCTCACCGGGCTCGATCCGGACAGGCTGCAGTTCGCGGCAAGGCCGGTGATGCTCACCGAGTGGCTCCCCGTCGCCACGTTGGGCACGGTTACAGTCGCATTCACCCCGATGGCCTGTGCGGCGCCGCCGTCCACCGACACCGAATAGCCGTCGGCATCGAGATCCGCGCCCGTCGTGGCTGTGGTGATGCGGATCGTGCCGGTGGTTGGACCCGGCGCGGGTGACTCCCCCCCGCAGCCAAAGCCAAGAGTGAGGACCGACGCGATGATGGGAATGATGAGGGGCTGGGCGACAAGACGACGAAATGACATACCGCCTCCTCGCAGACCTGGGATCGTGTCCCTGTGCAGAGTGTGGGCCCTACTATCGAAAGCCCGTTCCACGGAGTCGGGCAGGGGAACGCCGTGGGGTTGGCGATACGACCGGACGAATCCCGAGCAAACCAGGAGACATCCGGTCGCTCAGCTTGGAAGGATCCCCGTGAAGCGACGATGAACTCGGAATGAATCCCGTGCGTCCGGCGCGGGTGTCGGGAAATGGAAGAATGGGACTGGGAATTCCGGTGCGACGCTGCCGGGTGTGGCGGCCATGCCTCACGGCTGCCGGACGATGACTCCTCCTTTCATGACCAGCCGAATGCTTCTGAGTGCGCCGATGTCTCGCGTGGGGTCGCCATCGATAACCAGGAGATCCGCCAGGAGACCGGGCGCGATGCGGCCGCGGTCGTCGAGCCGCAACGTGCGCGCATTGCCCGACGTCGCGGCCACCAGTGCCGAGCTCGGCGTCATCCCGTAGTCCACCATCAACTCCAGCTCCCGTACGTTGTCGCCGTGTGGGTAGACGCCGACATCGCCGCCAAAACAGATCGGTACACCGGCCGCGAGGGCAGCGCGGAATGAGCGGCGCTTGGCGGCAATACGCTCGGGTTCCGGGTCGACGCCCTTGCGCCACCCGGCGTACTGGGTGATCGCATCGCCCGCGGCGAGGGTGGGACAGAGCGCCACACCCCGATCGGCCATGAGGCTGAACACCTCCGGCGTCCCGCCGTCACCGTGCTCGATGCTAAGGACACCGGCACGCGCGGCGCGTCGCATGCCTTCCGGCGTGCTCGCGTGAGCGGCGACGGGCCGACCGGAGCTGCCGGCCACCTCGACCGCGAGCCGCAGCTCCTCCTCGGTGAAGGTGGGTGCGGCCGTCCCATCCGGACCCCAGCGATAATCGGCGTACAGCTTGACCCAATCGGCGCCACGCCCGATCTGATCCCGCACCACGCGCGTGATGCCATCGCGCCCGTCGGCCTCCTCTGCACCCAGCGGCAGCGACCACTCGGGCGCCCCCTTCGGCCCGTAGCTTCCGGTCGCCACGATGGCGCGACCGCTGACCAGCAGCCGGGGACCGGGGATGATGCCCTGGTCGATCGCCCGTCTGATTCCCACATCGGCGTAGCCCGCTCCCTCGGTTCCCAGATCCCGGACTGTCGTGACACCGGCCATGAGCGTGGCGCGCGCAGCCACCACGGCCCGCGCCACGCGCAGGGCGAGCGGCTCCCGCAGCACCTGGTCGTTCCAACTGGTCTCGTCGTAGGGATGAAGCAGGAGATGTGCGTGCCCTTCGATTAGCCCGGGGAGCAACGTTGCACCGGTCAGCTCGATGAGCCGTGCACCCGGCGGCCGCTGGACCGTGCTTCCGGGACCGGCGGCCGTAATGATGTCTCCGACCACCACGACTTCCCAGCCGGTGTGTGCCGCAACGCCGTCGAACACCCGGTCGGGGACGAGTACGATCGACTCCTGCGCCTCTGTTTGAGGGACTGTCGAGGCCAAGGCGCAGAGGACAAGCAGGACCGTCACGAGGCGCGGTGACATTCGACCTCCGGGAAACGCGACATCGGTTGCGCAGAACTTATCCGCCAGGCGGTACGGCGACAGGGTGCGGAGACGGCGGCCCGCACTATGCTTGACACACCTCCCAGCCGGACGAAGCCATGCCTCGCGGTCACCTCCTGCTCGTTTCCCTCGCGTTGATTCCCGCGGTTGCCGCGTGTGTATACGAGAACGCGCCGGTCGCCGCGCCGGGCGCCATCATGCGCCACGGCGGGGAGGCGCAAACGGCCCGCGACGCATTTGCGGCGCTGGGACTCCGCGAGCGGCTCTTTCTGAGGGCGTTCTTGAACTCGCTCTGATCGCACGCACCCCGCGGAGCAGTGGAACTCCAACCTCGCTCCGAGGGTTTCATGTAGCGGACTCGAAGATACGGGAGCGACGTGTACATCCGATTTCTGACCACTGTTTGCGCCGGATTCACGACGGCACTTGCCATGGTGGTGAGCGTAGGGCTGGCGGAGATAGGCCACGCGCAGGAGCCTCCTCCGCCGGAACGTGCCGAGCATCCAACGGATTCCGTGCGGCCGCCGACCCCGGAACCCCCGGCGATCCGCACCTGGCAGATGCGGGCGTCGCCGCAGACCAACCTCTGGTTCCACGCCCTGGCGGTCATCGCGGCAGATCAGCCGGGGCCGCTCGGCTTGTACAGCGCGGAGTACGCGCGGCACATCCGGGAGGTGAAGCAGGAGCACGGGGTGTATCCGACGCCGCTCGATTCCATCGCGTCGGAATTGCGGGCCGAGATCGGTGATGGGCGCCAGCTCGAATCGCTCCACTTTGCGCCGCTGTACTTCCCCGAGGCGGGTCCGGAGCGGATGCTCCGCGCGCTTGCCGCCGTGGCGAAACGGCGGACGAACGATTCGGCGCTGGCGGGTCGGGACGTCCGGTTCGGGGCCGTGGTAATGGCGCAGGCATTCGAAGACGGAAGGGCTCGGCGGCTCCTCGAGCGGCTGGCCGGCGTCGTGGAACGCGAGTGGACGCTGTTCTACCGCCAGTACTGGGAGGAGTCGC
>CAYGCN010000072.1:0-15104 GCA_964348385.1 uncultured Gemmatimonadaceae bacterium
CGGCGTCCTGGTGGCCCACCCGCTGGTCATGCTCTATTTCAACGACACGATCGAAGAGCGCCTGGCCAGAAACGGGCGTGCCGAGGCCGGCCGAATCGAAGCGACGTTCTTCCGGGAGTAGCCGCGCGTCCGTGTGCCTTACAGGTGCTGCGCTCGCAGCCACTCGGCAAACGCCCGGAACGCACGCCCCCGATGGCT
The DNA here is from genome assembly GCA_964348385.1 of uncultured Gemmatimonadaceae bacterium. Classification (GTDB taxonomy): domain Bacteria; phylum Gemmatimonadota; class Gemmatimonadetes; order Gemmatimonadales; family GWC2-71-9; genus JAOTVV01. The sequence goes on from CAYGCN010000072.1 coordinate 199, forward strand.
CACCGCGTGCTTGGCCTGGGGCGAGGCCTCGCCGAAGCTCATCTTGAGATCGTCGGAGAAGAACAGCGGATCGTAGCCGAACCCGCCGGTGCCCTTCGGCTCCTCCAGGATGCGACCGGTGCACGTCCCCTCGAACGAATGGGACGGCGCGTCGGGTCGCGGCTGGAACGCCACCACGCAGCGGTATCGCGCGCGCCGCCGCTCCGGCGGCAAGCCCCGCAACCGCATGAGCAGCTCGCGGTTGTTGGCCGCATCCTGCTGATCCGCCGGCCCGTCGAACATCGCAAACCGGCGCGACCGCACTCCCGGCAAACCGCCCAACGCAAAGACCTCGATTCCGGAGTCGTCGGCCACGGTGGGGAGTCCACTCTGTCGCGCGAAGTACTCGGCCTTGCGCCGCGCGTTGCCATCGAACGTGTCGGACAGTTCGAGGACTTCTTCGGCCCGCGTCTCGGCGATGCCCGTCTCGGGCAGAAAAACAAGGTCGTACGGCAGGTCACCGAGGATGGCACGGATCTCCCGTGCCTTGCCGGGATTGCGCGTGGCCACCAAGAGCTTGCCCTTCACCGCTCCAGCGCCTTCCGCTGTTCCGCGAACAGCTGCGCGATCCCACCACGAGCCAAATCGAGCATGTGCTCCAGGTCGTCACGCGCAAACGGAGTACCCTCCGACGTGCCCTGCACCTCGACGAAGCGGTCGGGCTCTCGCATAACGACGTTGGCGTCGACCTCAGCGACCTTGTCCTCTGTGTAGTCCAGATCGAGACACGCCCGCCCGTTCACCAGCCCGACCGACACCGCGGCCACCAGCCCGGCGAACGGACTCTGCACGCCGCACCGATCGGCCAGCCACGCGCAGGCATCGGCGAGTGCCACGGCCCCGCCCGTGATCGCAGCGGTGCGCGTTCCCCCGTCGGCCTGGAGGACGTCGCAGTCCACTGTGATGGTGCGTTGACCGAAATCGAATCCGTGGAGTGCCGATCGCAGACTCCGTCCGATGAGCCGCTGGATCTCCGCGGTCCGGCCACCCGGACCGCGCCGCTCGCGTTGCGATCGTTCGGTGGTGGCGCGGGGTAGCATGGCGTACTCGGCCGTCACCCAGCCGAGGCCCGTGTCGCGCCGCCACCCCGGTACTCCCTCTTCCACACTGGCCGTGCAGAGCACCACCGTGCCGCCGAACCGTACCAGACACGAGCCCTCGGCATAGGGGTTCACCGCGCGCTCCAGGGAGACGGGACGCAGCGCGTCGACCGCCCGGCCGTCCGGACGCGCCGCCATCAGTCGTCGCCCGGCGGCTTGGGCGAGGGCGGGAGCGGTTGCTCCCCCGTCGGGGGAGACTCGGCACCCCGCCCCGTCGAGTGTCGCACCCCCCAGCGGCCGAACGACCACTTGAGGAGCGGCGGGGCGATGAACGTGGTTCCCATGAGCATGATGACTACTGCGCTGAACAGCTCCGTGTTCACCACGCCGGCCATGAGGCCCATGTTCGCGAAGATGAGCCCGACTTCACCGCGGGGGATCATCCCGACACCCACCCCCACGCGGTTGAACTTGATCCACGGGGCCGCCCAGCCCGCCACGATCTTCCCGATGACGGCGATGACGAATAGCGCGCCGCCAATCAGGAGCACCGAGATGTTCTCGGGATTCGTCGGGTCCAGCAGACTCACGTCGAACTTGGCGCCGATGCTCAGGAAGAACACCGGCGTGAAGATGTCCGCCACCGGTTTGATGCGGCTGCTGATGACGTCGAACTGGTTCGTGCCGGACAGAATGAGACCCGCCGCGAAGGCGCCGATGATCATCGCCAAGCCGACGCGATCCGCCGCCGCCGCCATCAGCAAGAGGAACGCGAATCCCGAGACCAACAGCATGCCGCGGACCCGCATCTGATCGAGCAGGCCGAACACCCGCGGAGCGAGGAGCAGGCCGACTCCCACCGCGGCCACCAGGAACCCGATCGCGATCACGACCGAGCGGCTCACCGAGAGCACCGAGATCGCATTGCCCGCGACTAGGGCCGACACCAACCCCAGGAGCACGATGCCCATGATGTCGTCGATCACCGCCGCCCCGATGATGAGGCGTGCTTCCACCGAGTGCATGAGCCGCAGATCCTGAAGCACGCGCGCCGTGATGCCGACCGACGTAGCCGTGAGGGTCGCACCCAGGAAGATGGCCGTCGTGGTGGCGGAGGCATGATTGAGCGAGGGATCAATGAACGGGGCCAGCCAAAACAAAATCCCTCCGACCAAGGGCACCACCACGCCGACCGCCGCCACGGAGAAGGCGCCGCCGCCCACGCGGAACATCTGCTTGAGATCTGTCTCCAGGCCGATCTCGAACAGCAGCACGACCACCCCAATCTCGGCGAAGATGGTGACGATCTCGGTGAGGGGGTTGTCGGGGGACGTTGGAATGATGCCGAGCACGCTCCCGCCAAGAAAGATGCCGGCGATCAGTTCGCCGAGCACAGCCGGCTGGCCGATCCGCTCGAACAACTCCCCGGAGAACTTCCCAGCCACCAGCATCACGGCAAAGACCACGAAGACGCTCACGAGAAGCTCCGGGCCGTGTCCACCGCCTTCCTGCGCCGCCCACAGCGGCGACGCAGCCGCCAATTGGAGTACGATAGCGGCTCCCACACCGCGTCGAATGGTCATACGCTCCGTGTGCCGTTTCAGAGTCTGGCCCGGGCCTCGGGCCGGAACGTGTAGATGTAGACGAAGAAGGGGAGCTCGAGCGTCACGGGATACGAGGTGGATACTCTGATCTCACGAGGGCGTGCCGTGCGCCGAATGGTGAGCTTGCGAGCCTCGGGGGGGAGCCCCAACGACTCGATCTTGTTGAGCACCCGACGCCGAATCTCGACATCCTCGATGGTCGAGGCGAACTGCACCGTCGACTTCATTTCATCGAGCAGCTGCAGGTAGCGGAACACGTGTCCACCGATCGGGATCCCGTAGTAGAGCACCACGGCGAGCACCAGCAGCCAGATCAGGCATCCGCGCTTGCTGGCACCGCGCTCGGATTCCCACGATCGCTTCACCACTGGGACTGTGCGCCGTCCACGATATCGGCGACGAGCTTCTCGAGCGCCACCTTGCGACCGTCAGCCTCCTGGGGCGGCTGGTACTCCCCGTCCACGGAGAGCCCCGACCGTTGCCACAGCATCCGCCCCTCCCGCTGGTCGTAGATCTCGATGTTGATCATGAGCCGGACGCGACGCCGGGTGACCTGCACGGCACCACCCACGCCCGGCTGCTGTGACAACAGCAGATCCGGCTCGTAGCGCACGATGGCACCTCGCACCACGGCATCGGCGCTGGCCTCCGACGCCTGCCGCAGCCCGAGGCGGCGCTCCATGGCTTCCTGCACCGCATCGGCCACTTCCTGCACGAGGACCGGCTCGGCAGTCTGATTGTCGAACGGAAGAATGGCGACCGTCTTGATGTTGCCCGGCAACCCGCCGCCGGCAAAGCCGTACAGGCATGCCGAGACGACGAGCGCGACGGCGCTCAGGAGCGCGATCGGCTCAGGGCTCCTTCCAGATACTCGGGTCGATCTCGGCGACAGGTTCAATCGCCTCCACCGTGAAGTGCACCAAGCTCGCGGACCCAGGGAACACCATCCGCGCGCTCACCGGCCGCAGGACGGAATCGGCGTACTCCACCTGTACCGTCCCAACGACGTCCCGCAACCTTCGCATCTCCGCCGCGAGACTGGCGGGTTGTCCGTGCGTGAACACAAACGTGAGCGTATCGGTGGCCGACGCATAACGCCACCGGCGCACGCCAGCGACCTCGTCGCCGAACACCTGCATCTCGGGCGCCGGGCCCGGCAGGATCCCCAGGGCGGTCCAGAACAGCGGCGCGACCCTGATCAACTGCTCGACGTCGTCCTGCGGCCTCGACCACAGGATCTCGTGTCCCACCACCACAGCGGCGCCCGACCGTCCGAACGGGGCCCGATAGTCGAACCGCACAGAATCGGGCGGCACGAACACGACAGCAGCGCGTCCCCGTGCTGACCCCTGCTGCGTCTGGTACATCCAACGCAGGTCGTAGCGCAGCGGCTCCACCGGTTGATGCGGCGCGAGCCACTGGGTCAGCGTCGCTCGCGACACCGGAGGCAGTCCCGCAGGTGCCAGCGGCTCCGTCCGCACGCCACACCCCGACGCGGCCAACAGCAGCGTCAGGGCACCGGCATAATAGGGCCCGTATGACCGGCGGTCAAGCGCAAGCCGTTGCGGCATCAGTATTTAAATCCAGAACGAGGGTCGGAGTGCTGGGGGGTGCCCCCGCGGCGGCGGAGCATACGCAAACGAGTACGCGAACGCAAACGACACGGAACCAGCAGGCACGGCACTCCACGCGTTTGCACGGGCATCAGCGTCTCCGGACCGTGCGAACGCGATCACCCTGCGTGGTACGACGCAGCACGTCCATCCCGTCCTGGACTACACCGAAGACGGTATACGTGCCGTCCAGATGCGGCTGAGGGCCGAGTGTGATGAACAGCTGGCTCCCCCCGGTGTCCGGGCCCGAGAGCGCCATGCCGACGGTGCCGATCTCATACCGTCGACGGTTCACCTCGTCGCGCAACGTGAATCCCGGCCCTCCCCAGCCGTCGCCTCGCGGATCTCCGCCCTGCACCACGAAGTCGGGGACCACGCGATGCCAACTGGTCCCGTCGAAGAAGCCTCGGTCAATCAGTTCCAGTACCGCATTCGTCGTCATCGGTGCTTCGGCGGCGAGAAGGGCGACGACGACGGCTCCGCGCTCGGTGTCCATGAGCACCGTGGGCATCGTCCCGTTCCGGGCAGCCGGCATGAGCAGTGAGCGCACAATGGCACGGTAGTCATCGAGGTCCCGACCTGTACTGAGCGGGAACGCCGGGCCCCATCGCCTCGCCGCCGTCCCAAGCTGACGCTCGGCCGCTCGGCGCACCAGGTAGTCGTCGCAGGTCGGGAATCGTGAAAGAAACCGATCTTCCACTGTGAACGCCGGCGTCGGCCCCAGGGCGGCAATGGCTCCGAGCGCTTCCACGATCGCGATCCGCGCATCGGAGGCGGGATCCTGCTGCGCCACCGCATACCCATCGACGAGCGCAGCGATGTCCGTCGGCGACGGAGCATCGCGTACAGCGTTGGCTGCCAACGTGCGAACCACGGGGTCCGGATGTGACAACAGCTCCGGGGCGAGTTCGCGCACCCAGGTGCTGTCCGTGCGTCCCAAGGCCGCGAGCGCCGCTCCCGCGACTCTTCCGTCCGGATCGCCCAGCAGCCGCTCGAGCCACGCCACGGCCGTGTCACCGCCGAGCACGCCCAGTGCCATGGCGCCCGTCGCTCGGGAGCGCCACTCCGAGTCGATGATCCACGCGGCCGCGCGCCGGATGGCGAGATCGCGATCCACGCGAGACAGTCCCAGCAGCCCCTCCCGACGGATCGCAAATACCCGGTCCCGCTCCGCCTCGATCAACGCGGCGCGCGCGCCCGCTCCACCCATCCGACCGAGGGCCGCCATCGCCTGGACACGAACGTTGACGTCGGGATCGCCCAGCCGATCGAGCGCCACACCAGTGAAATCCGGATCACCGAACGTCGCCAACGCGTTGAGGGCCTGGATCCGCACGCCCGCGTCCCCATCGTCGGCGAGTCGTGCCACGACCTGTGCCACTGCCGTGCGGCCGAGGTTCGCGGAGTCGGCAAAGGCGGCGGTGAGCGCCCGCACCGCGACGGACCGGGTGCGCGGGTCTGTGTCGTTGGTGGCGTTGAGCAACGCGCCGCCCGCCTCCGGTGCCCGGAGACGCGCGAGGGAATAGACCGCGCGGCGGCGTACCTCCGGGGCGTCGAACGACGCGAGCCTCCGCAGGGTGGCAACCGGGGCCGCTGCCCCGAGGCGCCAGGCTTCACCGACGGCCTGCACGGCGATCGGTGGCGCAACACCCGATTCGAGCGCGCTCATCGCCTGCGTGAGCAGTTCGTCGAGCGCCTGTGCCGCGTCGGTGCCGCCGATCATGGCCAACGCCGTCGCGGCCTCGATGGCGGAAGTTCCGGGGGATCGTAGCACCGCGAGCGCGTGGTCTCGAAGCGGCGCCACGGCACGCGGATCGCCGAGCAGGCCCAACGCGAACGCGGCGTCTTCCTGCACGCTGCTGTCCGCATCGGTGAGCAATTCGATCAGGAACGGCATGCCGGCTGCCGCCCCGATGCGACCCACCGCCAGCGCGCCATGGCCGCGCACGAGCGGGTCCGGATGCCGAGTGGCCGCCTGGAGGAGTGTGTGATCGAAACGGCGCGCGTCTTCGGCCGCCAGCACGCCGGCGAGTTGATCGACGACCGCCTCGTCCTGTCCCCGGACGGGCGTCGCGAGAGACAGCAGGATGCAGGCGCTAGAGACGCACCGGATCGGGGACAGGTTCCAGCTTGGCGCGGATCTCCGGGGGGATCGTCGTGAGGCCATGATTCGAATCTACCGCCACCAGCGACGTTTGTGCCGTCGCGAGCAGCAGTCCATCGTCGCAACGTTCCACCGCGTAGCCGAACGAAACGCGGCGACTCGCGACGTCCCGCACCCAGCACCGCACGCGGAGGAGATCGTCGAACCTGGCGGCCTGGCGAAAACGCACCTGGGCATCGACCACCGGGAGCTTCAAGCCGTTCCGCTCCAACTCCCGGTAGCTCACCCCGCGGCGCCGCATGTGATCCGTGCGGGCGGCCTCGCACCACACCAGGTAGTGCGAATGATGGGCCACACCCATCTGATCGGTTTCGGCATACCGCACGCGGAGCTCGTACGCCGTTACATGCATGGTGTGAGCGTCGGTAGCAGTTCAGTCAGGTGGCGAGCGCCACTTCGTCCACGACCCCCACGATGACGGCCCGCACGGCACCAGGGTCGAGACCCAGAATCTGTCGCGCGCCGTTGCCCTCGTCGAGCACCAGGACCGTGTCGCCCGGCCCCGCCTGGGCGACATCGACCGCGATGTCGTAGGCCCCCGTCTCGGCGGCATCGAGATTTAGCCGGTCCACCAGGAGGAGACGACGACCCACCAGGTGCGGAGTTTTGATCGTGGCGACCACGGTGCCGACCACCTTGCCAATGTACACGGTCAGCCGTTGCCTCGTGCCCGATGGTGCCACACGGCCGTCGTGCCGTTCGGCCCTCGGTCCACGCCCACGTGATCGACGATCCCCGTGATCGCCAGGTCGACGGGTACGAACACGACCGGGAGTGCCTGGGCCGCCTCGCGACTGCCAACGACGAACACCAGATGACCCGGGCCGGCCTGTGCCGTCGCGTCCGCCGCGACCTGGGGGTCGCCGCTGGGCCTGCGATCCTCGTCCAAGGGTTGCACCACGAGCAGCTTCACCCCCTCGAGCCCCTCGTACTTGGTCGTGGCCACGAGCGTCCCGATCACCCGGCCGAACTTCACAGTCGCTCCAGGACCCGCGCGCTGAAGCGCGTGGCGTCGGACACGTTGTCCCACATATTGGGGTGCAGCTGTGGGATCACGACCTTGCGCACCAGCAATCCGGGCCGCGCGAGGGCCCCGGCGCCCAGCTCGACGGCGGCCTCGACGTCCGCCACCACTCCCGAGTAGAGCACAATGCCCTTTCCGCCCAAGCCATCGGCGAGCCGCACCTCCACGAGGTGAACAGCAGCGCCCTTGATGCCGGCGTCGGCGGCGTGGATCGCGGCCGCCACGGTGGATGTCTCGACCACCCCGAGCGCCTCGGTGACGTCCGGAACACGGCCGCCCCCGATCGCATCGACGACCTCAGGGTGCACGTGCGGCAGGAACACGTAGTCGAGGACTGCGTCACCACCGACGTCCCGTCCGGCAGCCAGTGACTCCTGCACTTCGGCGACGCTGCCGCCGATCAGCACGAGGTAGCGCCCTGGCTGCACCGTTCCGGCCCTGAGGATATCGATCTCGGCTCGCTTGGCCATCGCGTCGGCCGCCTCGATCCCCACGGCGACGCTGCTGAAGTCGACCAGGGCCAGTGCCGGCTCGAAGCTACTGCGTGAGGTCGCCATGGTCACCATCACACGATCCGGAAGGAGTCCTTCAGCACGCAGCGCCGAACGCGGCTGAAACTGATGGGGTTGGTGATCCCCTCCCCCGTGGGACTCGCGATGGTGAACGAACAATACCCTTCGCCTCCGTAGCCCAGCCCGTCGTACGAGACCCCGTTCTTGACGAAGATGCTGCAATCCATGTCCCGAGCCATGCGACTCAAATGATCGAGGTGCTTGGAGTGCATGACCGCCGTATGGCGGAACCCGTGTTCGGCGGCCTTGGCGAGGTCGATGCCCTCGTCCGCGTCACGCACCCGCACGAGCGGCAGAATCGGCATCATTTGCTCGGAGAATACGAGGGGATCGTTCCGATCGACCTCGACCAAGACGAGCCGCACCTCGTCTCCGACCTGCAGCCCGATTTCCCCGAGCAGCACAGCGGCGTTCTTCCCGACCAGCGCGGTGTTCATCGTGCCGGGCCGGCCCGGCGCCGGCGGCGCCGTGAAGATCACGCGCCGCAGCCGGTCCAGCTCGGCAGACGCGATCTCCACCGCTCCGTGGCGCGCCATGACCTGCTTCAACTCGTCCGCGATCGACGTCACCGCGAACACCTCCTTCTCGTCGGTGCACACGATGTTGTTGTCAAACGAGGCACCCGCCACGATGTCGCGCCCGGCCTGCGCCAGATCGGCGGTTTCGTCCACGACCACGGGCGGGTTCCCCGGGCCAGCGCAGATCGCCCGCTTGCCGCTCTGCATGGCGGCACGCACCACCCCAATCCCACCCGTGACGGTGAGGAGATTGACCTGGCGGTGCGTCATGATCTGTTGCGCCGTCTCGATGGTTGGCTCGGCGATGGCCGTCACCAGATTCGCCGGTCCTCCCGCCTCGACGATCGCATCGTTGATCAGTTGAACGACGTGGTTGGTGCACTGCTTGGCGCCGGGGTGTGCGTTGAACACGATCGCGTTACCCGCCGCGACCATGCTGACGCTGTTGCAGATCACCGTGGAGATGGGGTTGGTGCTCGGGGTGATCGAACCGATCACCCCGTACGGAGCGAATTCGACCACCGTCAGGCCCCCGTCCCCGCTCCACGCGCTGGTGTTCAGGAACTCCGTCCCGGGAGCCTTGTTGGCATTGAGCAGGACCTTCTCGATCTTGTCTTCGTACCGCCCCATGCCGGTTTCCTGCCACGCTTCGTGGGCCAGTGGCTGCGCGTTCTCCCGTACCTTGCGCCGAATGTGGGCGATAATGTGCTCGCGCACGGACAGCGGGAGATCGTGCAGGGCGCGGAACGCCCGCGTCGCGGCTTCCACTGCACTGTCAACGTCGGCGAAGAGGTTGTCACCGTGACGGACTGGTGTTGCCGCCGCGGGCCCGTCCCCCCGAACGCCCGGCCGCGCACTGCGCCCGGTCCATGGCGTACGCTCGGCGTGGCGGAGCTCGTCGTTCACGCGGTCGATGACCGCCTGAATCTGTTGGAGATCCATGGTCATCCGTCCCTCGCCTTGTCGTACGTCACCGCGCCATCGACTTCGACCGTGTCGACGATCGCCATGATGACGCCGTCCACCGGGCGCTTGTCCGTCATCTTGGTCTGACGGGCGGAACTCCCCGTCGCGTACAGGACGACCTCGCCGAGGCCGGCGCCCACGGCATCCGCGGCGACGACGTATCCGCCCTTGTCTTTTCCACCGACGTCGAGTTGCGACAGCACGAGCAACTTGACGCCGTCCAGGGACGGTTCCTTGCGCGTCGCCACCAGCGTCCCGACCACTCTTCCTAGCAGCATAGACGACTCCATGTGCGCCGCGGCGATCCCGCACCCACGACAGGCGTGGGTGCGGTGCGGCGTCGGCCGGCCACGGGACCGGCCATCAGGGGGTTCTCGCCGCTCTCGACCACCTCACTTCTTGGTCGCCTTCACTCCCTCACTCTGGCGACCCAACGGCAGCGTGCGGTCCACGTTCGCGTGCGGGCGCGGAATGACGTGGATGGCGACCAGCTCGCCGACCTTCTTGGCACCGGCGGCCCCGGCTTCGACGGCCGCTTTGACCGCGGCCACATCGCCCCGCACCACGGCGGTCACGTGGCCTCCTCCGGTCTTCTCGTAGGCAACCAGCTCCACCTTGGCGGCCTTCACCATGGCATCGGCTGCCTCGACCATCGCGGCGTAGCTCCGCGTCTCGATCATGCCCAATGCTTCGATCGCTAGGTAATCCTCGGCCATTCCTGCCTCCACGACATCGGTTGAAGTCTCACGCTCCCGCTATCAATCGCGGCGCTTCGTGTCTACCGAGCGACCGCTGATCCCTTCGATGGCGGCGACCGCCGCACCGTAGCCGGCCATGATGTCTCGTTCCTCGCCGCCCAGGTACACGCGTCCGAAGCTGCCGAACGCGCGCACGTCCAGAATGCTGATGTTGGCCTCCTTCTCCGCCTCGTTGGCCGCGAGTGCCGCGTACCCGGCAGGCTCCACCTCGAGCACGTAGAGCGTCTGGCCCGCGAGCAGCATGTGGCCGTAGCGCATCCGGTTGACCAGCTGCACCTGGTGCGCATCCACATGGCGGATGATCTGACTCGACACCACTCGAGGCTTGATGCGGTCCGTTTCGCTCCGGCCGAGCGCGCCCAGAATGGCCGCGCCGGCGGCCCGCACCTCCGCCTGCACCTCGTGGTGGACCTCGAGCAGGCCGAACAAGCGTTCCACCACCTGCATGCCCGGGCGGACCCTGGTCGACTTGAGGGCCACGTCCGTGATGCGGTTGATCTCGATGCCGGGGGAGATTTCCACCCACAACGAGGTGTCGCCGGGAAGCGGCAGGAAGCCGCGCGCTACCGTGCCGAGATACGCCGCGTGCTGCGGCTGGAGACTGTCGAGAAAGGCATAGGTGCGAAGGTCAACCGTCATGAGTGCTCCTCAGGATTCGGCGCCTTGAACGATCTTTACGCTCGCGCTGGCACCGATCCGGGTGGCGCCCGCAGCGATCATTTTTTGCGCGTCGGCGAACGTCCGAATGCCACCGGCGGCCTTGATGCCCATCTGCGGCCCCACGACGCGGCGCATGAGGGCGACATCTTCGGCAGTCGCGCCGCCGGGCCCGAAGCCCGTGGAGGTCTTCACGAAGTCCGCCCCGGTGATCTTGGTGAGGTAGCTGGCCGCCACCTTTTCCTCGTCCGTGAGCAGGGCGGCCTCGATGATCACCTTGAGAATCGCGCCGCCGGCATGGCAGGCCCTCGCCACTGCCGCGATGTCGCGCTCCACCAGCTCGTAGTCCCGCGACTTGAGCGCTCCGACGTTGATGACCATGTCCACTTCCGTCGCGCCGTCGCGGATCGCTTTCTGCGCCTCGAACACCTTGGCTTCCGTGGAGGTGGCGCCAAGGGGGAAGCCGACCACCGTGCACACGAGCACGTCGCTGCCCTTGAGGAGATCCGCGCAGAGTCTGACGTACGACGGATTCACACACACCGACGCGAAGGCGAACTTGCGGGCCTCGTAGCACAGCTGCGCGATTTCTTCCTGGGTGGCGTCGGGCTTGAGCAAGGTGTGGTCGATCATGTGGCTCAGGCTGCCGTCGGTCGGCGCCACGCCGAGGGTCGCGGCAATCCGGTCCGCGCCCGCATCGACCACCGGCCGCACCCGGTCCATGTATTCGCCCGGAGAGGCGGCCAGTACGGCTGATCCGTTTCCCGAGCCCGCCTCCGTCGCCGAGTGCTGCCGGACCTGGACCAGCACCTGATGCGTGATCTGCTCGATGATCCGTTCGAGGGTCTCGTCGTCAAACCGCATCGCGCATGACCTCGCTTGCGGGCCCACCGCCCACGGCGTGTCCCATCCCACCCAAGGCGCGCCGCTCGATCTCCATGATCTTGGCAACCCGGCGGGCATGTCGTCCGCCCTCGGCCGCGGTCTCGAGCCACACGCGCACAATGTCGAGTGCCGTGGATTGGTCGACGATGCCGCTCCCCAGGGTCAGGACGTTGGCATCGTTGTGGGACCGGCTGTTGATCGCGGTCTTCCGGTCGGAGCAGGCCGCCGCGCGTACCCCACGGACTTTGTTGGCCGCCATGCAGGATCCCACGCCGGCACCATCGACGATGATGCCGCGCCACGCCCGGCCCTGGGCGACCCGCGTCGCGACCAGCTCGGCGATATCGGGATAGTCCACCGCGGCCGAGCTGTGCGTGCCGACATCGTGCACGGCATAGCCGAGCGTGCTCAGGAGACGCTTGATCATGTTCTTTAGCTCGAACCCGCCGTGGTCGCCCCCGACCGCCACGGTCCGGGTGCGCGCGTCCGCTGCCCCCGCCGAGAGACCACCCTCAACGCCGGCGGAGCTGTCTCGCTCGACCAGCGATACCTTCCGCTCCATCGCCACCTGACGGGCGAGGGGCGTGATGAGCGCCCCGGTCGGTATCCCCAGCTCACCTCCGTATGGTGCCGCCTCGATATCTTGGCCCGACACCAGTGCCCGGCCCTGGCCCGGGGCGTGGTCGGCTGGTCGGCCGATGGCGCGGTAGACGGTTCGCCGCACCATGGCTCGGATGCGCTGCTCGTCACTCATCGCACCCTCGCGGTCTACCATGTCCGCCACGCAGAGCCATTCGGTCCCCGCCCGAATCGATTGCGGGGCTGCGACTCGGGGCGGTCAGTCCGACGCCCGTCGGCGAGCTCGAGCCGGGCCCGGTCCTCCAGGCACCTCATGTGATACTTGAACTGAGCGACCACCGCGTCGTACGGCTCGATCCTCCGGTGCGCCCGGGCCTGCATCACGCCGCCCTCCATGACCGCCAGGACCAGCCGCGCCAGCGCCTCGCGCTCCAGATCGGACGGCAGACGCTCGCCAGCCGCCTCGAGCCAGCGGTGGACCTCCCGGGTCCACGCGTCGAAGTAGCGGCCGATCGCCGCGCGGGCGGCCGGGAGGGCGTCCGATACCTCCAAGGCCAGGTTTCCGACCGGGCAGCCCCGCGTGAACCCGCTCATCTCGAGGTTGCGGCGGTACAGGTCGAGGAGGGCGATCACCCGCTGCAGCGGATCGGCAGTGGTCCCCTCCACGGGCTCGAAGACCCGAAGCCGCACGCGGGACACATGCCGCTCGAGGACACCCAGCAGCAAGGCCTCCTTCCCGCGGAAGAAGTGGTACAGGCTGCCACTCCTCACGCCGGCTGCGCGGAGCACGGTCGCCACGCCGGTGGCACCATAGCCCCGCTCGTGGAACAGCTGCTCGGCGATCTCCAGGATTCGCTCCCGGGTGGCGCCCTTCGATGCCCGAGTTGATTGATCGATCAACAACTGATTCCTTGATGATGTCCCACTATACAACTGTATTAGTTGATCAATCATTCAATAATTCTGCCAATTGTCAAGACCCTCGCGGCTTGTGGGGTCTATCGCGGGCCCACCTAGGGGCTGTGTCCAAGTTGCGGTAGAGGCGGCGCCGTCTCTATACTCCGCCGGTGCCGACCGACACCGCCATCGTGGTCTCTGACGCCCATTTGGGTTACGGCCCGGATGACGTGACGGCGAGGTTTCACCAATTCCTCGAGGCGGTCCCCGCCCTGGGTGATCACCTGGTCATCAACGGCGACCTGTTCGAGTTCTGGTTCGAGTACCGCTCGGTTATTCCGCGGCGGGCATTCCCTACCCTCGAGGCGCTGGGGGCGCTGCGCCGAGCCGGCGTTCGGATCACGCTGACCGGCGGGAACCACGATCGCTGGGGCGGCGCATTCTGGACCGAGCAGCTGGGTGCCGCATTCCACCCGGACGGCGTCGAGCTGGAACTCGCGGGACTCCGGGCCTCGGTGAGCCACGGGGACGATCTTGGCGGCGAGCGTCGGTCTGCACGGCTCCTGCACTGGATCACCCGTCACCAAGCCACGATCGGCCTGTTCCGGACGCTGCACCCCGACCTCGCCTTTGCGCTGGTGCGGCGCCTGTCGCCCCGCCTGGCGGCCGGGGCCCGAGACGAGGCAACCCGGCGCCGTGCGGCGGCGCGGCAACTCGACCGGGCCCGGACCATCCTGGACCGACGTGCCGACCTCGACTTGGTGGTCTATGGGCACACACATGTCCCGTCGCTGGTGGCGGTCGAGGAGCGGCGATGGTACTTGAACCCGGAGGCGTGGGCGGAGGGGTTCCGCGTTGCGAGCGTTACGGCCGAGGGCCCGACGCTCCAGCAGTTCGGGAGATGATGAAGAGACCGGACCTCACCAATAGACCCGGATGCCGAGGGCCGGGTCGCCGCTTGGCAGTCGGTTCATGCTGAGGTCGACGGGGAAGTCCCAGAGGTTCGCCGCCACGTAGGCTTCCGCAGCGGCAAGCAGGTGATTGAACGCCAGCAGCACCGCCCAGTCCTGGACTTCCGCGCGTTTCCCCTCGAGGTCTTCCACCCCGATGTCCTGCTGGTAGTGCAGCTGATGCACGGACTTGAGGGTCATCGTGAGCGTGAGCCCTTCCCAGAAGATGAAGATCGCTCCGGTCACGTGGCGGTCGAGAGAGGCCTGACCCCACCCCGGGAGCAGAAGCGATCGCAGCGCCGCCTCGATGGGAGAGACCGGCGGCTCAACGCGGAAGGGCGGCACCTTGACGGTGTCTTGCGGCTGTGGCTGCCGCTGCTGAGGTGGAGTCCTGGGGACGACCTGCGCATCCACGGCCGAGGTCCACGCGACGAGCAGCAGACCCAGCAGTGTCAGCGTGCGCACAAGACCTGGAGGTGACGCGGGAAGATCGCGACGTCGATCGTGTCCGTCTCCGGATACCGGAGCTCGCCGTCCAGCTGTACGGGAAGTGGCCCGGAGAGACCCGTGATGCGGATCTGGCGCGTGCGGAAGATCCGCACCTCGCGGAGGTGGCGGTGGAGGCCCGCTACGACGTGCG
>CAYGCN010000073.1:0-13569 GCA_964348385.1 uncultured Gemmatimonadaceae bacterium
TCCAGTTGCGGTCCTGCATTGCCGTGAACAGCACGGCCAGAAACACCCCGAACGCGATCGACGAGAGCGTGAGCAGCGTGCGGCGCCGATTGCGCCACAGGTTGCGCCACGCCATCACGGTCATGCTCGATCCCCTGCCCTGCATGCCTCTCTTCTCCTACTGGTAGCGCATCGCGTCGACTGGGCTGATCCTGGCTGCCTTGAGCGCCGGATACAGCACGGATACGGCCACGATGAACAGCAGTGTCAGGACCGGGCCGACAATGGTCCATGGCGTCACCACGCCACGCCACACCGGGTCGAAGGCGATGCCGGCGACGGACATCCCGCCGATGCCGCTCAGGGCGAGGCCGTGATCGGCCAGGTACGCGAGGCCCGGAACGCTGAGCGTCAGAGCCACTACGATGGCGATTGCCGTCTGCAGTCCTCCTTCGATCAGGATGAGCCCGAGGACGTGACCCGGGCCCACGCCAAGCGCCTTGAGGACGCCGAGTTCGCGGATGCGTTCGAAGACGCTCATCAGCATCGCGTTGACGATCAGGATGGCCACGACGACATAGATCACCAGGAACACGATCACCATCAGCGATCGCGTGGAATCCAGGAACGTGGCGAGGATCGGGGTGAGGTCACGCCAACTCTGCACGTCGAGGTCGGCCGCGAGGTCACGCACCTCGGCCACGGCGACGCCCAGGTCCCGTTCGCCCGGCCGGCGTACCATGAGTTGGTGCGCACCATCGGGCATGGCGAAGAAGAAGCGGAACGCGGCGTCGGTCATGAATACCCCGGCACGATCCGCGTCATCACTGATGCTGCGAAGCACCCCGCGCACCCTGTACAGATCGTTGGCGATACTCCCGTCAGTCGCCTGACCCAAGAGCACCAACTCGTCGCCGGGCTCCACCCCCAAGGTGTGCGCCAGGCGGTTCCCGACAACGACGCCCTCGGGATCGGTGACATCGATCCACGAGCCCCGTGCCACGTGCTCGGTGATCTGGCTGACCCGCGCATCCTGCGGGACGTCGATGCCCTTGAGGATGACGCCTGCGGACGACTCCCCAGTCGCTGCCAAGCCCCCGCCGATGAGCCGCGCCGAGGCGCGGAACCCGCGATCACGGAGCGCAGCGAGCAACGGCTCCGGACGGTCGATTCGGTTGTAGATGGACGGGTTGTCGAGGTAGTCGGGCGCGAAGACCTGGATGTCACCCAGCTCGATATCGACGATGTTGCGCTCCAGATCCCGGAGATAGCCCTCGACCAGAGACGTGTAGAGAACCATGATCAGGAGCGCGAGGGTCATGGCCGCGATCGTCACGAGCGTTCGCCGCCGGTACCGCCACAGGTTTCTCCACGCCATCACGACCAGCCGCATGCGACTCCCTTCAGCGACGGCCCGCATCACCTGAGTGAAGGTTCCCCCAGGTCGGTATCGAGTCAACCGGGGATTCCCTATCGGCGCCGACCCGACAGGCTCGACCGCGCCGCGTGATACGGGTGGAACCAGCGCTTGCGCCAATCCGATCGGTAGGTGGTATTCAAGGAGGGATACTTCCCGCTGGAGGCTGCGTGGCGCTGAGCCAAGACGAGCGCACGCCGCTCTTGCGGCTCTCAGACGCACGGATCGCCCGCGAGCTCGAGGATGTCCGCGTGCAGGACGAGGCCGATCGGCGCTGGCGTCGGATCGCGACTCGTGCCGTGCTCAAGGTGCTCGCGTGGTACGTGTTCGGCCTATTCCTGATGGGCTCGGCGCTCCACACCACCAACTACGCGCTTGCGGGCTACCTCTACGTCGCCGGCGTCTTCGTGTACGCCCTCGGCCCCGCGATGACCGCGGTCAGATTCTTGATGGTCGAGGGCTACTGAGCGTCACCTGAGCCTGAGACGATGCCAGCCAACCTCACACCGGCCTACAAGGAAGCCGAAGCCCGATTCCGGAATGCGGTGACGCGCGAAGAGAAGATCGCGTGCCTGGAGGAGATGCTGCGAGTCATCCCCAAACACAAGGGTACGGACAAGCTGCAAGGCGATCTCCGCTCTCGGCTCTCGAAGCTTCGCCGCGAACCCAAGAAAAAGGGTGCCGCCCGCGGACACAGTCACCGTATCCCGCACGAAGGCGCGGGACAGGTGGCGCTCGTCGGTGCCCCCAACGCCGGGAAGTCCAGCCTCGTGGCCGCGCTGACGCACGCCAAGCCCGAGGTGGCCGCCTATCCGCTCACTACCCGCGAGGCGACACCCGGGATGATGCCGTACCAAGACGTCGCGTTTCAGCTCGTGGACCTCCCCCCGCTGTGTGAGGAGCACGTGGAGCCCTGGGTGTACGATCTGGTTCGTGCTGCCGACCTGACATGGCTGGTGGTCTCGATCGAGCGGCCGCTGGCCGGCATCGAGCTGGTGACGAAGCTCCTCGCCGCGAAGGCGATCGAGCTCGCGCCAGCCGGCACCAGGGCGCCGACGGCGACACGGCCGGGTTGGCTGCTCAAACGGACACTGCTCGTGGTGACGGGGATGGATTGCGAGGGTTCGGCGGGCGACCTTGCCGCGCTCGAGCAGCTCCTCGACACCCCTTGGCCCGTCGTGGCGGTATCGACAGTCACGGGAGCCGGATTCGACGTGTTGGGCAAGCGAACCTACGACGCCTTCGAGATCGTGCGGATCTACACCAAGGAACCGGGCAAGGACCCCGACCGCAAGCGACCGTTCACCCTACGCCGGGGCGCCACCGTCGGCGACCTGGCTCGCCACATTCACAAGGAGCTGGCCGAGGGATTCAAGTTCGCCCGTGTGTGGGGACCGAGCGTGTTCGACGGGCAGTCGGTGAAGGAGGCCCACGTGCTGGACGAGGGTGACGTTGTCGAGATCCACTGGTAGGCGGTGCAGCGGTTCAGCGGTTGGGCGGTTGGGCGGTTGGGCGGTTGGGGGTTCCGCGATGCTCGCCTTAGGTCGCAAGGGCAAGGCCGTGGCTCGGCCCAATTCAAAGTGGACAAGTCCCGTCCTTGGACCTGCTGGATCAATAGCGCACATTTGGCGGATCACCCCTGGCACTCTCCACACATGGAGGGCTGCATGGACCGGAAGCGGGCGCGCCAGATTCTCGAAGGTCCTTCCTTGCTCACCGACGCGACACCGAGACGACGCTGGACCGCAAGCGAACGCCCACGCGACAACGCAGGACCCTCGATCGACGACGACGCTGCGGAGCGGGGACGCGACGTAGAGACGAAGGAACCCCGGGCGACAGTGAGAGGGTCTGGCGGCTGACGGATACGGGGGTCATTGGTCCAAGCATTCAGTACGACTCCGAGGCAACGAACCGCCAACCGCCCAACCGCTCAACCGCCTAACCGCCTAACCGCCCGACGTCGAGTCCGACATGTAGATGATCCGCCGTACCGACGTGCCGCAGGGTACGGAACCCCATCAGCCGGAAGTAGCGCTCCATCAGCCAATTCCGCCATGCCGGCCGCCCGAGCGTGCGCAGGTCCGCCGCATGGATGTACCCATCGTCCTGCCGATAGTGATGCGACCGCTGGCGGACGGGCAGCCCCATGCGCTCGTAGTCTTCAGGCTCGCGTCCCAGGTCGGTGATCACGAGATCCTCGTCCGCCAAGATCAACGTCGAGAGCGCGATCCGCAGCACTGGGTGAAGCGCGCGGTAGTAGGAGCGCACCTCGGCCGTCTTGGTATTGGTTTCGGCCACGTAGAGCAGGGCGTAACCGCAGTACGCGAGCACGAGCGGGAGCGCGACCCATTTCCCCACCGTCACCAGCCGGGCCCGGCCCGTGAGCGTCCGCGAGATCCACGCCGCATACACCGTCAGCAGCAGGACCGTGACGCCGGCGGCGGCACCGAGAGCCAGCCACGTGGGATAGCTCCACCGCAGGTAGAGCCAGGAGCCAAGCCGCACCAGCACGACGAACGGCAGCACCACGGCCACGGCGAGCGTGAGCAGGATGCGCGGGAGTGATTTCGCGCGAAACCGCCACCCGCGTTCTCCACTCGCCGGAGCCGAGACGTCGATGCTGTGGAGCCGGCGATCGAACTCCGCCAGCATGCGGCGCGGATCGTCTTCCATATGCCAGCCCTACGACGCGATGGCGCCCGGTGTTTCTTTGGGCAGTTAGGCGGTTAGGTGGCTGGGGGCCGTGTCAGGAGAAGGGCTTTGCCAACCGCTCAACCGCCTGACCGCCTAGTGTCTCAGCCCGCGGAAGTCGAGCCGATCCGCACCAGGATACTGGATCCAGCCGGTGAAGCACTCACCCACAGGTGACATCCAGTAGGTGCCGCGCTCGTCGGAGTCCTTGAACGCCAGCAGCGCACTGGAGGCGTTTCCGGCCGCCACCTCCCAGGCAAGCGAGTCGCCCCAAAACACCGCTCCGACGATGGGCGTCCCGTTGTAGACAACGCTGCTGTCGTTGGTGATGACCAGTGTGCCGCTCGCCTCCCATACCCCATCGACGTCGATTCGGATCGCGGTCTGGTACTCGCCGGCCCACGCCCCGGGGCCCGCGGTCTCGCTGCACCCGAGCCAGACAGCGCCCAGCGCGACGCTCAGGAGCAGAAGATGCCGTCTGCGTGCGAACGCTTGCATGGTCGTGTCTCTCCTGGGGAGAGGGCGCTGCCCCACCCCCGCCCCGCACATGGTTCACCCACCTCGCTGTCGCAGCGTAGATGCGCCGCCGGCGTCAAGCAGGCGTCAAGCGGAGAGACGGGAATTGTCCGATTCGAATTGTGGTCGTGGCTGGACGGCGCCCACCACCGCCGTCGCTTAGCCGTACAGGTCGCCGAAACGTCGCCGCTGCTCCGCGCTGCCCAATGCGACCAGCGTCGATCCCGTTGCTAGCTGCCGGTCGGGCGGCACATCCGTGACCATCTGGCCGTCCTGCTGCACACCGATCACGTTCAGGCCGGTGCGAGAGCCGATCTGAAGCTGGGCGAGCGTTCTGCCCGCGACGTTCGGAGGCAGCGGCACGTAGAAGAGGTCAACGCCTTCGCCGAGCATCACCAGCTCCCGTCCCTGCACGATCGAGAACAACGTCTGCACGCCGAACGACGCATAGCTCAACACGAAGTCGGCGCCGGCACGTTGAATGGCCTCGACGTTCCGCTCGTGTGTCACGCGCGTGAGGATCCGCGCCTCGGGGTTGAGCCGCCGACAGTACACCGTCAGATAGACGTTCATCGCATCGTCGTGCGTCGTGAGCAGGATGGACGGCGCTTCGGCCACCCCCGCCAGGTCGAGCACTTGCCGGTCGGCGGCGTCGCCCATGAACAGGCGGTCGGGAATGCCGGTGAGCTTCGGCTCGAGGTCTCGATTGCGCTCCACGACGTGCACGCGGATTTCGTGTCGCTTGAGGGCCCGTGCGGCCGCCCGTCCGACCTTGCCGCCACCAATGACCAGCACGGGATTGGGGTTCGCGTCGTAGATGACGAGTACGTCGTTCAGCTCCTCGATCTGCGCCGCCGTGCCGATCACGACCGGGACGGCGAACGGCGACAGCACGAGATCCGCGCGCGCCGGCTGGAATCGTCCGCGCTCCCACACCCCCACGATGGTGATGCCGGTGAACTCACGCAGCCGTGTCTCACGGATCGTCTTGCCCTGGAGTGGCGTGTTGTGCACGGGGAACTCGGCGAGCAGTAGCTCGTGAAACCGGCCGATGACGTTGGCGTGCGCCGTCCCCGCGCTCACCCGATTGGCAAGGTGCTCACCGAGCCGCTGCTTGAGGGGCAGCACGTGCGTGGCCCCGCTGAGTTCCAGCACGTCGATCGAGTCCTCCAACTCGACCAGCGCAACGATCGGCACCGAGCCGGACAGCTCGCGCACGGTCAGGACGATGTTCGAGTTGACCGTGTCGGAGGCGTTGGCCAAGACGAGCCGCGCCCGTGCGGCACCGGCAGCCCGGTACGTTTCGACGGCATCGATCTCGCCGGTCAGCACCGGCAGTCCCGCATCTCGCATGCGCAACGCCGTTTCGGGATCGGGCTCGACCACGTACGCGGCCACGTCTGCCAGCGCGAGCCTCCGAATCAGCCCCAGGGCGATGGGATCATCGGCACAGATCAACACGTGACCTGCGACCTCGGCAGGCACCGCCTGGAGCGCGCGGAGGCGGCTGCGACTCTGTTGCTCGAGCCATGGGGCGTACACGAAACGGATGAACAGGAACGGGAGAATGATGAGGAGGAGGACGATCCCGGTCAGCAGCACGACGGTGCTGAACGCGCGCCCCAGATCGGTCTCGAACGTGATGTCCCCGAAGCCGAGCGTACTCATCACCGTCAGCGCCCAGTAGATCCCTGTGAACCACGAGTGCTCCTGGCCTTCCCACGCCATAATGACGTGGAACAGCCACCCATAGAGCAGGACGACCGCGACGAGCAGCACCACATAGCGCACGAACGGCGCGAGTCGCTTGCGCAGCTTGGTGTCGCCCGAGACCAGCGAGGCCAGATGGGAACCGACGGTCTTCATCCAGATATGTTAACGCCGCTGGCGCCGGCGGGGAGGTCCGGGCCGGTCCGGTCGAGACTCGCCCGTGAGCCACGCAACCCGGTCCCCGCCGCACGGCAGACCGCGTATGTTGACTCAGCGTGTCCCACGACCTTGAATCCGTGTGACCGATCTCGGCCCGGCGCGGCTATCGTACGAATCCGGCACCCCCGCTCGCCACGCCGGGCCGAGCACCGACCCCGTGGGTCGAACCCAGTGATCGACAATGGCCACGCACCTGTCAACCGGATGCGACAGAACCGCCGCGTGAGGGCTATGGTGTCACGCCGACCTGACGACCGCCGGCCAGGGTGCGGCCCGTGACCACGATCGAATCCATGGTCACGGCGCTCGCTCGCGTGGAGCAGCCGATCCGCGCCGAGGTGTTTGGCCTCGAGCGGCTGGAGCAGCACGGCGAGAGCCTGGCGGCCGCCCAACCTGCCGCCCCACCGCACGACAAGGGACGTCGGCTGCTGCCGCGGGTGCGCGAGAACGGCAAGGTCCTGCTTCGCGGATACCGGAACATCGTCGAGGCGGTGCGCCGCAAACGGCACATCACTCAAGCCGAGGAGTGGCTGCTCGACAACTTCCATGTCGTGGATGCCCAGCTCCGAGAGATTCAGGATCACCTCCCCCACAGCTACTACAAGCTCCTGCCCAAGATCGCCGAGGGCTATCACCTCGGCGGGTACCCGCGGGTGTACGGATTGGCGTGGGCCTATGTGGCACACTCGGACAGCCGCTTCGATCTGGAGACGCTCCGCGCCTTCGTGCGGGCCTACCAGCGCGTGCAACCCCTCGGCATCGGCGAGCTGTGGGCAATTGCGATTCACCTACGCGTCGCCCTTCTGGAGAACCTACGCCGGCTGACGGAGCTGATCATTCGCGCGCGCCAGGGGCGCGCCAGCGCCGATCGCGTGGCGGACCGCCTACTGGGCTTGGGGGGTGGGCCGGCGGAACGGATCGAGGACGTCCTGGGCGGCCTGGGGGACGCCCCCTTGGCGAGCGCGTTCGCGGTACAGCTGCTGCAGCGGCTCCGCGACCAGCCGGTGTCCGTCGCGCCCGCGCTCGACTGGCTCCACGCGGCCCTCGTCTCACAGGGAACGTCGCCCGGCGAGATCGTGGCCCAGGTCCATCAGGCGCAGGCCGCCGCGAACATCACCGTGCGAAACATCATCACCAGCATGCGGTGGATGTCGTCCATCAGCTGGGCCGAGTTCTTCGAGAGTGTGAGTCTGGTGGACGAGGCGTTCCGGGAGGCGCCGGGCTTCGCCGCCATGGATTTCGCAACACGGGACAAGTATCGGGAGGCCGCCGAGGAACTGTCCCGGGGTTCGTCGTGGTCGGAACTGGACGTGGCACGCGAGGCCGTGGCGCTGGCGCACGCCGCCCGTCGGACGCGCGAGCGCGCCGACCGCACCACCCCTGCCGACGCAGCGTCGATGCTCTGGGACACCCGGTCCCCGGCGTCGGCGCTCCCCGAGCACCGCGAGGAGGACCCGGGATACTACCTCGTGTCCGGTGGGCGGTGGACGTTCGAGGAGCGGGTGGAGTTCCGTCCGCCGTGGCGCATCCGGCTCCGGCGCGCGTGGCGGATGCACGCGACGTCCGGCTACTTCGGCCTCATCGCGCTCCTCACCGTCCTGCTGCTGTCGGCACCGCTGTGGCTGACGTGGAGGGCAGGAGCGAGCATGCCGGTTCTCGTCGTGCTCGCGCTGCTCGCCTTCGTGCCAGCCTCGGATATCGCCGTGGCCCTGGTGCACCGGTTGGTCACGGCGATCGTGCCCCCACGGCTGCTGTGCAAGCTCGACCTCGCACGCGGGGTGCCCGCCGAGATGCGGACCATGGTGGTCGTCCCCTGGCTGCTCACCAGTCACGAGGGGATCGAGGAATCGATCGAACGGCTACAGGTGCACTACCTCGCGAATCCCGAGGGGCATCTGCATTTCGCCCTGCTCACCGACTGGAAGGACGCCCCCCACGAGCACATGCCGGGTGACGACGCGCTCCTCGCCGAACTGGCCGAGGGCATCGCGGGGCTCAACGAGCGCTACGGACGCCCGCCGGGGGGAGGAGACCGGTTCATCCTGCTGCATCGGCGGCGGCTGTGGAACGAGGCCGAGGGCACGTGGATGGGCTGGGAGCGAAAGCGCGGCAAGCTGCACGAGGTGAACCGATTGCTGCGCGGCGCGACGGACACGACGTTCATATCGGTCAACGGGAGGCCGCCGCGAGTCCCCGATGGCGTGCGGTACGTCATCACCCTGGACGCCGATACGCGGCTTCCGGGGCGGGCCGCCTACCGCTTGGTTGGGACCTTAGCCCACCCGATCAACCGGCCGCGCTTCGACCCCGAGCTGGGCCGTGTGGTCGAGGGGTACGCGATTCTCCAGCCGCGGATCACGCCGTCGCTGCCCACAGGACCGGGGAGCACGATTTACCAGCGAATGATCTCCGGCCCCGGGGGCGTCGATCCCTACGCCGCCGCAGTTTCCGACGTCTACCAGGACCTGTTTGGCGAGGGGTCCTACACGGGCAAGGGCATCTACGACGTCGACGCGTTCGAGGCTGCGCTCGAAGGCCGTGTGCCCGACAATGCCCTCCTGAGTCACGACCTGTTTGAAGGCGTGTTCGCCCGCTCCGGCCTGGTCACCGACATCGACCTGTTCGAAGAGTTTCCCGCCAACTTCGAGGTCGCCGTTCGTCGTCGGCATCGCTGGGTGCGAGGCGACTGGCAACTCCTGCCCTGGATCCTCGGCCGCCGGGATACCGATCCCCCTGACCCGAAGCGCAAGCGCATCCCGGTGCAGGGTCGCTGGAAGATGGTGGACAACCTGCGCCGCAGCCTCACGGCGCCCACGTCGTTCCTGCTGCTCGTCGCCGCCTGGCTGCTGCCCAGTGTTTCACCGGCCCTCTGGACCACGTTGATCCTCGTCGCCGTCGCCCTGCCGGCCTTCATGCCGGTGCTCGACGAAATGATCCCACGGCGCAAGGGCGTTTCGAAGCGCAGCCATCTGCGCGCGACCGGCCGAGACGCGCACCTGGCGTCGCTCCAGGTGTTGCTCGCCTTTGCGGCGCTCGCGTACCGCGCCGCGTACATCACCGACGCCGTGGCGCGCACGCTGTGGCGCCTCTATGTCAGCAAGCGGCAGCTGCTGGAGTGGGTCCCCGCTGCGCAAGCCGGATACGGAATGGATCTGACGCTCCGTGCCTTCTACCGGCACCTTCGGTGGAGCGTGGTGCTTGCCGGAGCCTCCGGCGTGCTCGTCGCCGTGATCAGGCCCGCCGCGTGGCCGGTGGCCGGGCCGCTGGTGGCGATGTGGGCGCTGGCACCTGTCCTGGCGTGGTGGCTGAGCGTGCCGACCAGGCTCGCCGAGCGTCGCCGTCTGTCGCCACAGGAGACGCGCCTGCTGCGGCGCACCGCCCGGCGCACGTGGCGCTTCTTCGAGACATTCGTGGACGAGCAGGAGCACGCGCTCCCGCCTGACAACTTCCAGGAAGACCCCGATCCCGTGGTGGCCCACCGCACGTCACCCACCAACATGGGGCTGTACCTGCTGAGCACTTTGGTGGCCCACGATTTCGGATGGATTGGGATCGCTGACACGGTGCAGCGCCTCGAAGCCACGCTGAAGACGATGACCACCATGCGCCGATCCCATGGTCACTTCTTCAACTGGTACGACACGACGGACCTCCGGCCGCTCGATCCCCTCTACATCTCAACGGTGGACAGTGGGAATCTCGCCGGGCATCTGATCGCGCTTGCGCAGGGATGTCGTCAGTTGATCGGTCAGCTGGCAATGGGGCCGCAGGTCCTGGACGGGATTCGCGATGCGCTCGAACCCGTTCGTGAGGCGCTCGAGCGGTCTCCCTTCGGCGTGCGCACCGAGGTCGTGACGGCCGCGCAGGTGCGCGAGGCGCTGGACGCGATGGCGGCGGCGCTCGAGGACCCGCCGGGGTCCGCCGACGAATGGCGTGCCCGGTTCCAGCAGATGGACACCCGCTCGGAGAACCTGCTGGACATCGTCCGCACGCTGGCGGCGGCTGGTCACGAGGCGGCTTCGGAACTGCAGGCATGGGCGTCCGCCGTTGGCGAAACCATCCGCAGTCACGCGCGCGACCTCGACATGCTCGACGAGATCCCGGCGGTGACGAGCACGATCGACCATCGTCTCGCCGCCGTCGCGCTCCAAGCGGAACGGCTGGCCCAGGCGATGGACTTCCGCTTCCTGTTCGATCGCTCGCGCAATCTGTTTTCCATCGGCTTCCGCGCGGGTGACAACACGCTCGACCCCAGCTGCTACGACCTGCTCGCATCGGAGGCGCGGCTGGCGAGCTTCGTCGCGATCGCCAAGGGTGACGTGTCGCCTCGGCATTGGTTCCTTCTGGGGCGATCGCTCACGCCGGTGGGTCGCGGTGCGGCGCTCGTGTCGTGGTCGGGATCGATGTTCGAGTATTTGATGCCGCTCCTCGTGATGGAGCAGCCCGCCCGCAGCTTGCTGGATCTGACCAGTCAACTCGTAGTGCGACGGCAGATCCGATACGGTGAGGAGCGGGGCGTGCCATGGGGGGTCTCCGAGTCCGCCTACAATGTCCGCGACGTCCATCTCACCTTCCAGTACTCGGACTTCGGCGTGCCCGGGCTGGGACTCAAGCGGGGGCTGTTCGAGGACGTCGTGGTCGCGCCCTACGCCACCGCGCTCGGGGCCATGGTGGATCCCAAGGCCGCCATGGACAACATCGTGTACCTCGAGGCCGTGGGGGGCCGGGGGGCGTACGGGTTCTACGAGGCACTGGACTTCACGCCATCCCGGCTGCCGGAGGGCGACCAGGTCGCCGTCGTACGAGCCTACATGGCTCACCATCAGGGAATGACGATCGTATCACTGGGCAACGTCGTGCACGATGGCCTCATGCGAAAGCGGTTCCACGCGCATCCCATGATCCAGGCGTCGGAACTGCTGCTGCAGGAGCGCACGCCGCGAGCGGTCGCCGTCACACGACCTCGCGGCGAAGAGGTCCAAGTGGCGGCCCAGGTACGCGAGCTCGTGCCGCCGACCTTGCGTCGCTTCGAGTCGCCGCACGACATCCCGCCGCGCACGCATCTCCTCGCGAACGGCCGGTATCTGGTCATGGTCACGGCCGCGGGCTCCGGCTTCAGTCGGTGGCGTGACCTCGCCGTGACTCGCTGGCGCGAAGACACCACACGCGACTGTTGGGGCACCTTCATCTACCTGCGGGACGCGACCACTGGTCAAGTGTGGTCGGCCGGTTTCCAGCCCAGCGGCACGGAGGTGGATCGCTACAGCGTCGTGTACACCGAAGATCGTGCCAAGATCATCCAGCGGGACCGATCGCTGTCCATCAGACTCGAGATCGTGGTGTCGCCCGAAGACGACGCCGAGCTGCGCCAACTCACGGTGACCAACCTCGAGAACCGCGAGCGCATGATCGACTTCACGTCCTATGCGGAAGTCGTGCTGGCCCAGCAGGCGGCGGACGAGGCCCATCCCGCGTTTTCCAACCTGTTCGTCGAGACCGAATTCGTCGAAGAGGTCGAGGCACTGCTGGCGACGCGGCGTCCCAGGTCGACCGACGAGTCCCAACCGTGGCTGGCGCACGTCGCCGCCATCGAAGGAGAGCAGGTGGGCGCGTGCCAATACGAGAGCGACCGCGCCCGCTTCCTGGGCCGAGGCCGGGGTATCGGGACACCGGTCTCGCTGACCGAGGGTGAGCCGCTTACGAACAGCGCGGGGGCGACCCTGGATCCCGTGATGAGTCTTCGGTATCGCCTCGTGATCCCCCCGGGGGACACGGTGCGTCTGGTCTTCACCACGCTGGTTGCCGCCTCACGCGAGGAGGCACTCGACATCGCGGAGAAGTACCGACAGCCCGAAACGTTCGAGCGGGAGAGCTCTCTGGCTTGGATGTATGCACAAGTCCAGCTGCACCACCTGAGGATCTCGCAGGACGAGGCACATCTGTTCCAGCGATTGGCGAATCGGATGCTCTACAACGATCGCACCCTCCGCACCACGCCCAAGGAGCTTGCCGCAAACCGACGGGGCCCGGCCGGTCTCTGGGCCCACAGCATCTCCGGGGATCGGCCAATCGCCGTCGTGCGGGTGGAGCGTGACGAGGAGCGGGACATCGCGCGTCAGCTGCTCCGGGCTCACGAGTATTGGCATCTCAAGGGGATCGCCGCCGACCTGGTGATCTTGAACGCCAAGGGCACGTCATACGCGCAGGATCTCCAGGAAGCATTCGAGACCATGGTGCGGGCCAGTCAGTCGGCCATCGGCGGTGAGCGGGACGGCAAGCGGGGAGACATCTTCGTGCTTCGCGAGGACCTGCTGCCCGTGGACGACCTGATCCTGCTTCGGTCTGCGGCGCGGGTCTTGATCCTCGCGAACCGGGGCACGCTGTCGGAGCAAGTGGTCCGGCTGGAGCGCCTGCGGCCGGGTCCGGTGCCGCGCCGGCTTCGCGCGCGCCGCGAGGAGCTGGAACCGGTGCCCCCACCGACGCTCGATCTCGAGTTCTTCAACGGGCTGGGGGGCTTCTCGAGCGACGGTACGGAATACGTCACGCTGTTGGGTCAGGGCCAGTGGACGCCGGTCCCGTGGATCAACGTCGTCGCGAATCCGGCGTTTGGGTTCCAGGTCTCGGAATCGGGCGCCGGCTACACGTGGTCGATCAACAGCCGGGAGAACAAGCTCACGCCGTGGTCCAACGACCCGATCACCGACACTCCGGGCGAAGCGTTCTACGTACGCGATCTGGACAGCGGCGTGATCTGGGGACCGACGTGCCTCCCGATCCGCGATGACACGAAGCCCTACGTCGTGCGGCACGGTCAGGGGTACAGCCGGTTCGAGCACACCGCGCACGGCATTGCGCTGGAGTTGTTGCAGTTCGTGCCGACGAGCGACCCGGTCAAGATCTCCCGTCTCACACTGGTGAATCGGTCCGGGCACCTTCGCCGTTTGTCGGTCACGGCGTTCGTCGAATGGGTGTTGGGCGTGACCCGGAGCCGCTCCGTGCCCTATGTGGTCACCGAAATCGATCGCACTACCGGA
>CAYGCN010000073.1:13579-15031 GCA_964348385.1 uncultured Gemmatimonadaceae bacterium
CTGCGGCGCGTGATCAACTCGGACATCGACGTTGAAATCGATCGCACCACCGGAGCGGCGTTCGCTCGCAACGCCTGGAACGGCGAGTTCGCGGGCCGGGTCGCATTCGCCGACCTCGGCGGGCGACAGACGTCGTGGACCTGTGACCGCTTGGAGTTTCTGGGCCGGAACGCCGGCCTCGATCGTCCAGCTTCGCTCGAGCGGGGGGCCGATCTGTCGGGAAAGAGCGGCGCCACGCTGGACCCCTGCGCCGCGCTCCAGACCGAGGTGGAGCTGCGGCCGAAGCAAGGAACCGAGATCCTGTTCCTGCTAGGCGAGGGCGAAACTGCCGATCAGGCCCGGGCGTTGGTCGAGCGGTATCGACAGGCAGACTGCGACGCGCTGTTGAGCCAGGTGCAGGAACACTGGGATACCGTGCTCGGCACCGTCCAGGTACGCACACCCAACAGATCGATGGATCTGCTGCTCAATCGCTGGCTGCTGTACCAGGCGCTGTCCTGTCGCCTCTTGGCTCGCTCCGCCTTCTACCAGTCGGGAGGGGCGTACGGCTTCCGTGATCAGCTCCAAGACGTCATGGCCCTGGTCGTGACTCGGCCCGACCTCGCACGCGAGCACATCCTGCGCACGGCTGCACGGCAGTTCCCGGAGGGCGACGTGCAGCACTGGTGGCATCCGCCCACGGGACGCGGGGTACGGACCCGCATCTCGGACGACCGCCTGTGGCTACCGTACGCCGTCTCGCGGTATCTCGCGGTGACCGACGACTGGAGCGTGCTGGACGAGATGGTGCCATGGCTCGCGGGTCGAACGCTGGCGGAGGACGAACACGAAGCATATTTCGAGCCGGAAGTGTCCGACGACCGATCGACACTGTACGAGCATTGCGCCAGGGCGCTGGACCGCAGCCTCGACGTCGGCAGCCACGGATTGCCGTTGATCGGCGCGGGCGACTGGAACGACGGCATGAACAGGGTCGGACACGAGGGTCGCGGAGAAAGCGTGTGGCTGGGGTGGTTTCTCCACGCGAATTTGAACGAGTTCGCGCAGATCGCCGAACGCCGCGCCGAGCCGGAACGGGCGGCGCGTTGGCGGGGAGAGGCCGAGGCCCTTCGCTCGGCCGTGGAATCGTCGGCATGGGACGGCGAGTGGTACACGCGGGCGTTCTTCGATGACGGGACACCCCTTGGGTCGTCGCGAAGCGACGAGTGCCAGATCGACTCGATCGCCCAGTCATGGGCGATCCTGTCGGGCGCCGGCGATCCGTCCCGAGCCCGTCAGGCCATGGCCGCCGTCGAGCGGCGGCTGGTCCGCCGGGATGACCGGCTCGTGCTCCTGTTCACGCCTCCCTTCCATCGCACGGAGCGCGATCCCGGGTACATCAAAGGCTACCTGGCCGGTATTCGCGAGAACGGCGGGCAGTACACGCATGCCGCGATCTGGTCCGTCATTGCC
>CAYGCN010000074.1:0-10642 GCA_964348385.1 uncultured Gemmatimonadaceae bacterium
CTCGCGATGCTGCATGCGTACGTTTCCGAGCCGCCGGTCCCCCCGTCGCAACGCACCGAGGTCGGGATCCCCGCCGAGCTGGAGGCGGTCGTCTTGGCCTGCCTGGCGAAGAAGCCCGAGGACCGGCCGCGTGACGCGTTCGCGTTGGAAGACGCGCTCGCACGCGTACCGAGCACCGAGGCGTGGAACACCGATCGTGCTCGCCAATGGTGGGACACACACCTTCCGACCCGCGCGGTAGCGGAGCCGTGCGACAAGGGCGAACTCGCACCCGAGATTTCGGCCGAGTGAGGCCGGCGCCACCCCGGCGACGGTGGCGCGCACCACGCTCTGCGAGGTGGTGCCGGGTCGCGGCGGGCACCGTGCTCCTCCTCGCCATCGCGTCCCCAGGGCGGGCGCAGGACCTCCCCGATTCGGTCACGACGGACGGGGTGGGCCAAAGCTACTGGGGGAATATCCCACCGCCCGTCGATTCGGCTCAGGCCGTTGTGACGCCCCGCTCGCTCGCGGCATGGGAAGCAGCGCTTATCTGGCCGTACCGGGTGATCGGATTTCCGCTGCGGCTCGTGGCGATGGGCGCCGGCGAGACGATCGAGCTCGTGTCGGAGACGCCGTCCCTGAGCCGACTCTTCGCGTTTCGACCGCGCGCGTTCCGTGTCATGCCGGAAGTGGGCGTGGGACGCTTCTCCGGTTTTGGCGCGGGGGTGACCGTGCAGCACGACTCGCTCCTCGGCGGGCGGCTGCAGACCCGCATCAGGGTCTCCGCCTCCACGAAGCGGGATCGGCGGGCGGATCTGGGTGTGCGGATCCCGACGGCGAACGGTCTGTTCACGTTCGGCGCGGGTATCCGTGACCACGCGAACACGCGGTTCTTCGGGATCGGATCGAGTAGCATCAAAGCCGACTCGTCGGTCTACCGGGAGCTGCAGCAGTGGGTCGGAACGACCTACGATCAACACGTGGGGGAGGACATCACGCTCTCGGCAAACCTGTTGTTCTCTGCCGTGCGGACGGACGAGCCCACGGCCGACGTCGCCCCGTCGCTTTCCGAGCGGTTCGCCGGCACCCTTCCGGTCGGCTACGGGTCCATGTCGGCGGGCCTGTCGGCGGGCCTTACGCTGCAGCACGACGACACCGACGGTACCGGGCGGCCTCGTGCCGGCGGCGTCCGCCTGGCGCGAGCGCGGTACTTCCACGGCACGTCGGCGGACGACGCGCGATTCTGGACGTTCCGTGTGGAGCTTCAACAATTCGTGCCGCTGTGGTACCACCACAACGTTCTCGCGCTACGGGGCTTCCTCACCTGGATCGAACCGGTCGGTGGCAGTGTCGTTCCGTTTCAACGTCTCATCACCAACAACGACCCGGACCTGCTACGCGGCTTTCACGATCGACGGTGGCGCGATCGTGGACTCGTTGGATTCACCGCCGAGTACCGGTGGCCCATCTGGGCGGCCGCCGAGCCGGACGGCATCGGACTCGACTTCTACTTGTTCTCGGATGTGGGGCAGGTCTTCACCGAGGTGGCCGACATCCGCGCCGATGACCTGACGTTCTCCTACGGCGCCGGCGTCAGGCTGCTGAGCGCCGGAGGCCTGGTGTTTCGGATCGACTACGGCCGCAGTGGCGAAGGTGGAGTGTGGCGGGTCCAGACCCATCAGGTCTTTCAGTTCACCAAGGGGCTCTTCCATGGCCAGGATCCGGCGCCTGAGCGCTAGCAGGCAGCTCACGGCGCTCGTCGTCGTGATCTGCGCGGGGGTTGCCGCGCGCCCGGCCGGGCCGCCGCTGCGCGACGCACCCATCGTCTGGCATGAGGACGACCGGCAAGACATCCCCCAGCCGGAGCCGAGAAGGGTGAATCGCACGCGTGCCGGTGTCGATGCCGGGCTGTTCCAGCCGATCAGTCGCTTCTTCGATCCGGTGCGCTTCGTGCGGTGGATCGCGGGCGGGTTCACACGGAACGCAACTCCGCTCGCCGAAAACGTGAACACGTTGGACGAGGTGCCGAACTCGTCGTGGTTCACCAACCGCATGGGGTTGTTTCCCCTCAGTCCCGCCCAGGCGGCGCGCGGCCCTGTCAGCGACGGCCCGCCGGCCGCCGAGGGCGTTTGGACGGTCTCGTCCAAGACCGAGGGCGTCACACCGGGATTCATCATTCGCGATGCCGGTGGCCGTCGCTTCCTTCTCAAGTTCGACCCGCCCGGATTTCCGGAGACGAGCTCCGCCGCCGGGGTCATCACCGGTCGAATCCTCCACGCGGCGGGATACAACGTGCCGGCGGATATGATCGTCACGGTGCGACGCGACCAGTTGGTGGTCGGCGAAGGGGTGAGCTTTGATCCCGAGGACGGCGAGCCACGCGCCATGACGGAAGCGGATCTCGACATGATCCTCGCCGGTGTCGAGCGCACGGCGGACGGAACGTGGCGGGCACTCGCCAGCAGAATTCTGGACGGCATCCCGGTGGGGCCATTTGCCTGGCAGGGGCGCCGCAACGACGATCCGAACGACCGCGTCCGTCACGAGAATCGCCGCGAGCTGCGGGCCTTCCGCATGTTTGCCGCGTGGCTGTGCCACTATGACACGAAGCAGGGCAACTCGCTCGACATGTACGTGGAGGAGGACGGCCGCCGATTCCTGCGGCATTACTTCATCGATTTTGCCAGCTCGCTTGGCGCCGGTGCGCTCGGCCCGATCCCGCCCGCGTGCGATGAATACAGCTTCGACGTGGCGCTCGTGCTCGGTCGGACCTTTGCCTTGGGCTTGTGGGAGGACCCGTGGCGCCGAGTCGCACGCCCGACGGAGCTCTCCTCGATCGGCTATTTCGACTCCGAGACGTTCCACCCGATGGCGTTCCGCCCGTTCGAGCCGAACGCGGCATTCGCCAACTTCACCGACCGCGACGGGTACTGGGCGGCCAAGATCATCTCGGCGTTCACCGACGAACACCTCCGCGCCGCCGTAGCCGAGGGGCGCTACACGAATCCGGCGGCCGCCGAGTGGATCGTTCGGGTGCTGGCGGAGCGGCGAGACATCATCGCGCGCTACTTCTTCGATCGGGTGCCGCCGCTGGACTTCTTCCGGCTCGATGCCGGCCGGCTCTCATGGCACGACCTCGGTGCGGCGCGGGGGCTGTACGATCCGTCGACCTCTCGCTACCGGACTCGCGTCGCGCCGGCGTCGGCACGCGGAGACGAGGGACCGTGGGGACCGTGGGCCGAGGTCGAGCACCCGGCGATCGACCTGGCGACCCTGACGCGGGACCTCCCGACCGGAAGTCCGGAGCGTCCGGCGTTCACCGCCGTGGACCTTCAGGTGCGGCGCGGGACCGGGGGATGGAGTGCACCGGCGCGGGTCTACATCGCCGCCGCCAGCGGGCGGGTCGTCGCGGTGGATCGATGAGGAACGGCCGCTAGTCACCCGCCGGCACGGACGAGGGCTCCCGGTCCGGCCCGGCGAGATCCGGCAGGTGGGCCGTCCACCAATCGATCGCCATCCCGGAGTCCCACGGCTCATCCACCTCGCATTCGGCAAGCCGCTGAGCCAACTCGGCTGCCGTTTGCGGCCGTCGTTCCGGATCCTTTTCCAGACACGCGAGGATCACCTCGTCCAGCGACCGGCTGATCGGGAACTCCGACCGACGCGATGGCGGGATGGGGGTATCGCGAATGTGCGCGACCATCATCTTCATCGGCACGTCGGCCTCGAACACCAGCCGTCCGGTGAGCAGCCAGTTGGCGACGCACCCCAGTGCGTAGATGTCGGCTCGTCCATCCACGTCTTCGGCCCGGGCCAGCTCCGGCGACATGTACGCGGGCGTCCCCGTGGTGATCTCCGGTGCGGTGAGCTTCGTCCGATCCCTGGCGTCACCGAACTCTCCCTTCACCAGGCCGAAATCGAGCACCTTCACGAAGTCGGCCTCGAGCCCCACCCAGCACGTGTAGATGTTGGCGGGCTTGACGTCCCGGTGCACGAGCCCCATCGCATGCGCCTCGGCAAGGGAGTGACACGCCTGACGCAGCAAGTGTACGCTCCGGTTGGGCGGAACCGGTCCGAAGCGGTTGACCAGTGTTTCGAAGTCGATCCCTCGGAGCAACTCCATGACGGTGTAGAAGCTCCCGGATCGCGTGACGCCGAAGTCGTACAGGGCGACGGTGTGGGGCGAGTGCAGCCGCGAGGCCGCCTCCGCCTCACGAATGAACCGCCGCACGATGGTCTGCGGTGGCTCCAATACGCCTGAGCCGAGGGTGTCCTGCCGAATCACCTTGATGGCTGCCGGCCGTCGCAGCATGCGATGCCGGGCGTGGTAGACCTCCCCCATCCCGCCCTTCCCCAAGAGCTCTCCCAGTCGGTAGCTCCCCAGCTCCCGGGCCTCGCTCACCTGGCGCCCCAATCTGGTGATCACCAGCGACGGCAGCACTGCCAGTACCGCGGAGAGGTAGTTGGGTAGATAGGTCCACAAGATCACCGGGGCCGACGGGATCTCCACACCGCGGGCGGCGGTGATGGCCAACCCGACCGGGTCCATGGAGGCGGCGGCAAGCGCGGCGGCTAACGTCCGCCCCGGCGTGTGCGGTACGATCATCGGGTGCACGAGCACCAGCACACAGATCCACGAGAGCCCGTGGATGTTGGGCGTCCACTGGTTGACGAGGCCGATGGCGAAGGCCAACGCGACCTCGTACAGCAGTCCCAGGTCGAGCGATAGACGACAGTCACACGCGTGCCAGCGGGTGTAGGCGTAGAGCGCCAGCGACACGACGATGACCGCGACGGCGACCGGGTTGCCGGGCCAGGGCCAGGCGTCGTCCAGCGGGGTGCCGGGCGAGAGCAATGGGCTCACGACGTTGTTCATGAGCAGTCCCAGCCCCCACAGCCCGGCCCACACCAGCGAGGCGATACCCAGGCGGTGCGAAGCCGCCTCGGCCAAATCCTGCGGGATCTGTTGGTCCCGTTGAGGATCGGTCGTGCGCAGAAGCGCGTCGATGGGCGATGCCGTCATGGCGAGTCGTGCACGATGCGCATAGAGTATCATCTCGTGGCGCCGGAGGGAACACGGGCCCGCTTGCCTGGGGCCGTCGAGATGGTATTCTCCTGAGGCTCGGACACTGTTCAGCGGCCGTCGGCGTGCGAGGACGGTTCATCTCGAGAGAAGGAGGCCTGAAGGTTCATGCACCCAGATCGTCCGGCCGACACACGATCGTCATACCCCCCCGAGTCGTGGCGACCGGCGCGCCGGGCGGCCATGGCCTTCCTGCGTCCGTTCGAAGGTTTCCTCCATATCGAGGCCGCGAGCGGGATCCTGCTGTTGATCGCCGCCGTCTTCGCCCTCGCGTGGGCCAACTCACCCTGGGCCGACAGCTACGACCACGTGTGGCACAGCACCGTCGCCATCGGGATCGGCGACTGGACCATGGCAAAGTCGCTGCATTTCTGGATCAACGAGTTCCTGATGACGTTCTTCTTCCTGCTCGTGGGGCTCGAGATCAAGCGGGAGATGGCGCACGGGGCGCTGTCAGATCTCCGGCGCGCTGCGTTGCCGGCCGCGGCCGCGATCGGCGGCATGCTGGTCCCGGCCGCGATCTACGTGGCGTTCAACCGGGCTGGGCCCGGCGCCGCCGGATGGGGTGTCCCCATGGCCACGGACATCGCATTCGCCGTCGGCGTCCTCACTCTGCTGGGTCGTCGCATCCATCCGACGGTGCGCGTGCTGCTCCTCGCGTTCGCGATCATCGATGACATCGGCGCTATTCTCATCATCGCGGTGTTCTACTCGTCGGGGTTTGCGCTGGACGGCCTCATGATTGCGGGGGGGGGACTGCTCATGGCCTGGCTGTTCCTGACGTTCGGCATCCGACCCGGCGCGATCTTCACCATTCCGTTGCTCATCATGTGGGCGGGGCTATACCGCGGGGGCATTCATCCCACCATCGCCGGTGTCGTGCTCGGGCTGATGATTCCGGTTCGGGCGTGGTACGGCTCGCACGGCTTTCTGCGGGCCGCGCAAGATGCCCTCGACGACTTCCGCATCCGCGTCGAGGAGGGCCAGTCGGACCATGAGCTGTTGGAGCCTCTGGATGCGATCGCGGAGGCCCGCCGAGAAGCCGTGGCGCCGGCGGTGCGGGGCGAGGCCATCCTCCACCCGTGGGTCGCGTATGGCATCATGCCGCTGTTCGCCCTGGCGAATGCGGGCGTGCATCTGCAGGGGCTCGACCTCCAGGTACCCGGCGCCATGCCGGTGATGCTTGGGGTCGCGGCCGGGCTCGTGCTCGGCAAACCGGTGGGCGTGTTGCTGGTCAGTTGGATCGGCGTGCGATCGGGCCTCTGCGTCCTGCCACGCGGCGTCACGTGGGGCGGGATGGCGGTCATGGGGGCGGCAGGAGGCATCGGGTTCACCATGGCCATCTTCATTGCTGAGCTGGCCTTCCCCAGCGCCGAGCTGCTGGCCGTGGCCAAGCTTGGTGTGCTCGCCGCGACCGCGATCGCCGGTGCCGCGGCGCTCGTGGGTGGGTGGATCCTCCCGCACGCTGCGGCCGAAGTGATGGAAGACCTCACGGCCGACGCTGTTGAGGAATCGGTGTTCGCATGACGTGCTCGGCTCGGATCCGGCGTCCGCCGGTTCCCCGACGGAAAGGAACGCGGGCATGACCACCGTGCAGCGTCCGACGCCACTCGACCGGTTCCTGCGACTCTTCACCGACATTCGCGCGGGCGAGAGCTGGACAGCACTACTGCTCGCATTGAACATCTTCCTGATCTTCGTCGCCTACTCGATCATGAAGGTGCTGCGGGAGGTGCTCGTCCTCACCGAGGCCGAGGTCCAAGGCAAGGCCCTCTCCTCGGCCGGTCAGGCGATCGTGCTGCTGGCGGCCGTTCCGCTGTATGGAGCCATTGCGTCACGGGTTCCCCGACGCCGGTTGGTCAACGTCGTGACCAGCTTCTTTGTCCTCTGTCTCGGTGTGTTCTACGCGCTGTACACACTCCAGGTGCCAATCGGCATCGCATTCTACATCTGGCTCGGGATCTTCAACGTCATGGTTATCGCCCAGTTCTGGGCGTTCGCCAACGATGTCTACACCACTGACGAAGGCAAGCGGCTCTTTCCCATCGTCGGCTTTGGGTCTGCCTCCGGTGCCGTGGTCGGGGCCTGGGTTACTGGCGTGTTGCAAAGCGCGGTGGGCATTGGGTTCGCGCTGCTCATTGCTGGCGGGCTCCTCCTCCTTGGAATTGGGGTCACCAACCTCATTGACACCCGTGAGCGGCGGCGGACCGAGGCCCACCTCCCCGACATCCACACCACGGGCACGATGCCGGCGGCCACCGGGCAGTTCCGTGCGGTCACTGGTGAATTCAGAGTGCCGAGTGAGGAGTACCAGCAGGAGAGCGGCACGTTCCGGGCCGTCGCCGAAAAGAGGAACACTGAGACAACCGAGCCGCCACGATCCACCGCTGGGGCGTTCCAGCTCGTGTGGCGCAATCGCTATCTGCTACTGATGGCGCTCCTTGTGCTGCTCTTGAACTGGGTCAATACGAGTGGGGAACTCATCCTCTCGGCCTTCATCACGGACTCGGCCGAGCGTGCCGTCGCCAGCGGTGTGGCGACGAGGGAAGAGGTTTTCGGGCAGTTCTATTCCGGTTTCCAGGGCACCGTGAACTTGCTCACGATGCTGATCCAGCTGTTTCTCGTGTCCCGGATCATCAAGTACCTGAAGATTCCTGCCGCCCTCCTCATTCTGCCCATCGTGTCCTTTGCCGCATACTCGCTGATCCTATTCGTGCCCCTGCTTGCCGCTGTACGGTGGGCCAAGACGGCTGAGAACTCGACCGACTACTCGCTGAACAACACCGTACGGCATGCGCTCTTCTTGCCCACGACTCGCGAGGAGAAGTACAAGGGCAAACAGGTCGTCGATTCGTTTGCGCAGCGTATCGGGGATGTACTGGCAGCCTCGACCTATCTCGGCGGGACGCTGCTGCTGGGCTTTGCCTACACACAGCTCGCCGCCGTCAACTTGGTGTTGGCTGGCCTATGGATCGGCGTGGCCGTCCTGATCGGCCGCCGGTACCGGAGGCTGGAGGTCGTCACGGCCTGACGCGCGCGGCGCGCCGAAGCTCAGTCCGAGGCGCTCGAGCCGCGCTTCCTCCTGAGCTCCTCCAGATTCACCGCGATCGACTGATTCGATGCCAGGAGATCGGCCAACACGTCACCGGCCGACCGACCGTGGCGACGCGCTCCCGTATCCTCGAGAAACGGCCACAGCGCCTCGCGGATCGGCTCGGGCAGGGCGCTTTCCAGGTACTCGAGTGCGGTACCCCGCAGCAGCGTGTCATCGGTATGGAGGCCGCGGAATGCTACCTTGAGCGGCTGCCGCGCCATGACGAGCGACAGGATGGTAAAGACGTGCTCGAGCCCGCGGTTGGCGCGCTCGCGCAGCAACTCGTCCATGACCGGCGACCACTCCTCGTCCTCCAGGCGGTCCAGCAGCCGGTGGCTCTGCCACACTCCCCGGTCCACCGCCACTTCCCGCAACACGATCCCGTAGGCGCGGTCGCGCGGCACGGTGAGTTTGGGGTTCAGCTCGAGCAAGCGGCTCAGCACACGGCCACACCGATAGCGAACCTCAAAGCGATTGTCCTCCAATCCTCGCAACAGGCCCTCCACGGCCCGGGCCGTGGGGCAGGCGACCAGCACCAGCGGGATACGTCGCCGGATCGTGAATTCCTCGCGCTGATCGAGCAGGTGATCGATCAGCTGGCCCGTGACCTGGGGGGCGAGCCGCCGGAGCGCTGCAATCGCGTCGTGCACCAACTCGTCCCACGCCAACAACGGAACGATGTGGGGGGCGAGCGACGGACCGATCGTCTCGCTGTCGAGCACGGCTCGGACACGAGCCACGTCCCGGGATCGGAGATCCACGATCTGCCACACCTCAGGATCCGCGGGCGCGGCTTCGCGAGCCGGCTCGGGCGCCTGTACCTCGGCCGTCTTCTCCTCCGTCGCGCGGGCCCGCGGGCCGACGGCGGTGATCCCAAGGCTCGCGGCACTCTGGAGCACGGTGCTTCGGGTGATCGCGTCCTCCACCTCGTTCAGATCCAGCTGGATCGCACGGGAGAGGAGGCTCTTCTCGAGTGTCCGGACATACCCCGTCCTGAGACGGAGCGCCACGTAGACCGCACCGACCGACAGCACCACGGCGATTCCCAGGAGCGTCCTCGTCGCGGCGGCCACCGACAGGAGCAGCGCGGCCTGGACCAGGCCGCTGCCGGCGATATCGCCGACGCGAACGACCCCGACATCGACCAGCGTCTTGGCCGCCCGCTTCTGGGCCGGAGTGATGGGCGTGAACAGCAGCTCGTAACCCGCGCGATAGAGCCCGTTTCGGAGGATCGCCTCGAGCCCTCGCGCGATCGTCACGCTCACGATCCCCGGTACGGCCAACGCCCCCAGCCCACCGGCCGCCGCCCCGACGGGCAGCAGGGCAACGGTGCGCGTCAATCCGAGCCGTTGGAGGGCCGGCCGGCTCGCAGCCGTCTGGACGACGACCGTCAGCAGGTTGACTGCCGTATAGAACACCGCGAACAGCCGCAGCAGTTCGTCACCGCGGCCAAACACCTCCGTGGCGCGGACCTTGAACACGTAGTCGATCAGCACTTCGCTGATCGTGAGCAGCAGCACCAGGGCTACGAGGCCGCGCAGGTACGGCGTGGCACCGATGGTCGCCAGCCCCGACCGCGTCGTCCTCACGTCGGCATCCGGCCACGGCGCCGCCGTTCCAGTCGGACGCGCGCGCATCCCAATGACGAGGAACGCACACGCCACGTGAAAGCCTGCCAGAATCGGCAGCATGGCGACGACCGAGGCCAACAGGGCACCGACCCGCTCCGCAAGCACGCCCCCGGCGAGACCGCCGATCGTTCCGCCGGCGGCAATCCGGCCGACGTACCGTTTGGCGGTCCTGGGATCCCAGCGCTCGTTGACGACCGACCAGAACCCGGAGATCAGCACGGCGCCGAGTGCCCCGTAGTGCAGGTACAGCACGACGGCGATCGGTCCCCGGAACGCATCGACAAGGGCGAACTCGACCAACAGGAGGGCCGCGCTCAAGCCGAAGGCCACCGGGATGAGCCGGGCCGGGCCGAACTGCGTCATCCATCGCGACGCCGCGAGCGCCGCCGCCATGGACACCAACGCCGACAGCATGACCATTCGGGGAAGCAACGACACGTCGTAGCTGGAGAGGAACAGCGCGTCGCGTGTTGCCTTGGCCGCCGTCTGAAAGGCAATCATCAAGCCCGCCCCGAACGCGGCGGCAACGAGGGCGCTCATGCTCGCGGGTTGCGGTCTGGTCACACGGCTCCGTCAGGTCGGCGGCGCGAGTATCAGGTGCCGGATGCTGGCCCCACAAAGGTAGTGTATCACCCCTGGAACGCGACCACGCCGCACGGGATGCGCCGATGTGGCGTGGACTGGCACGGACTCGGTCGCCGTCTCAGTATTCGAGGTGCGGGATCTCGACGAATGACGACGCGGCATGGAGGCAGATGTGCGGCACACAGCTCGGATAGTCGTGGTCATGGCCGTTGCGGCCGCCGCCCTCAGCGGGTGTCGCCCGGAGGCCGGCGAGCAGGCGTCGGCCGCCCC
>CAYGCN010000074.1:10691-15015 GCA_964348385.1 uncultured Gemmatimonadaceae bacterium
AGACAGTGCGGAACTTCCTCGCGCATGTGAACATCGGTTTCTACGATAGCCTCATCTTCGATCGCGTCGAGCCGGGGTTCGTGATCCAGGCCGGGTACTACCGGAGCGATGGGCGCCGGGCCAACACGACCGCTGCCCCGGTCGTGAACGAGTCGGAGAACGGGCTGAGCAATCTCCGGGGAACCGTAGGCATGGCGCGCACCGATTACCCCCACAGCGCCACGACGCAGTTCTTCGTGAACCTCGTCGACAACCGCAAACTGGACCGCGACCAATACCACGATGGCTGGGGGTACGCCGTCTTCGGGCGGGTGATCGAGGGTCTCGACGTGGTGGACGCCATCGCGAAGGGTCCGACCATGCGCCGCAACCGGGAGCTGCACTGGCCACGGGAACCCGTGATCATCATTCGCGCGTTCGTTCAACAGACCCCAAGCCCGTAGTTCCGGCTACTCGCACCTCTCACCTCCCGACGAGAGCGCATGACCGAGCGTCCCAGCACCGGAGATTGGCGACCGGCAATCTGCGGCATTTGCCCAGCCGGGTGTTGGGTCGAGGTGCGAGTCGCCGACGGCCACCTCGTCGACATCCGTCCCGACACGGGGCATCCGCTCGGCATGATCTGCCGCCGAGGCCAGCACGCACCCGAGATCGTGCATTCGGAACACCGCCTCCGGTATCCGATGAAGCGCAGCGGTCCCAAGGGCACGCTCGAGTTCGAACGCATCTCGTGGGGCGAGGCGTACGAGATCATCGTGGACCGATTCCAGGAGATCAAGCGGGAGTCGGGACCCGAAGCGGTCTCGATCTACACTGGGCGCGGGGCGTTCGAGCTGTCACTGTGCGACATGTTCCAGCCCCACGGCGTCGCCGCATCCTCGGCGTCGAACGTGCTCTTCCCCTTCGGATCGCCCAACACCATGGGGGTCGGCGCCCTGTGCTACGTCTCGTTCGCCATGATCGCGCCGCACGTCACGATGGGTCGCATGTTGGTCGACATGTTTACCGACATGGAGGCGGCGGAACTGCTCGTGGTGTGGGGAGCCAACCCCGCCACCGACTCGCCGCCGCTCGACATGGCCCGACTCGAGGCCGCCGCGAAGCGCGGGGCGGAGATCGTCGTGATCGACCCGCGGCGCACTGAAACCGTCACGCGCACCGCCGCAGAGTGGATTCCGATTCGACCCGGCACGGACGGAGCGCTCGCCCTCGGCATGCTGGCGGTCATCATCGACGAAGAGTTGTATGACGAGACGTTCGCGGAGGAGTGGTGTCACGGATTCGATGCGCTGCGGACGTACGTGCAGCATTTCGACCCGGAGGTCGCGGCGTCGATCACCGGGGTCCCCGGCGACACGATCCGCCGCCTGGCCCGTCGCCTCTGCAACGCCACGGGGGCGTGTCCGGTCATGTACACGGGGCTCGAGTATTCGAACAGCGGTATCCAGGCCATTCGCGCCGTGCTCACGCTGTTCGCCCTGGCCGGTCAGCTGGACGTCCCTGGCGGAATCGGGCTGGCCATGCGCGGCACCCACTTCCCCATCAACCGGGCCTGCAACCAGCCGAATCCCGCACTCGACCGCGCCGTGGCCCGCGACCGCTACCCGTTGTACAGCCACTATCGCGGCGAGTCGCACGCCAGCGGTCTCGTCACGTCCGTCCTGGAGGAAACACCGTACCGCATTCGGGCGCTCCTCGTGCACGGTGCGTCCCTGCTCACCTCCTGGCCCCAGACCCCCGTGTGGCGCGAGACATTGTCGAAGCTCGATTTCCTGGTGTGCATCGACCGCCAGCTCACCGCCGACGCCGCCTACGCCGACATCGTGTTACCGGCCACCACGATGTTCGAAATCGACTCGTACATGGTGTACGGTCCCATCTTCCGCCTGCGGGAGAAGGCCGTGGAACCCGTCGGCGAGGCCCGCAACGACTACCTCATCATGGCGGAGTTGGCGAAGCGGCTGGGGTACGGACACCTGTACCCCCAGAGCGAGGAGGCAATGATCCGTTTCGCCCTCGAGGGATCGGGACACACCCTAGAGGACATCCGTGCGGCCGGCGGCTGGGTCAAGCGCCCGACCCCGCTCATGGAGTACAAGAAGTGGGAGAAGGGCGGGCTCCGACCGGACGGCGCCCCGGGATTCGACACGCCCACCGGGAAGTTCGAGATCTGGTCGACCGTCCTCGAGGAGTTCGGCTATGAGCCGCTTCCCAAGTACACCGAACCTACCGAGGGACCGCTGGCTCGGCCCGATCTGACCGACCGCTTCCCGCTCGTCTTCAATTCGGGTGCGCGGCCACACACCGACTTCCGGTCGCAGCACCACGGTATCGAGGGTCTCGTCCGGGACAACCCCGAGCCGACCGTCACCCTCCATACCGACGACGCCACAGCCCGCAAGATCCGCTCGGGAGATCTGGTCGAGGTCCGCACGCCCCGCGGTGGCGTCCCGTTTCGTGCGGTCGTGAGCGACGATATTCGGCGGGGCGCCATCGAGTGCAATATGGGCGGCGGTACACCGGTCGGACCGGCCGCGTGGCAACAGTGGAACGTCAACGAGCTAACCGACCTGGGGAACGCCGACGAGATCTCGGGCTTTCCCGTCTACAAGGCCCTCCTGTGTGACGTGATCAAAGTGCAGTCGGGCGCGGGGAACGGGCAGCAGCCGCGCGGGCAGGCGGCCACGTGCGGTCCCGTCGTGCTCGCGGCTCCGTCGCAGCCTGTGCGCCCGAGACGCCGGATCTATCTCGACAACAACGCCACCACGCGGATGGCCGATGAGGTTCGGGAAGCGATGGCGCCGTACCTCGAGTCGGCGATGGGGAACCCGTCGTCGATTCACGGGACCGGACGGGAGGCGCGCGAGGCCGTCGAGGACGCACGTCGTCGCGTCGCTCGGCTGGTCAATGCCCGACCACGGCGGATCGTGTTCACGGGCGGCGGGTCGGAAGCCGACAATCTGGCATTGAAGGGCGTAGCCTTTGCGGCCGGCGGCCGCAGGCGACACCTCATCACCAGCGCCGTCGAGCATCCTGCCGTGCTCGAGTCGTGTCGCTTCCTGGAGGGCCTCGGTTTCGCCGTCACCTACCTCGACGTAGACAGACACGGACTCGTGTCGCCGGAGGCGCTCCGCCGCGCGCTGACGCCCGAGACGGCCCTGGTGTCGGTGATGACGGCGAACAACGAGGTGGGGACGATTCAACCGATACGTCAGCTGTGTGCCGTCGCGCACGAGCACGGCGCGCTGTTCCACACCGACGCCGTCCAGGCCGCCGGCAAGCTGCCGATCGACGTGGGCGCGACGAACGTAGATCTCCTCACGCTATCCGGCCACAAGTTCCACGGCCCCAAGGGCGTCGGCGCGCTGTACGTGAGGCGCGGGGTGGAACTCTCCCCCCTGGTGCACGGGGGAAAGCAGGAGCGCGGCCTGCGGGCAGGGACCGAGAACGTCGCGGCAATCGTCGGCATGGGACGGGCGGCGGAGCTGGCGCTCGAGGCCCTCGGCACTCAGGACGAGGTGCGGCGGCTGCGCGACGAGCTCCAGCGCCGCGTCCAGACGCTGGTGCCCCAGGCCACCGTCAACGGCCACCCGCAGAAGCGCCTTCCCAACACGCTCAACCTCACCCTGCCGGGCCTCCGTGGTGAGTCGCTCGTCGTGGCCCTCGATCAGCACGGTATCTCGCTCTCGTCCGGCTCGGCGTGCAAGTCGGGATCGCCCGAGCCGACGCATGTCCTCATCGCGATGGGGCTCCCTGCCGAGGACGTACACTGTTCGGTCCGGTTTTCCCTCTCAGCGGCCACGACCGAGCAGGAGGTTCAGGAGACCGCGAACGCGCTGGCCCGGGTGCTGGAGGACATGGAGACGACGGTCCGGTTTCTCCCCTGCAAGTAGCCGGGAGCCACCAGCCACTTATCAGAAGATCCGCAGATAGTAGCTCACGGCAGTGGTCTCCCGCGCGAGCCGCCACCCGGTCACCGCCGAGTACTGCATCCGGAAGTAACGAACGGCGGCGCCCACGGGGGGTGGGCGGCCGTCGACAGCGATCTCCGCCCGTACCACGACGTCATCCGGCGTGCCGCGAGCCCGGAGATCGACGAAGGTGATGCGCTCACGAGCGAGGATCTCGGTGGCGCTGCGCTCCGCCGCCGCGCGGTCACCGGCAGTCAGTGCGCGCTCCAGTGCGGGGAGTCCCGCCGCCTGGTACTCGGCGGCCAGCCACAGACGGAGTTCGTCTGCCGCCTCGGTGGCGAGCGTGGCTCGCATCGCATAGGAGCGGTATCCGAGGAACCCGGCAAGCACCGCCAGGGCGACC
Organism: uncultured Gemmatimonadaceae bacterium; assembly: GCA_964348385.1. Taxonomy (GTDB): domain Bacteria; phylum Gemmatimonadota; class Gemmatimonadetes; order Gemmatimonadales; family GWC2-71-9; genus JAOTVV01. Next base: position 15,006 of record CAYGCN010000074.1, read on the forward strand.
AGGGCTTTCC
>CAYGCN010000075.1:0-14715 GCA_964348385.1 uncultured Gemmatimonadaceae bacterium
ACTTCGAAATATTGTTCATTGTGACGCCGGTTATGAGCAATCTTTAGCTGTTGATATCCAAGGCAGGGTCTGGGCTTGGGGTTGGGATACACTTTCTTGAGTATGCGCGCAGCTTCCATCATTGTGATCGAACCGGTGCCGTTGTCGGTTGCTCCCGAGGCACCATCCCAGGAGTCGTAGTGCGCGGACAGCAGCACGTACTCGTCCGGCATCTCGGTGCCCCGAATGATCCCGATCGTGTTGAAGAGCGGCGCCGCGCCGGTGAACTCGGCGTCCGCTTCGGCCTGGAGCACGGGCCCCTGGCCATGCTCCGCGAGACGGAACACCAGACCGTAGTCCTCACAGCTCAGATCGAAGGTCGGGATGGTCTCCGTGCTGGCCGCGAAGATGCGGTTGGCTCCCCATCCGGTGGACCAGTTGGACGACAGGATGCCGATCGCGCCTGCCTGCTCCAGGCGCCGGGCGATCTCGGTGGCCGGCGTTCCCAGCCGCGTGGCCCGCTGCCTCCACGTCTGCTGCAAGGAATCCCGGTGTGCCCGCATCCGCTCGAAGGAGCCCCGAGCCGCGTACTCTTCCCAGTTGTCGTCCGGCCGGCAGGTGGGCTGTGCGTAGGTCGTCAGGACGAACTTGCCCTTGACCTGGGGGAGCCACGCCGCAAACTCGGCTTCATTGGCCACATCAGGGAGGATCACGGCGCCACCCGTCACCCGTTTGCCTCCGGTACCGGGGCTCCAGGCCAGCATGCGGCCGTCGAGGCTCCGCACGCGCGGCGCGATCAGGTCGATGTGGCTGATGCCGCGCCGCCAGCCCCTCCACGTGCCATACTGCTCGTTCCGGGCCTCGATTCCCCACTGCTCGAGCACCCGCACCGCCCAGTCGTTTGCCACGAGTTGACCTGGCGTGCCCGTGAGTCGCGGACCGATGGAATCCAGCAGCACCTGGGCCAGGTGGTACGCCTCGGACCGCACCATCCCCTGGTCCCAGATGGTTCTGATCACGGGATCGTCGGTCGGGTAGGTCTGTGTGTGTCCGGTCGCCGGCCACAGCACCAGGCCCATGGCCACTAACATCAACGGTCTACGTCTCATGTGGGATCTCCTGCCTCACGTGCGAAGCTGATGGTGAACGGTATCTTTTCGACGATCTCGGTCACGGTGATCGGGAGGACGCCGCGGATCGGCAGCGGAGTAGAATGACCACGATGCCATCCATCGACAAGGTCCGGCTCGATCGCTGGCTGTGGGCGGCGCGCTTCTACAAGACCCGCTCATTGGCGGCAGCGGCCATTGACGGCGGCAAGGTGCAGCACCGGGGGATGCGCGTGAAACGTTCGCAACTGGTGCAGGTGGGGGACGAAGTGCGCATCCGTAAGCCGCCGTACGAATTCCTCGTCGTGGTCGAAGCGCTGGCAGAGCACCGAGGCTCGGCCAGCGACGCTCAGCGGCTCTATCGGGAGACCGCTACCAGCATGGCGGCCCGAGAGAAGCTGCGAGAACAACTGCGTCATCAGCCCACCGCGGCCTACGAGGGCAAGGGCCGCCCCACCAAGAAAGACCGTCGCAAGATCGACCGCCTTCGCGGGGACCGGTGACCATGCGCGCGATGCTGCTGGAGACGGCAAACCGGCCACTCCGCGAGGCGGCGCTGGACCGCCCGGTCCCCACCACCGGCCAGGTGCTGATCCGTGTTCGTGCCTGCGCCGTGTGCCGCACCGACCTCCACGTTCGGGACGGCGAGCTGCCCAACCCCAAGCTCCCGCTCGTGCTGGGTCATGAGATCGTGGGCATCGTGGCGGCGCTCGGTGACGGGGTCGCCCGGCTCGCGGTAGGAGACCGCGTGGGCGTACCGTGGCTCGGATGGACCTGTGGTGCCTGCCGGTACTGCCGCAGCGGCCGGGAGAACCTCTGCGACCAGGCAAAGTTCACGGGCTACACGCTCGACGGCGGCTATGCCGAGTACACGGTCGCCGACGAACGGTTCTGCTTCCCCATCCCGGATGGCCTCGCGGACGCACAGGCGGCACCGCTGCTGTGCGCCGGCCTGATCGGCTATCGATCGTTGCGCGCCGCCGGCGACGCGGAGCGGCTGGGGCTGTACGGGTTCGGGGCCGCCGCCCACATCATTGCGCAGGTGGCGGCGCATCAGGGGCGGCGCCTCTTTGCCTTCACCAAGCCGGGCGATACGACGGGGCAAGCCTTCGCCCGCAGCCTCGGCGCCGAGTGGGCCGGCGACGCGACGCAGCCCGTTCCCGAGCCCCTCGATGCGGCGATCATCTTCGCCCCCGTGGGAGCACTCGTGCCTGCGGCGCTCCGGGCGGTCGTGAAGGGCGGCACGGTGGTGTGCGCCGGTATCCACATGAGCGACCTGCCGTCGATGCCGTACGATATCCTGTGGGGCGAGCGCTCGATCCGGTCGGTGGCCAACCTGACCCGCCGCGACGGCGAGGAGTTTTTCGCGATCGCCCCGCGTATTCCCGTGCGCACCCATGTCCAGCTCTACCCACTGGCCCAAGCCGAACGCGCCCTGGAGGATCTCCGCAGCGGTCGCGTGCGTGGCGCGGGCGTGCTCGAGATCGACGAAGAGGCGACCGGAAGGAAGAGCGGGTGACGGAATCACCGGAGGGCCACGATGCCACGGCGGGGGAGACGGAGGAGTTCGGCCAGCTCGTCCGTTACACGATCATCGGGTACGCGGGTGGCCTCGTCCTCGGCACCGTGCTCGATGCGCGCGGCCTCCAGCGGAGTGGGCTGGGGCAGTGGCTCGTCCGCACGGTGTCCGGTGAAGGAGAGAGCCTGCTCGAAGGCCTCTACGCCGCCCGGCAGCGCTTCAGCCGACGTGCCGCCGGTATGGCAGAGGCCTACGGCTGGGGCAAGCTGCTCGGGATGGCCGTGCCGTGGGTGATCGATTGGGGCAGTCGGCAGCTGGGGATCAATGTCTACGGGGTCGAGGGATTCTATCTCCCGTTCTTCTATGCTATGAGTGACCAGCTGGGCGCCAACGTTTCCGGCTTCGTCTTTCTCAGACGCCGCAGGCGCACGTGGGGGGAAGCGATCCGGGACTACCTTCGTCATCCGGTCATGCTCACGGGGCTTATCGTCGTCCTGGCGGTACCGGCGGGGCTCCTGGCCGCACGGATCGTCGGATTCAGTCCCACCACACAAACTCTCACCGCGCTCGAAACGATCGTGGCGAACCTGTGCTGGCTTCCGCCGGCAGTGGGGTGGTGGAGTGAGCGCCGGGCATCTCGTACGCCGCTTTGACAGGCCAAGCGCCCAGGGCTACCTTTGGCTCGAGGTTGCAGGAGTGCGAGGTTCCGCAGTGCAGGAAGAGGGATTGCAGGGCATGTGAGTTGGCACGGAGTCGGGGAACCGGTCGATCGGCCGGCCCCCTTTTTTGTGCCTCGGATCCTCGATCGCAGGAGTGCTCGTCGCCCGTGAAGCGCATCGTCCGGGACCCCCCGGACATCGTGAGGGCAGCCTGGCGCGGGGGCTCAACCGCGCACAACCAGTAGTCGGCAGTGCGGCGGTGCCGGACCCCGACCACACAAACGCGTGAGGGTGCTGGGAATGCGTACGACCGGAATAGTGAAGTGGTTCAACGATGGCAAGGGCTACGGCTTCATCACGCCCGACGAAGGGGAAAAGGACTGTTTCGTCCACTACTCGGCCATCCAGGGAGGGGGGTTCCGGTCCCTCAAGGAGGGCGAGCGAGTCGAGTTCGACCTCGTGCTGGGCGATAAGGGGCCGGCGGCAGAGAACGTCGCCAAGCTGGTCGAGGCCTGAGCCCGGCATGCCTGAGGAGCCGACAAGGGGGTTCCACCACTCTCCGGGACCCCCTTTCGGCATGACCGGCCACCCGACTAGGATTAGGGCCGACTGAACGGCGAAGTTGGCATGGCCAAGAAAGACGCAATTGAGTTGCAGGGGACGGTGACGGAGGTCTTGCCGAACGCCACCTTCCGCGTATTGCTCGAGAACGGACACACGGTGCTGTCGACCATCGCGGGGCGGATGCGGCGCAACCGCATCCGGGTGCTTGCCGGCGATCGCGTGACCGTAGAGGTTTCGCCTTACGACCTGACGCGGGGCCGAATCACGTTTCGACATAAGAACTGACCGGCGGCGGAGCGACGGGTTGCGGCTCGTCGCGCTGGCGGTACGTTCCTAGGGTATCATCCTTCCGGGGTACTCCCCCCCGGCTCCACACAGGCATCAGTACCCGTGTTGGACACGAGAACGACCCTCGTCCATTGACCCTTTACCTGCACCCAGCATTCGTGTGAGCGACAACTCCAGCCTTGGCGTCCTGGATGTCACCCCGAAAGGGGCCGGCTTCATTCGGCGCCGCGACAACAGCTATCTCCCCTCGCGGGGCGACATCCACGTCGGCCGCAAACTGATCCAGCAGTTCCGGCTCCGTACGGGCGACGAGTTGGCGGGTGACGTCGGCGAGCCGTCCGGACGGGGCAAGAGCCGCACGCTCCAGCGCCTCCACGTGGTGAACGGCACCGATGCCGCCAACATGCGTGGCGAGCGCCCCCGCTTCAACGACCTCACGGCGATCCATCCGAACACCCAGCTCCCGTTGGACTGCGGCTTGGTTCGGCTCGGTGCCCCCGACTACACGAACCGAGTGATCGATCTGGTGTGTCCGCTGGGGCTCGGTCAGCGAGCGATGATCGTGGCGCCCGCCAAGGCAGGCAAGACCATGGTGCTTCAGGCCCTCGCCGAGGGCATCGCGAAGAACCGCCCGGACGCCATGCTCCTGATCCTCCTCGTGGACGAGCGACCCGAGGAAGTCACCGAGATGGAGGCCTGTGGATACGGCGAAGTGGTGGCGTCGACCTTCGACTTCCCCGCCAGCCGTCACATCGCCGTCGCCGAGCTCACCCTGGAACGTGCCCGACGCCGCGTGGAGATCGGTCAGGATGTCGTGGTCATTCTGGATTCCATCACGCGCCTCGCCCGCGCGTACAACCGGGTCGAGAAGGGCAGTGGGCGCACCCTCTCAGGCGGTCTCGATGCCACCGCGATGGAGCGACCCAAGCGGTTCCTCGGTAGCGCCCGCAACATCGATCCCAAGCAGGGTGGCGGATCGCTCACCATCATCGGGACCGCCTTGATCGACACGGGATCCCGAATGGACCAGGTTATTTTCGAGGAATTCAAGGGTACCGGCAACAGCGAGCTGGTGCTGAGCCGGGAGCTGGCCGAGCGCCGCATCTTTCCGGCCATCGACCTGAACGCCAGCGCCACCCGCCGCGAAGAGCGGCTGCTCTCGCCGGAGACGCTGGAGGCCGTGCATTCGTTGCGGCACTGGCTGGCGAGCCTGCCTGCCCCCGATGCCATGAAGGAATTGCTCGACCTCCTCAGCCGCACCAAGACCAACGACGAGCTGGTCTCGCAGATCAACAATCAGGGGAAACAGAAGCTGGGAACGCGCTAGGGCTTCAGCGGCTGAACCACCGATGCCGTGTCGCCCGCGGTCCCGGCAGTCCGCGTCTCGGCCGCCGCGTGACGCGGCCGATGTCGGTCCCACCACTCCCGTGCCCGCTCGGCAGTCCACGGTTGTCCGACGGGGATCCGCTGCAGCGCCTCTGCGAGGGCGGCGGCCGACGTGGGACGCTCATCCGGGTTCTTCCGCAGGCAGGCGAGGATGACCTCGTCGAGCTCGGCCGGAACCGGCATTTCCGTGTGATGCGACGGCGCGACCGGTGCTTCATGGACGTGCTGCAGGAGCATCTGCATGGGGCTCGTGGCCCGGAACGGCGTAGCGCCCGTGAGCAACCAGAAGCCCACGCACCCCAGCGAGTAGAGATCGCTCCGCCCGTCCACGACATCGCTGTCCCCCATGGCCGTCTCCGGCGACCCGTAGGCCGGGGTGCCCGCAAACGCGCCGATGTCCGTCAACTTGGGATCCGTGGTACCGCCCGATCGCTTGACCAGCCCGAAATCCAGCACCTTCACCCAGTCGTGCTCCAAACCGTAGCGGCACAGAAACACATTGGCCGGCTTGATGTCCCGATGGACGAGCCCACTGGCGTGCGCCTCGGCGAGTGAATGGCAGGCCTGGATCAACACGTGAATCACGCGCTCGGCGCACAGCGGACCGTGCCGCTGCACCAGCTCCTCCAGGCTCAAACCGTCGAGCAACTCCATCACGTAGTAGAACTCGCGGTATTCCGTGAGCCCGTAGTCGTACACCTCCACCGTGTGCGGCGAGCGCAGCAGCGACGTGGCCTGCACCTCACGTTCGAACCGGTGGAGATGGCTGCTCGGCGTGCGGCCAGGACTGCTGCCCCCCGGATCGCTCCGGATCAGCTTGATGGCCGCCGGCCTGGCGAGCATGCGGTGCTCCGCCTTCCAGACCTCACCCATGCCCCCTTCACCCAGCTTCTCGACCAGGCGGTAGGCTCCCATGCGACGTGCCCGACTGATATCGGACCCGAGCCGGTACACGACGCGCGACCCGATGACGGCGATGGCGACACAGATGTAGTTGGGGAGAAAGACGAGAAACGTCACTTCGGGGGCAAACGGCGGCGCCCCCCGCGCCAGTCCCACCGCGTACATGAAGGGCCCCATGGTGGCGGCGCCGACCGCGGCCAGCAGGGTCTTCCCGGGGGTGCTGGGAACGATGAGCGGGAAGAACACGATCCAGACACAGGTCCACGACAGCCCGATGACCTCGGCCTCCGGACTCCAGTGGCCGAACGCCAAATGCACGTCGATACCCGCCGCGGCCACCACTTCGTACACGAGTCCGATATCGAGCAGGAGGTACGATTCGATCCAGCCGCTCCGGGCGATGAAGAACATCGCCACCGAAGCGACGATGAAGGCCAAGGAGATGACGTCGGCCATGGTGACGCCCGTGGTCCCCCAGTAGATCGCATAGGCCTGGGTGAACCGGCCGGAGCCGTACGACAGCGCATAGACCGACGCGTACGTGATCGCCGCCAATGCCAGTCGATTGCCGGCCTTCTCGACCAGATCGGGTGGGAGTCCCGCGGCGGCGCCACGGGAGGACGTCGAAAGGAGTCCACGGGAGTCGCGACGACGGACTTCGCCTTGCACCATGTGCCGCACCACCAGAAGAGACTACAGACGGTCCAAAGATATGCTGCAAGCGCGAGACGGAAACCTCTCCATGGGTGGCGCCGGCCCCACTCATCGCCTAGCCTTCCTGCATCATGACGCCCTGGGTGACCCGACTGCTCATCGCCAACGCCGCGATGTATCTGGTGATGCGCACGTTTCCAATGGTCGTCGGGACGCTGGTGCTGGTGCCGATCCTGCTGCCCAGTCGACCGTGGACGGTCATCACGTACATGTTTCTCCACGCCAACTTTATTCACATCCTCTTCAACATGCTGGTCCTGTATTTCTTCGGCCCCATGTTGGAGGTGCGACTCGGGAGTCGGCGTTTCCTCGTGCTCTACTTCATCAGTGGGATCATGGCCGCGCTGGTGTCCGTGTTCTTCACGCCGCGGGCGATGATCGTCGGCGCCTCGGGAGCGGTGTATGGCGTCATGCTCGGGTTCGCGCGGTTCTGGCCGCGGCAGCAGATCTTGATCTGGGGCGTGCTGCCGATTCAGGCCCGATGGCTGGTCGTGGTCATGACGGCACTGTCCCTGTATGCGGGCTTCAGCGGGTCCCGCGACGGCGTGGCCCACTTCGCGCACCTGGGCGGCTTTCTCGGGGGACTGCTCTATCTGGTGTGGATCGAATGGCGCTCACCGGCCCGGCGGTTCAAACGCCAGGCCCAGGCCGGCGCGCCGCCCGTGCGGGACGCCGACAGCGTGGCGACACGGTGGCAATCGATCCGGCGAGAAGACATCCATCCGCTCAACCGCGAGGAAGTCGACCGCATTCTCGAGAAGCTCAACCGTCTGGGGCCGTCGAGTCTCACCTTCGACGAACGCGCGACCCTCGAGCGCTTCGCGGGCGAGCAGCGCGCCGACAACTGACGGTCCTCACGCGAAACGCCTATGACAACGACCACCGTGGCGACACGTACCCAACCGGTTGGAGGCCACATGCCCACCCGTCTCGTCACCCTCGTGTGCACAACCTGGTTCATCCTCTGCCCGGCGTTGGTCGACGCACAGACGGATACGATGCCGTCGGCAAGTACCGACTGGTACACCGTCGGCGGCGAGCGCCATGGCGTGAGCTTCTTCCGGGTCCACCGGCACGAGGGGGTCGAGTATGCCATCGGTGATACGCTTCGGTTCGATCGCTACCACACCGGCGACGTGATGGACGCGTGGCTCCACCGGTGGGCCGATCGTTATCCAACGCTGGTCGAGCTGTACGAAGTGGGCCGAAGCTTCGAAGGGCGCCCCATCTATCAGGTGACGCTCACCAATACGGCGACGGGGAGTGCCTCCGACAAGCCGGCGGCGTACTTCGAGGGCGGACGACACAGCGGCGAGATCACGGGATCGGAGTCCGTGCTCTGGGTGATCCAGCACCTTCTTGCCGGATACGGTCGTGACCCGGACATCACACGACTGCTCGACACGAAGGCCGTTCATCTGCGACCCCAGAACAATCCCGACGGCTCCGGGCTGTACCTGCACACAGCGCAGGCCAATCGCAGCACCGTGCGGCCACACGACTCCGACCGAGACGGCCTGCTCGACGAGGACCCGCCGGAGGACCTCAACGACGATGGTGTCATCCACGATCTGCGGTGGCGCGCGCGCGATCACGAGCGCGATCGAGCCAGCTTCACACTGGATGAACGCGACCCGTCGGGCCGCCTCATGAAGCGGGTGCCGGAGGGCGAGGGCGACTGGATGGTGATCTCCGAGGGTATCGACAACGACGGCGACGATCGATTCAACGAAGACGGGATCGGTGGCCTCGACCTGCATCGTAACTACCCGGAGAACTGGCGCCCCGACCGCGGTGGTGATGCGACCGGACGCGGGTATACCCAGTTCGGTGCCGGGGCGTTTCCGTTGAGCGAGCCCGAGACGCGACTGACCGTGCTGTGGCTTCTCGCCCACCCCAACGTTTCGGTGGTCAATTCGATGGATACGCGGGTGCCCATGCACCTCCGGCCGCCGTCCACGTCGCGCAGCGCCGAGCGTATGTATCCCGAGGACCTCGCGTTCTACACGACGTTCGACTCCATCGGGCGCCGGATCACCGGCTACCCATGGGCCGGCGACGTGTACGAGCACTACATGACGCGTGTACCCGTCAGCACCGTCACCGGCGACTCGGCTCGGCCCTCTCCCCTCTTCGGACACGGGCCCGACTTCGGCTACTTCTACTATGGGGCCATCTGGTACGGGGACGAGCTCTGGAACTCGGGCCGCATGAGCGACTACAACGGCGACGGGCTGCTCGACGAGGTGGATGCGCTGACCTGGGACGACCGCGAGAACGGCGGACGCGGCTTCCGGGAGTGGGAGCCGTTCGAGCATCCGACGCTCGGCGCTGTGGAGATTGGCGGATTTCACCCCAAATTCTTCTCACAAAACCCACCACCGGAGGAGCTCGAGCCGTGGGCGCGGAATCAGGCCCTCTTCAATCTCGAGATGGCGCGGTGGTTGCCGCAGATCGACGACGTTCGGATCGACGAGGTGAGACGCACCCGAGCTTCGGGAGACAGTGCGCAGTACCGAGTTCGCGTGAGCTGGACAAACTCGGGTCGGCTCCCGACCGCGCTGCGGCAGGCCCAACTGGTGAAGATCGTCCAAGAGGACCGCGTCCGGCTGCGGTTCGATAGCACGCTCACCACAGGCAAGCCACCCGCGGTGCAGATCGTGCTGCCCGCGACGCGCGACAAGACGATCGAGGCCGGCTGGACCCTGCCTGGTCAACGCAAGTCGGTGACGTTTGAGATCCTGGTCCGGGGAACGGCAGGCGTCGAAGGAACGGTGGAGGTGTTATCGACGCGCGGGGGAAGAAAGGAGGCGCCCCTGGCGCTCGGGACGCCTCCCAACGACTGACCCGCCCGCAGGTCAGCCGAGCAGCATCTTCCCGATGGTCTGCAACTGCATGTTGCTCGTGCCCTCGTAGATCGCGCCGATCTTGGCATCGCGATAGTACTTCTCGACGGGATACTCCTTGGTGTAGCCGTATCCGCCGAACAACTCCACGCACAGACTGGTCACCCGTTCGGCCATTTGCGCCGCATAGAGCTTGGCCATCGCCGCTTCCATCATGTATGGCTGCTTCGCGTCGCGCAGTCGCGCGGCATTGTAGACGAGCAGCCGGGCCGCCTCCAGTTCGGTCGCCGCCTGGGCCAACTGAAACTGGACAGCTTGAAACTCCCCGATCGGCCTACCGAACTGCTGTCGCTCTTTGACATAGCGCTTGGTCGCCTCGAGGGCACCGCGTGCCACACCGACCATCTGCGCTCCGATACCGATACGCCCCACGTTGAGCGTCTCGATGGCGACCTTGTACCCCTTGCCGATCTCACCCAGCACATTGTCGGCCGGAACGCGGCAGTTCTCGAGGATCAGCTCCGTGGTGCTCGAGGCCCGAATGCCGAGCTTGTCTTCCTTCTTCCCCACCGTGAAGCCGGCAAAGCCCCGCTCCACGATGAAGGTCGTGATGCCCTTGTAGCCTTTGGCCGGATCGACGGTGGCGAAGACGACGTAGACCTCCGCCTCCGCTCCATTGGTGATCCAGAGCTTCGCACCATTCAGGACCCACGCATCGCCGTCCGGCGTGGCACGGCACGCCAAACCGAATGCATCGGAACCCGACCCGGCCTCCGAGAGAGCGTAGGCACCTACCGTGCCGGCCGCGAGCCTCGGCAAGTATTTCCGCTGCAGCGACTCACTGCCCCAATCCAGGAACGGCACGTTCACCAGGGTGTTTTGCACGTCCACGAGGACGGATGTGGACGCGTCGATGGCCGACAGCTCCTCCACCGCCAGCATGGCCATGAAGAAGGAGCCTCCGGCACCGCCCAATTCCACGGGAATGTCGATCCCCATGAGACCCAGCTCGGCGAACTTGGGGATCAGCGAGGTGTCGAACTCGGCCGCACGCTCCATCGATTCGACGCGCGGCCGGACTTCCGCCTCCGCGAAGGCGCGCACCGCGTCGCGGAACATGCTCTCGTCTTCCGAGAGTACCGTCAGGGGCGCGTTCCCCGCGACCGTCAGGTCACTCATCAGCAGGATCGCGACTGGCTTCGACCCACCGGAACGGCCGGCATCGAACCGTCGGCGGGGATTCGACTAATCCCAATCGTGGTCCTCGTCCTCGCCGAATCCCGCGGCATCTCGCTTGAAGAACGCCGCCTGTGACGCATACGGCTCGACCAATCCCGAGACCCGCGCCAGCTCCTTGGCATCCATGGCCTCGAACTCCCGAGCAATGCGCACGTTCTCCTCGAGCTGCGCAACCGTGTCGCAACCGACGATGACCGTGCTCACCGGGTGCGTGAGGACCCAGCGCATGGCATCCCGCATGGATTGCAGGCCCCCGTCCCGGAACACGCGTCCTCGTGCGGGGATCTTCATCGCGATCACACCCATCTGTTTGCGGTTCGTCGCCGGCAGCAGCTCCGTCGCAAACGGCAAGTGATGCGGATCGGCCGGGTTCAGGGCCATGAGAATCGTGTCGAAGTCGAATCGAGTGATCCCATCGAGCAGTACGGCAGGATCGTAGTGCCCGGTAATGCCGAGGAACCGAACCATGCCCTCGTCGCGGGCCTTGTGCATGGCCTCGACGGCGCCTTCCTGCGCGAACATGCGGTCGAGTTGTTCCGTGTTCCGCACGTTGTGCAGTTGCCACAGATCGATGTGATCGGTCTTGAGGCGGTTCAGGCTGTTCTCGAGGAGACGCAGCGATCCGTCCCGCGTGCGATCGTGCGTCTTGGTGGCGAGAAAGACTTCCTTACGACGGGTCGCCATCACCTCACCGATGTACGATTGGCTCAGGCCGCGCCCGTACGCTGCTGCCGTGTCGATGTAATTCACACCGAGATCGATGGCCCGATTGATGATGGCGACCGATTCGTCGAGCTTGTCAGGCTGCTCGAGCGTCGCTTGCCCACCCAGGCTGAACAGCCGAACCCGATGACCCGTCCGACCCAGTGGCCGCTCGGGCATCGGAGGCTGGGGTCCCGGCGGGGCGTCGCGGCACAGCCACACGGACGCCGTGCCGGCCGCGCCCATCTTGACGAAGTCTCGTCTCGATACGTCTTGCGGTGCCATGGCCGTCCTCCAAGCACGTTGACGGAATCAGGAAACCCTCGGAGCCGGGAGGAACAGGAGGGCACGCTCTCCAAGATGGAGCATGCGCGCGGCTCGCGCGAGGCGACATCTCGCTCCCTCGCTCGATCCCGCTTCCAGCGGCCGTCAGACGGTCCGGCGGCTCAGGCGGGCACCCGGGCTCCCGACCACTCGCGCGTCAGGTCGTCCACGCGCTGAAACTGCCGGTCCGGGTCGGTCGCATACCAGGCCTTGAAATACTCCAGGCCCTCCTGGTGCGCCTCGTCGGTGAATGCCTGCAGGGCATCGGTGACCCACGCCAGCCTGTACCCGCGCTGGAAGGCATCACCCGAGGTATGTCGCGCGCAGCAATCGGTGTGGAGACCGGTGATATAGAGCGTGTCGATCCCGCGGGTGCGGAGCTGCTCGTCGATATCCGTGCTGGTGAACGGGCTATACGTCTGCTTCTCGATGACGAGGTCACCCGGCTGCGGAGCGAGGGCGTCCACGATCTCGGCTTCGTGCGTTCCCTTCATGGCGTGCGGTGGCCACTTGGCGAGCTCGGAGTCCCCGGGGACGTGGGCGTCGGTGGCGTACACCACCGTCATCCCGGCCTTTCGGGCGGCGGCGAGGAGACGTGCGAGGCCCGGGATGATTGCCTGGGCCCGCTCCTGGTAGCCGGGCCCGCCGGCATCGGCGATCACACCTCCCGGATACACGAAGTCGTTCGCCAGGTCGATCACGACCACGGCACTCTTGCGGACGTCGGTCGATGGAGTGTTTGTCATGATTGTATCCCATTGTTGGTGGTGTACCGTCGCCGGGGGGCCGATTGGGCAACGCCTTGGTCCACGGGGGATCGCGGACCGCTCCCGACGACTGACAACACGAGCAAGATAGCGGAGGCCGGGCGCAATTGCGACTGACACACCAAGCCGCAGACACCTACCTCAACCGAGAGCCCCTGCATGGCCGAGTCGAGGTTGCTCTACCTCTCCCGTGACGATGTCGAGCGCGTCGATATCGCCATGCCGGATATCATCGACGCCATCGAAGCGATGTTTCGCGACAAGGCACGGGGCGATGCAGAGATGCCACCGAAGCCCGCCATTCACCCCGCTCCGGACGCCTTCATTCATGCGATGCCGGCACTGCTGCCGCGAGTGGGTGCGGCGGGCATGAAGTGGATCTCGGGCAACCCCGCCAATCGCGCTCGGGGACTCCCCTACATTGCCGGCCTGCTCATCATGAACGATCCGGACACGGGGATTCCGGTCGCGGTCATGGATGCCACGTGGATAACGGCCATGCGCACCGGCGCGGCTACCGCCGTGGCTGCCACGCATCTCGCGCGAGCCGATGCCAGTACCGTGGGGATCGTCGCGTGCGGCGTCCAGGGACGCACCAATCTCGAGGCCTTGTGCGCGAGGTTTCCAATCGAGGAAGCGCGCGCCTACGACATCGATCCTGAGGCAGCGCGCGACTATGCGGACGAGATGGCGCGGCGATTCGGGATCACCGTGACGGTGGTCCGCGATCCTGAGGAGGCCGTCAGGAACGTCGATATCGTCGTCACCAGCGGTCCGATCCTGCGCGACCCGGCGCCGGTGATCGACGCCGGATGGCTCGGCCCCGGCGCATTTGCGTGCGCGCTCGACTTCGATTCCTACTGGACGCCGGCCGCCGTTCGTGCCGCCGATCGTTTCGTGACCGACGACGTCCCCCAACTGGATTACTACCGGTCCCTGGGGTTCTTCCGGCATACTCCGGCCCCCGATGGAGACCTTGCCGCGATCGTGGCCGGGACGAGTCCGGGCCGTCGGTCGCATGACGAGGCCGTCCTGTGCATGAATCTCGGTCTGGCATTGGAGGACGTGGCGGTCGGGAAGCTGATCTACGATCGCGCCGTCTCCCGGAAGATCGGGGTAGAACTGCACCTCTAACGGCGCGGTTGGCGGCTGGTGGCGTCCGCGCAGCGCCGAGGCCGCGGGGGCCAACCAATGCAGCGGGGGCGCGAACCGATTCGTGCGGCCCGCGCCCCCACCGACGAGTCTGCGCTTCTAGGGATTCGTTGAGACCCTCTTCCCTTCCGTCGTCCCCTGCTTCACGTAGCGCTCGAGCCATTCCTGCATCTCCCACAGCATGTGCAAGATCGACTCGCGGGCCCGGTACCCGTGGCTCTCGTGCGGCAGCATGACCAGTCGGGCCGTCTTGCCGAGTCCCTTCAGCGCGTGGTAGTAGCGCTCGCTCTGGATCGGAAAGGTCCCGGAGTTGTTATCGGCTTCCCCATGGATCAGGAGGATCGGCTCGTTGAGCTTCTCGGCGTTCATGAACGGCGACATCCGGAAATAGACCTCCGACGCTTCCCAGAACGTCCGCTCTTCGGCCTGGAAGCCGAATGGCGTGAGTGATCGGTTGTACGCGCCCGATCGGGCGATACCCGCCGAGAACACGTCGGAGTGCGTCAGCACGTTGGCCGTCATGAACGCCCCGTACGAGTGGCCGCCGATTCCCATGCGGCCGCG
>CAYGCN010000076.1:0-14467 GCA_964348385.1 uncultured Gemmatimonadaceae bacterium
ATTCCCGTCGCTCCCGTCGTTCCCGTCGTTCCCGTCGTTCCCGTCGTTCCCGTCGTTCCCGTCGCTCCCGCCGCTGCGGCGTCGGGATGCTGGAACCCTCCGGTCCGTGATCCCGTAGATAGGGGAGCCCTTCCTCATCACCCGGAGCGTCGATGCCATCGCACCGATCGATCGTCCCGCTGTGTGCCCTCGTCCTGTTCGGTCTTGCCTGTTCCAGCCAACCACCGGTGGACGTCGTGAGCGGGCAGGAGCGGTGGCGGTACGAGCCCGAGGGCGTGTCGCTGGTCTCCGCCGAGTTCGGGTTCGACCGCAAATCGATCATCAGTTCCCCGTCCGTCGTGGACGGCACCGTGTACGTGGGGTCCCGCGACGGGCACATGTACGCCCTCGATCAGCGCACCGGCGCCTTCAAGTGGCGGGCCGACCATCAGATGTCGTGGGCGATGTCGTCCCCGGCGGTCGTGGATGGCGAGGTCTACAGCGGGACCTCGGACGGCACGTTCGTGCACGCGTTGGATGGCGGGTCCGGCGCCGAGCTGTGGCGGTTCGTTGCGGAGGGATACACGTGGTCCTCACCGGCCGTGACCACGCAGGGCGTGTATATCGGTGACGCCGGTGGGAACGTGTGGGCGCTCGACCGGGCAACCGGCACGGTGCGATGGAGCTACCGGGCGCGCGGCGGCCTGGGTCCGGTCGTTCGCCGGGCCGGAGGGAACGGGCTTCGTGATGCTGTCAGCCCCGCGGGTGTCGTTCGAGGCGTTGCCGAGGATCCGGTCGATGGCCGAGTACGGGGTGATGGGGGGAGGGGCGTACGCTAGGGCGAGGGCTCAGTAGGCGGCTCTAGTCGTGGGCTTCTCTTGCGACGGTGGATGTCTGCTTTCAGGTTTGCCGCTGGGTGGTTACGCTGCGAGTGCCCCGACCACACACCCGTATCACTGGGTGCGCTTTCAGGAGGTATGACGAATGGCCGTCCCCGGCGAGAAAGAACTCACGTGCGCCGATTGCGGGGTCAAGATCACCGGTGTGCCGGTGGTTCCCGTGGAAGGCGAAGGTCCAACCCGGGCGCAGATCGAAAAGCTGAAGCCCACGGTCTACCTCTGTACGGAGTGCGCGAAGGAACGCGGGCTTTCATTCAACGGGACGGCCATCGGGAAGCCTGGGAGAGACGCACCCCCGGCGCCGTGAGTGCGTGGCCGTGCACCACTGGCGCCTCTCGACAGGTGTCCGACAGTGCGTCGGAGGTGAATGGGGAGCACCGCGGGGAACGTACAAGTACTGAAGTGAAGAACAGGTCGGGAGGAGGGGTGGCGGATCGGACTGTCTAACTGCCCAACCGCCTAACCGCCTAACCGCCCAACCGCCGCGTCTCGCTCAGGCGAGCACCAGCGCCTGGGCGGACAGCTCTCCCAGCTCCATCCGGTCGTACGCTTCGGGGACGTCGCGTCCGACCGACACCGCACCGTGCTGTGCCAGCAGAATCAGCCCATTCCCGGCCGCGACAGCGCGCCCCACCGCATCCGCGAGCGTGTGCGAGCCGGACGGGCAGTAGGGGACGCATGCGACCCCGCCGAGGGCCTGGGCCGCCTCGGGGAGACGGTCGCCGATGGTGACGTCGCGGAGGCCGAGGGCGGTGAGCGCGGGCGCGTGTGTGTGGATGACGGCGCCGACGTCCGCGCACAAACGGTAGCAGGCACGGTGCAGTGGGAACTCGATGCTCACCTCCGTGAGCTGGTCGTCCGTGGCGTCGAGTGGCACGCGCAGGATGTCGCGGGCGAGGAGCCGCGACTTGTTCGCGGTGCGCGGAGTGATGTACATGCCCGCACCGTCGTGCGTCCGCGCGGAGAGGTTGCCGCAGCAGCCGGCGATGAGGCCGCGCGACCACAGTTGGTAGCCGTAGTGGCAGAGGAGCAGTGGGCGCAGCTCGCCGCGCACCCGCGCGCTGGGCTCCACCAGCGTGCGGCGCACCGGGGCGAACAGCAGGCCCGACTGGCCGAGCCCGGAGATGAATCGGCGCGTGCCGACCAGAGATGCCGAGAACACGGACATCGACGCCCCCTTCCGGGAAGCGAGAACCGGTGCCGCCCTTCGCTCGGAGCGTGCGCGACGCCGGACCGCCGTGCGGCGGTGACCTCCTCCTTAACCTGCGGCGGCACGGCGTTGCCAGGCAAGGGGAAACGGGAAACTCCGAATTCGGCGCGCCGTCCTCGCGCCACGGGGTGTGGGCGCGGAGACAGTCTCCGTCGAGCTTCGACGCCTCGCGCACCACCATCATTGCTCCGATGAGGGATGTCCGAGGGCAATTCAAATCAGACAATTCCCGTCCTTGGGCCCGTCGAGCGGCGCGCCTACTATGGCTCGCTGAGGATCCGCGTCGCTGGCCTTCGACAGCACGCCGCCAGGGTCACGCCGCGGGGTGATGCCAGCCGCCAAGGGGCAACCTCAACGGTGGCGCGACATGCTCGTCCCAAAGGCGCCATCGGCGGAGAGTCGATCTATCAAAGCGGGCCGGGATCGGCCAAGGAGGTATCCGATGGGGTTCTACAACACCGACAACTGGCCCGAGAAACGGAACTACTACCGCTGGCCGTGGTCGAGCAATGACAATCCCGTGCAATGGCTCGAGACGACCGACATCTGCAACATCCACTGCAAAGGGTGCTACCGCTCGTATATGCAGGGTCACCGCCCGCTCGAGGAGCTTATCCGAGAGGTCGACTTCTGCATCAGGAACAGAAACATCGACACGGTCTGCATCGCCGGTGGTGAGCCCCTCATCTATCCCCGTCTCGTGGAACTGGTCCGGTACATCGCAGGCAAAGGGCTCAAGGCCAACATCATCACGAATTGCGTTCGGATGACAGAGGATTTCATCTCCAGACTGTCTGACGCCGGCGTTTACGGGTTCACCTGCCACGTGGACATGTTGCAGGACCGACCCGAGAACAAGAGCCGCAAAGACGAGATCGGGCTCATGCCGCTGCGGCAGAAGATCGCGGACATGATCTATGCCGTGGGCCGAGGCAAGATCTACACGACGTTCAACTGCACGGTCTATCACGAGAACTTCCGATTCCTGCCCGACATCGTGAAATGGGCTCGCTCGAACATCGGGAAGGTGCACGGGTTGGATTTCATCACCTACCGAGGCATCCCGATTCGAGAGGACGTGACGTGGAGCGTAGAGAGCGAGCAGAGCGAAACGCATGAGGGAATACAGGAGAAACTGGGATACGCCGAGGCGGACGCGAGTCAGATAGACATCACGTCGGTGGATGTCTACAACCTCCTGAAGGACCACATCGGTGGCTTTTTCGAGCCGTGCGCCTACCTGGGCGGTACAGGCCACATCAAGGAGTACAAGTGGTGGGGCTACGCGGGTCTCTTCGATACCAACGGTACGGACTACGGCTTCATCGGTCCCCGCACCATGGAGTTCCTCCAGGTCGCCCACCACTGGGTGAAGGGTCGGTACTTCATGTACTTGAGGACCAATCGATCCCCGCGCGTCGTGATCATGCTGACGGCTCTCCTGGGCGACAAGAAGATGCGCCCCGCCCGGCGGCGGCTGCTCAAGAGCCTCATGAATCCCGTGAACTGGTTCAGGCCCGTCTACTTCCAGAGCATCGGCATCAACCAGCCGCCCGACCTGTTGGAGAACGGTGTGTCGAGCATGTGCGAGAGCTGTCCGGACGCCTGTGTGTGGGAGGGTAACCTGGTCAGCTCATGCCGGCTCGACGAGTACCGACGATACGGTCGTCTGTTGAACGCGATCTGCTACGCCGAGGATACGGACAAGCGGGTCGGGGAGCGGGAACTCGAGGTGGTCGAAGCACCGGTCTAGACGCCGCCCCGGGAAGGCGCACGCGGGGGGGGGCGTCACGTGTCGGGCATCACGCTCCCGTCGCTCCCATCGTTCCCAACGCTCCCGTCGTTTCCCGTGACTACGCGGGAAACTCGATAACCCCGAATCCGGGGTCGTCGCGGGCATCATCCTGCTCATCCGGGGGTGCGCTCTCTGGGGCGACGGCGGCCTTGATGCTGCCGGACACGCTGTTGAGGTCCACATCGCGGAGCTCACGGGGCGTGAACCTGAATCCGCGTCGCGTGGCGAACTCCGCCAGGGCGTGCTGCAGATTCCCGTCTTTTGCCACCTGCTCGAAGAATGCAGCGATAGCCTGCTTGGACATGACGACCTCCTGGCCAGGCGTTTCGTGCGTATCCTGTAATCTGCCCGTCACTCACCGGTAACGACAAGGGCGGCCCCCGGGGCCCGATCACCAGCCCCACCGGCCCGCCGACCCATCCCACAATCCCGCCACCCAACGATCTGACCGTCGAGCCGCCTGGCCGCGTCCCTCCCTGGCCGCGGCGCCTCGCAAGTCCGTGGTGCCCAACCTCCTGAGCAAGCGATCCTATGTTGCGTGCTTGGCGCGGTACCGCTCCAGGAACCCGGCAATCCGGCCGATCGTCTCCTCGAGGTCGTCCACGTGGGGGAGAAACACCAGTCGCATGTGATCGGGATGGGGCCACATGAAACCGGTCCCCTGCACCACGAGCACTTTCTCTTCCTCCAGAAGTTGGAGGATGAATGCCTCGTCGTCCGCGATGGGGTAGACCTCGGGATCGAGCCGGGGAAACAGGTAGAGCGCCGCCTGCGGTTTGACGCACGTGACGCCCGGGATCTCGGTCATGAGGCTCCACGCGACATCGCGCTGGCGACAGAACCGACCGGTCGGGGCCACGAGGTCGTCGATGGTCTGATACCCGCCGAGCGCCGTCTGGACCGCGTACTGCGCCGGCACGTTGGCGCACAACCGCATCGACGCGAGAATGTCGAGGCCTTCGATGTAGTCGCTGGCGTGGCGCCGGTCACCGGACACCACCATCCAGCCCGCCCGGTAGCCACAGGCGCGATAGTTCTTCGACAGGCCGTTGAGCGTGACGCACAGGACGTCATCGCCAAGGGACGCGATGGACGTGTGCTGCATCCCGTCGTAGATGACCTTGTCGTAGATCTCGTCGGCGAACACCACCAACCGGTGCCGGCGCGCGATCTCCAGAAGTTCCTCCAGGAGCCGCACCGGGTAGAGTGCGCCGGTGGGATTGTTGGGGTTGATCACGACCAGCGCGCGGGTGGCCGGACTCACCTTGGCACGCAGGTCGTCCAGGTCCGGGAGCCACCCGGCGCCTTCATCGCACCGGTAGTGGCGCGGGACGCCTCCAGACAGAGTCACCGCGGCGGTCCACAACGGGTAGTCCGGCGCTGGGATCAAGACCTCGTCGCCATTGTTGAGCAGAGCCTGCATGCCCATCACGATCAACTCGGAAACGCCGTTGCCGAGCCAGACGTGATCCAGCGTCGTGTCGCGGATCGCCTTCTGCTGGCAGTACTGCAGGATGGCTTTGCGCGCGGGGAACAGCCCCTTCGAATCACAGTACCCGGACGCATCGGGGAGGTTGAGGATCACGTCCTGGGCAATCTCGTCCGGAGCCTCGAACCCAAAGGCCGCCGGATTGCCGATATTGAGCTTGATGATGTGGTGCCCTTCCTCTTCCATCTGCCGCGCCCGCTCCATGACGGGCCCCCGGATGTCGTAGCAGACATTGGCGAGCTTGGACGACTTGAGCAGTGCCCTGTGGTCCCCCAGCGAAGCCGGTTCGTGCATGCCCATGGCCAAGAATTCCCCCGTGTTGTTGACGGTACCGGCGCGCAAACCACCCAACCTAGTGGTTCCGGCGTTCTGGACCAGGTCTTCGTGATCGCTGATTCCCGCCGTCACCGCTGCTCCGCTCGCCTCCGCCCTCGCCGGCTCACCGCACGTTTGCGGTCCCGCGTGCGTTGATCGATCTCGGCCACCTCCCGGCCGAGAACGCACCGTAGGGCGAAGAACTTGCAGGGCAACACCGTGGCATAAAGACACTATTACTATTATGCTTTTATGCATGCGCACCACAGTCGATCTCAACGACCGCCTGTTCCGCGCGGCAAAACGCCGGGCCGCAGAGCAAGGGACCACGCTGCGCCAGGTGATCGAGGATGCCCTGCGGAGCTACCTGGGGAGGCCCCGGCGCGGACCGGCATACCGCCTCGAGTGGCGCACCGAGCGCGGGCGGGTGTTGCCGGGGGTGAAACTCGATGACCGGGATGCCTTGTTCGACGTGATGGACGGTCGGCGGTGATCGCGCTCGACACCAACATCCTGGTGTACGCGCGCCGAGAGGAGCTGCCGCAGCATCGGAAGGCCCGCGCTCTGCTCGCCCGGCTGGCCGAGGGAACGAAGCCGTGGGCGCTGCCATGGCCGTGCGTGTATGAGTTTTTGCGGATCGTGACCCACCCGCGCGTCTTCGATCCGCCCACCGACCTCGAGGTGGCGCTCGAGGATCTCGAGTCGGTCCTGGCCTCGCCATCGCTCGTGCTGCTCGGCGAAGGCCCCGGGCACCCGGCTCACCTGCAGCACATGGCGAGCGCGGGCGCCGCCGTGGGCAACCTCGTCCACGACGCCCACATCGCCGCGCTGGTCATGGAGCACGGGGCCCGCGAGCTGTGGACCACCGATCGGGATTTCGCGCGGTTCCCGGGGCTCAGCGTGAAGGATCCGTTCGCGGAGTGAGGCGGGAAGTGCGGTTCCGGGCTTCCTGCTGGCAGCATACCACGATTCAACGATCCATCGATCGAACGATCCCGCGATCAAACGTTCCAACCGCACCCGTTCGGCATGACGATGCGGTGAGCAGTCGCCGCGCAGGTACCGAAGGGCGAGCGCCGGGATCGGATCCGTTCGGTCACCGCTGCCACCCTGCCCACCGGACTGCAATCACGAACACGCCAGCGACCTATTGCAAGTGAAGATCGCGAACCCGCATCGATGTGACGATGTCCCCTCTGGCGGAGCGCCTATTCGGGGGGAGGGAGGCGCTCCCCGGGGCGCTCCTGTTGCAGCAAATGCTCCATGAACTCAACGCGCTCCTCCAAGTCCCGCACCTGTTGGTCGGAGCCCGAAAGTTGTGCCAGCAGCGCCTCCGTTTCCCCGAACCGCTCCTCGAGCTTCGCGAGCCTTCGCGCCAACGCGGCATCCGTTGGCGCCGATCGCATTCGACCGACCAGCGTCAGGCCGAACACCCCGACGACACCGATGCCCGTCAGGCCGCCAAACGCGAGCAGTATCACCAGCACTGTCTCCATGGGCAACTCGCAGCTGAGGTCGCGATCACCGTATTCAATCGGCTGCCGCAGGGCTCGAGTGTCAAGCGGGAGCGGTGCGCTCTCCGTCTCGCCGTTCATCGGCGGGCAGCTGCGCTGGCGCTCGCAGGGGTTGGAGCCCTATCGTAGGGGGGACACTCACGTCCCGGAGCCACCTCCCGTGCCCGAGCTCCTCCGCCGACTCCACGCCGCCCTCCCTCACCATTGCGCCGTCGTTGCGCCGCCATTTGTTGCGCCCCTGTGCGGCATGGCCGTCGACACGTCCTTCCGCCCGGTGCCCGGCGCGCTCGTGTACCTGGCCTCGGCGGGCATCTTCACCGCGAGCGACTCCACCGGACGGTTCACGCTCATGGACATCGAGTCTCGTCTGGATACGCTGCACGTGCGCGGCCGAGGATTCATGCCGCGCTCGTTCGCGATGGACGTGCCGGATTCCCCCTGCACGGTGCGATCGATGTCGGGCCGGTCATGCTCGATCCTGGTCCGCTGCCCAACCTGGCGCTCACTGCCTTGGTGCGTGATACACTGCGGGACCAGCCCGTCGCTGGTGCCCAGGTGATGGTGAACGAGCGTGCGGTCGGTGAGACCGACAACACCGGCGTGTTCTCGGCAACGGAGATCCCCGTCGACTGGGGGATCAACGTGGTGTTGGTCAGACGGGTGGGCTACGCGCCGCTGTTCCACACCTTCTGGGTGGGGGAGCTGAACGTGCGACGGTCGTTGACGGGTGTGATGCAGCACCAGGCGGTCGACCTGCCGGAAGTCGTGGTGGAGGCGGACCGGATCATCCTCTCCTACCGGCGCTTGCACGACTTCTGGCGACGCCGGGAGCAGGGATGGGGGCGGTACTTCACGCGCGAGGACATCGAGCGGCGCAAGCCGTTCCGCGTCAGTGACATGCTGCGCGCGATCCCCGGCTTCTTGGTCGCTCGCGTCGGGGCGACCAGCCAGATCCGATCCACCTGGTTGGGGCGGACATGTGAGCCGAGCATCTGGATCGACGGTGCACGGATGGTCGACTGGGACCTCGACGTGCTGGTGCATCCCCAGGATGTCGAAGCGATCGAGGTGTACCGCGGCATCGAGACACCGGTGGAGTTCGGTGGTGCATTGAACAGCTGTGGCGCGATCCTCATCTGGACGCGATAGTCGTCGCGAGCGTCGCCCCTCGTACTGCCTGGTGCTCTCGAAACGCGGTCCATACGTTATGAGAGGTATGATCCCGCAGTCACCCGTGCGTGCCGCGTCTATCGTCTTCGCTCCTATTGCCGCGCCCGGCGTCCGCTCGCTTGCTACCCTTGCTGCAATACTGCTGGCCGCTTCGGGGCTCGAGGCGCAACGTGATGCCGTGGCGGATTCGCTGCGCGAAGTCGCGGAGGCGGCGCCGTTGTTTGCGTCACACGAGGTTCTGGTGTTGAGGATCGAGGCCCCACTGACCACGATCTTCGAGGACCGGGACCAGGACAGCGAGTACCATCCAGGAACACTATCCTACGTCGACGAGCGCGGCGATTCGGTGGTTCTCGACATGCGTGCCAAGACGCGCGGTCATTTCCGACTTCAGCGGCGAACCTGCAGCTTCCCGAATCTCCACCTCAACTTCCGTCGACCGCAGGTCGAGCACACGGTGTTTGCCGGTCAGAACCGTGTTGCCATCGTGGCTCACTGCCAGGACGGGAGATCCGACTACGAACAGTTCACGCTGCAGGAGTATCTGATCTATCGCACGTTCAATCAGTTGACGGACCGCAGTGTGCGCGTGCGGCTGGCTCACGCCACTTACATTGATACCGACGGCAAGCGCGACTCGCTGACCAGGTACATGTTCATCCTCGAGCCGTTCGAGATGGTGGCCGCCCGCCACGGCTGGGACATCCTCGAGGTACCCGCCGTCCCTCCGAGTCAGCACGACCGATTCGCGCTACCTGTGGTCGAGGTCTTCCATTTCCTGATCGGCAACACGGATTGGAGTGCGTTCCAGAAATCGACGGATGGGCATTGCTGTCACAACGGTAAGCTCATCGGCACGATGTCCGGCCCCGTGATCCTGGTGCCCTACGACTTCGACTGGTCGGGCGTGATCTCTGCACCGTATGCGCGACCAGCGCCGGACGTTGGGGTCCGGCTCGTCCGGCAGCGACGGTATTGGGGCATCTGCCGACCATTGGAGGAGTTCGTTCCAGTGTTCGAACTGTTCAACGACCGCCGGTCCGCGATCTACGATCTGTGGCGCCGGCAGGACGGGTTGGAGCCGCGCCGGCTGCACCGCTCACTCGAGTATTTCGACCAGTTCTACGAGATCATCAATGACCCGGGGAAGACCACGCGCGAGATTCTGCTGAAGTGTCGGGACATGTCCTACTTGGAAGGCTACGTCCGCTCGCCGTGACCCCGCCGGTTGGCGGCCGAGCGTCCGGAATACGCCGACGCCGATTCTCCGACGTTTGACCTCAGCGATCCGGAGTCGGATTGGCTCCGTGAAAACCGTGCCTCCTACAACTGCTGCGACGCTGGACCCTGTCGAACCGAGTTACGACACCCAGCGATTCGCCATGTTCCGGCGACTGCCGGCTTGTGTCGACGGCTGCAGCGCGTCAGGCACGTCACGCGATGGCTTCCGTGCGGCTGGCCTACTGCATCCGCACCACCCACATCTGCATGAATGACGGCAATGGATTGCCCGATGCGTCCGTTGCACGGATGGCCGTGGCCGCGCGTCCACTGCCGGACACGATCACGTAGGCGGTGGAGACCGGTCTCACGTTCAACACATCGGAGAAATTCGCGAAGGAGCGTTGCCGAGGCTCGAGGAGATGCGGCGATACCTGGTTGTTGTTGTCGTCGATGAACACCGTGTTCTCGAACGCGTCGAACAGATCCCAGCTCGACATCGTAAGCCGCGGGTCGAGATTGGGCACCCGATCGTCGAGGTACAACGTGGCGGCCCACTGAGCCATCAGGGTCTCGATCGGGGTGCTCACCGCATTCGCGATGTTGTCGAAGCCGGCCCGGGTGTTGTCAATCAACCTGCGGTGCAACTCCTGTTCCCCACCCGCAAACGTGGAGCCGTATTGGTCCGACAGCCATCGAAGGAACGACCACGATACCCCGTTCACCAAGCTGCCGAACACACACGCAC
Source organism: uncultured Gemmatimonadaceae bacterium (assembly GCA_964348385.1). Lineage (GTDB taxonomy): Bacteria > Gemmatimonadota > Gemmatimonadetes > Gemmatimonadales > GWC2-71-9 > JAOTVV01. The sequence continues at coordinate 10,341 of CAYGCN010000076.1, forward strand.
CAAAGTCATCCCGCGAGAGCCACCCGCAATCCTCCGGTGCGTTCGAGACCTTCTCTAGTGTGGTAAGATCAGCGCCGTAATAGCCGGAGAGATCTAGAAACGACCCCCAGTACCACCCTTCACTCAGGGGCAAGCCGATTCTGAAGGCAGGGACGTTACCCAAGTTCTGGCCGACAGCATTACCGAGGAACGCGTGCCCATTGACTTCTTCACCAAGGGATGCCTGACCTTCCAACTCCCAAACGGTGGGCAGCGGAGCAAAGGCGTCCAGGCGGCGACCGACCTGGATGATGTGCACGTACTCGTGGGCTGCGACGATGGGCATGAGATCGTGGACGAAGTCCGTGTCGAGCGGAGAACCGACCGCGCCGGTGGGATCGGGAGCCCAAATGTACATCACTTCGCCCTCGTTACTGGCTCCGCAGTTCGCCCGAGCGAGAAAATCCAGCGGAGACACGAAGCCGGCCGGACCATCCAAGACATTCACTTCCTTCGAGACGACGACGACGACCCGGTCGTTGCCGTCCGTGTCCGTGGGCTGCCCGAAGTACGACACGTCGGTGTCGTGGATCAATGTGTCCAGCTTGTCGCTGTAGCTCTGGAAATTGGACGCGGTGAGGCCACCGGCGGGGTTGTCGACATCTTCGACCCATACGGACCGCACTCCCGCGGCACGAACGACACCGGTGATTTCGGTGAACGCCGCGCACTGGAGCGAGGATGTCGATGTGACCCTGAGCACGAGGGTGTCACCGACCACAGTGTCCGGAGGAACGTTCGAGATCGCGCCGACACGCTGGAGGCCTCTCAGCGCGGCGTCGAAATCGCGCAGCGATCGCTCGAGCATGCGGCTCTCGGCAAGTCGGTGACGGCGCAACAACTGCATTCGGCGGAGGCTGCGTGGGTCGAGCGTGAGCGGCGTAGCAGATGCAGGTGCCGGAACCAGCATCGACGGGGCCGGAGCGGCGCCGGCCGCAATCACCGATCTCAACGTCACCGGTGTCCGACTCGACGCCACCTCGGTGACCGCTTGAATGCCGATCAGGTACGATTCCGCAGCGGCGGTCGCTTCGAACTGGAGGCAGAAGGCGGTCGGATCCTGAATGATCTGCTGGGTCCCGGGCGTCATGGTGAGGAACTGGGTGGGAGCGAGATTCGCGTTGGCGGGGGCCGAGGTGAACCCGCCGGCTGCGACCACGACCTCGGTCAGTCCGGCCGGGAGGCACGCATCGGGCACGGTGACGTCGAGCTGCGTATCGCTCGCGTTGGTTACCGTCGCCGTCTCACCACCGATGGTCACGGTGTTGTTTGCAGGGGTCGGGTCGAACCCCGTGCCCTGAATCGTGGCGCCTTGGCCGAGCACGAGTGGAGTCGGAGACACCGAGTTCACGCTCAGGTTGTGCGCCGTCGCCGTGAAGAGCACGGGGCTCCCGGTCACCCCTTGGAGCGTTGCCTCTACCCTGTTCTCCCCGACCGCCGATCCCAGCGTCCACCCTGTGCGCGCTCGCCCGGATTGATCGGTGAACGCTCCACTCGAGTCCACCGAGCCGCCACCCATTGCGACCGCGAATGTCACGAGCTGTCCTGCCACACCGTTCGCGTATTGATCGCGGACCAGCACCACGAGGAGACCCGGCAGCTTCGTTCCGCGGAATGCGACCTGGGAGTTCCCCCCAACCGCCGTGATCACGGCCGGAGTGCCAGCCGTGGCCCTTGCCGAGAACATCACTGACAGGCTCGACCCGGGCACCGTGGCCGTCACACGGTGGTCCGTGCCTGCCGCGGTGCCCAAGGTCCAGGTCCCGGACACCTGCCCGTTGGAGCCGGTCGAGCCACCGCCCGACACCGAGCCGCTGCCTGTGGTCACTGCGAACGTCACCGGAACGCCAGCCATCGGCTCCCCGAACTGATCGTTCACCTGCACGACCAGCGGTGCCGGCAGCGGCTGGCCCACCGTACCTGTCTGGCCGCCACCCGAGACCGCCACGGCCTGGGTCGGGGCTGGCGGCTCGGTCGGCTCGGAGCCACAGCTCAGCGAGACGGTCAAGGCGGCAACGCCAACGGCACACGCACGAACGAAGCTGCGCATCATGTAGTCCAACCTGAGAAGAGGACCGAATGAAATATCGAGTTCCTGGTCTAGCTGCCTTCCCGAATGACACCGTAGCTCTGGACGGAGACCTCTCCCTGCCGTCGCGGTCCGATCACCCAGACCTTGGCCCCCGGGGTGGCCCTCAAGTCATGCGGCACGTCGCGCAACCGGACGTCGACAGTGCCCACCAACCACACGTCAACGCCTCTGATCGTCACGATCCCGACTACGGGCCGTTCGCCTTCCACCTCGAGCACCTCGTACGAGCTGACTTGGAACCCCACGAGTGGGGCGTGGCCCTCTCGGGTACCGGCAGCTCGGACCCTCGCTCCCGACAATCGCTCGAGTTCGTCCACAAGACCTCCGGTGAGCCGTACCGACGATCCATCATCGAATTGGAGCGTCGGGAACGTCAGCGGGTCGCTGCCCGTCACCAACACCCGACCCTCGAGTCGCTCACCCTCGGTCTCCTCTCCTTGTTCGGCTCGAGCCGTGTCGGACGGTCCAACCATCTGAACAGGAGGAGCGAGCGAGTCCGTCGGGCTCCGCGCTGCGGTACGCGCCGTCTCCTCCCCGCGCTCACCCGGCGCCGCACCCGAGCATGCCCATAGCACGAGGCCGATCGCTGTGGCTACCGCCGCCTTCACCGCCATGAGGATTCACCCCCTCTCCGTCAGATACCCGGAGAATCGTCCCTCGTCCACGGACGTGACACGCCGCTGTCCCACGAGCCGCGGGACACCCGGTCCTCGACCACCTCGCCTCGAGCGCTGTGTACCCACGAGAGCTACCGGAAATCGCGCTGATTGGCGAGTGAGAGCCGGGTCGAGCCAATACCCGCGCGGGACCCAGGCTGTTCCCGGAACGCCCTCATCGGGACATGCGGCGCGGCCACCCAACCGCCTAACCGCCCAACCGCCTAACCGCCTATTCAAACCGCAACACCCCAAACCGCTCGTACTCGTGAAACGTGCCCTCGACCGGTGCCCACGCCCACGCGGTGGGTGTATCGCCGTCGTGATCCACGCGGTAGAAGTTGGCGCGCCACACCGTGCCGGCCGTGGGTGGGACATTCTGGAGCGGCTCGAGCAGGGCCCACGGGATGAACACTTCCGCCCGCCAACCCGTGATACTCGCCCCGGGCTCGCGTGGGCCACCGAATGCTGCGGTGGCTCGGCGCGTGCGCCGTTCTCCTTCATAGTGCCACGGCCGCCACCCCAGGAATTCGCCCCCGAAGTTCGGGATCAGGATCGGCAGCTCGTAGCCAAGCGGCGAGATCTCGTACTCGAAGTACACCGGGTAGGCATCGTCCGTCCACAAAAACACCTCGAACACGTCCTCGTGCCATAGGTCGAGAAAGTCCTCGGTCATGGTGGCCGTGATTTGCGCGTCGGTGCCGTCCATCAGGACGTAGAGGCCGGTCCTCGAGTAGAGGACCTTGATGCGGGTCTCGTAGTCGAGCCCGTTGTCACCCCGCCGTGCGAGCGGCACCCAGGCGGCGCGCTCCCACGCGGGTGACGAGCCGTCGCCGGTGAGGTCGAAGTCGTCCGTCGCCAGGACGGTCATCTCGGGGAGACCCTGCATAGCGTCACCTCTCTCCGTCTCGGGGCTCCCGCAGGCGGCCCCACTCACGATCCCGAGCCACCAGCACAGCGACACCACGCGTCGCGCGGCCACCCGCAGTGTCATCGGCATGCTCCTTCGTCGCCTGCGCTCGGCACCGGATCAGTCCACGCCCCAGTGGATGTGCTTCTTGTGCATGATCGCGCTGTGCGCCATGAGCCGTAGCGCGTTGATGCGGATGAACCCCTCGGCGTCCTGCTGGTTGAAGCCGCCTTCGATGTGCATACTGGACAGCTCGCGATCGTACAGCGACGACGAGCATTCCCGCGCCACGGCCATCACGTTCCCCTTGTAGAGCTTCAAGAACACCGTGCCGTCCACGACTTCCTGGCTCTTGTCGATCGCGGCCATGAGGAAGTCCATCTCCGGGCTGAACCAGAAGCCGTTGTAGATCAACTCCGAGAGCTTGGCG
>CAYGCN010000077.1:0-1814 GCA_964348385.1 uncultured Gemmatimonadaceae bacterium
TTCGGCGGTGAGTATGACCTGGGGCGAGGCATCGCGAAGCTGGTGGCGCAGCGCCTGGGGGAGCGGAAGGACATCACGGTCGTCGAGAGCGAAGACGGCGCCCAGGGGTCGGTCATGGGAACGATTATCGTCTTCGGAAAAGCCGAGGGCGAGGGAGAGGTTGGTGGCGTATCGGTGCGTGGCGTGCGGGTGGGACTCGGCCGCAAGAAGGAACACGCGTCGGTGATGCTCGAGGCGCGCCTCGTTGACACGCGAAGTGGAGAAACGGTCACCGCCGTGAACGGGATGGGGGAGTCGGAGCGTGGTGAGTGGAAGGTGTCGGCCAAGGCGCGCAGCGGGGTCGATCTGGCCGACTTCGATCTCTCCAATGAGGAATTCAAGAAAACCTCCATCGGTGAGGCCACACACAAAGCCGTCGACGAGCTCGCCAAGGGTATCGTCGCCGCCGTGAGCCGCCTGGGCACAATCGCGCCGCGCGCGCCGGTGGTGGCGGCAGCCCCGGGACCCGTGATGACTGGGACGGTCGGTACGTTCGCGTGGATGCCATACCAATTCCGCGGCACCGAGCATTTCCGCTACGATGTGCGCCAGGACAACGACGGGGACGTGGAGACGGGCTTCTACCAGCTCGATCTGCAACCCGCTGGCGAGGGTCGGGTGCGCATGTCGGTGGCGGGGCGGGTCGGTGACGAGGAGTACTCGTCGACCGTGACCACCGGCGTCGGCGCCGACGGGATGCAGATGGGCTTCGCACAGTTGATGACGCTGGGTCCCATCGGGCTCACCCTCTTCAACCCGGTGTCCTGGATGATGCTCTCCGGACACGAGCTCAACGTCGGCGACGGCTGGAGCTACAGCAGCGGAGGTGACTCGTGGTCGGTGCGCATCGATCGCACCTGCTCACACGCTGGTCACGATGGCGTCCTGGTTGTAGTGAGCGAAGGTGGTGAGGGGATCCAGGAGTCGTGCGTGGCACGTGACATCGCGCTACCACTGCACGTGAAGCTGGCGGCGGACGGATCCGTGACCGAAGTGACGATGGTGGAGTACCGGCCGTAGACCACCGTCCCCGCCCGCGCGGACACCGCCATCGCACCACCCAAGCCCGCTCCGCCGCTCTCGGGGCGGGCTTGGCGCTTCCCGGGCGCCGGCTCGGGTGTCACCCCAACTACGAGAAGACCCTCGATGTCATGTCCACAAGTGATTCAATTGTAGCTTGTTATTGACATCGACATCAAGCCTTCTGTGAGGTCCCGAACGGCCTGGCCCAACGCTGCGCCAGCGTCGGGAGGCGCAAGACGCCGCAATGGATCAGCACCGTCACCAGCTGGCGAAGCGGCGCTTGTTGAGCCCGAGATGGGGGAGTATATTTAACCGGGTTAAATATCCCGAGCCGCTCCGTCGGCTTCCCTCCCAAAACGGTCCACGGCGCGGTGATCCGTGGTGCTCCGGATGCGCAGCGGAGGGCAAGCCATGGCCGATCGCAGGCCCAGCGAACGCGACACGCAGGCGCTCAACGACTTCCTCGGCAGCGCGCAGATCTTTACTAGTGCCGTGAACGACCTCATGACCGCCGAGTTGAAGGAAGCGATCGGCGGCGACATCACGTACTCACAGATCAAGCTGCTCAAGATGGTGTCGCTCACCGAGGGCTACACGGTGAGCAACGTGGCACAGTTCCTCGGCGTGAGCACGGCGGCAGCGAGTCGTGCCGTCGAGCGCTTGGTGCGACGCGATTTGGTCAATCGGGTCGAGGACGCGGCAGACCGTCGCGCGGTCCGGCTCTCGCTCACGCCGAAGGGTCAGAGCGTGCT
>CAYGCN010000077.1:1824-14460 GCA_964348385.1 uncultured Gemmatimonadaceae bacterium
CGCGTACCAGCAGGCGTCCTCGCGGGCGCTTCTGGCAGCGTTTGGAGACCTGTCGGCCGAACAACTCCGACAGACCGGTGATCTCCTCGATCGGCTCTCAATGAGCATCGTGGAGCGCGGCAACGGTGCAGAAGAAGTGTGTTTCCGGTGCGGAATCCACTTCCGCGACCGTTGCCTGCTGCGCCGGAATCAGAACCGCAGCTGCTTCTTCCACCTCCATCAGCGGCGATCAGGGGGATCGGGGGATGAGGGGACGACGGGAAACGGCGGTCGCCGCGCCAAACGGGGTGCCAGCTAGTCGAGTGACACCCTAGCGCTGCCGCTGGCCGGCAGGCGGAGATGCCGGGCAACGAGCGGGATCGGGCATTCGCGACAGAGGAGGGCGTGGAGTTCCACTGGCTGACGCAACCCGTCCGCTTCCTCGGTGACGACGACGGCACGGTCCGGGGTATGGAATGCGTGCGGATGGAACTGGGAGAACCGGACGAGTCGGGACGGCGCCGACCCATTCCCATCGACGGATCCGAGTTCGTCATGGACGTGGATACGGTGATCTCGGCGCTCGGATATTGGCCGGACCCCCTGGTGGGCGAGACCACGCCCCACCTCACCACGCACGACTGGGGACTGATCAGGATCGACGAGTCCGGCGCCACCAGCCGGCCCGGCGTGTTCGCGGGTGGAGACGACGTGCTTGGGCCGAGGCTAGTCGTGACCGCCGTCGAGCAAGGGCTACGGGCCGCCAAGGCTATCCACGCTCATCTCAGGGGGCTCGACGCATAGGGGCTCCGGACGGAATCGGCCCTCCCCGACCACCCCCGCGGGCGGTAGCTTGGCCGGATGCAGCGACCTCCCGAAACACGTTGCGGCACCGTCGTGCTCGCTGGCCGGCCCAACGTCGGGAAATCGACGCTCCTCAACGCCCTCATCGGTTCTGACCTCGCCATCACGAGCCCGAGACCGCAATCGACCCGTCAGCCCGTCGTGGGCATTCACACTGCAGGCACCGTCCAGCTGATCATTGTCGACCCTCCCGGACTGCTCGAACCCCACTACCTCCTCCAGCAGACGATGGTGGAGGAGGCCATCGAGGTGGTGCGGCGGGCCGATATCGTGTTGCACATCGAACGGGCCGACGAGCCCCCTGGGCCTCCCCTCAACGCGCTGCTGCCGAGCGGCACGCTCGGTTCCCAACCGGTGGCCGCCGTGGTGACGGCCATCGACCTCGTCGCACGACCGCCACGGCCTCGGTCGGCCGTTCCCACCTTCTACGTCAACGCGCCTGCCGGCGACGGATTGCGGGATCTCCTTGCCTGGTGCGCCGCCAACGTGCCCTCAGCACCGTTCCGTCACGATCCGGAGAACATGAGCAGCCAACCCGTACGGTTCTTCGTTGAGGAGTTCGTGCGCGAGGCGGCCTTCGACGTGCTGCAGGAGGAGGTCCCGTATGCCGTGGCGGCATTGGTGGAAGAGTTCCGGGACAACTCGGACCCACTTTATATTCGAGTCACGATCTACGTCGAGCGCGCATCACAAAAGGGCATGGTGATCGGTGAGGGCGGCCGCACCATCCGTCAGCTTGGCGCCACGGCGCGACGGCGGATCGAGTCCTTGCTCGGGCAGCGGGTGTATCTCGATCTGTGGGTCAAAGTGTTGCCTCGCTGGCGGAAATCCCCCGAGTTGCTGCGACGGCTCGGATTTCGCGTCCCAACCGTGAGGAAGCCATGAGTCTCTCCCCCGAATTGCTCGAGATCCTCGTGTGCCCCAAGTGCAGGGGAGATCTCGAGTATCGACAGGAACCAGCGGAACAGCTGGTGTGCCGCGCGTGCCGTTTGATCTACGCGGTCGAGGATGACATCCCCATCATGCTGATCGATGAGGCTACGGCGTTCTGAACCGATCGCGTTCCTGATCCTGCTCACGCTCGGGCAACCGGCGCGTGCGCAGGTGGTCGCGGATCCCGAAGAGGGTGGTGCCACGTTCCTGCTGCTACCCGTCGGCGCCCGGGCGTCGGCGCTGGGACAGGCAGCGATCGCCGACCACGGGAGTCCCGAGGCCGCCTTCTGGAACCCGGCGGGCCTCGCCTCGCTCGGGTCGGGCGACGTCGCACTGCACTACGCCTCGACGTTCGCGTCCGACAACACGGCGCTGTCGGGGAACTTCACCATCGGGCGTTTGGGGGTGATTGGCGCGGCCGTGTACCTGGTCGATTTCGGCAGCCAGGAAGTAGTACCCGGTCCCGGACTGCCGATCGGCAGGCTCTCGATCAAGAACCTCGAATTCCTCGCGTCCTACGCGACCGAGCTCACGAGCGATCTTGCATTCGGTGTCAACTACAAGCTGATCCAGTTTCGACAGGATTGTTCCGGGGACTGCTCGACGGCCCGTTCGTTGGTCGGTACGACGCACGGGGTGGACGTCGGGATGCAGTACGTGATCGGGGCCAACGACGATTTGCGCCTTGGCTTGGCAGTTCGTCACGCCGGATTCGCGCTGCAATTGGAGAACCGCGACCAAGCCGATCCGCTGCCGACCAGGGTGCAGATCGGCGTGGCCTACCGCGTGACCCTCTCCCACCCCCCGGGCCTCGAGCACGGCTTCGATGCACGATTCCTGGTGGATCTACAGGATGCCTGGGGACAATACGACAACCCGGATGCGCGAATCGGCGTCGAGTTCGGCTACGGCGAGATCGTTCGCCTGCGCTCCGGATACGCGCTCCTCCACTCGGAGACGTCGGGCCCATCGGTGGGGGTCGGTCTTCGGTTCGGGCGATTGCAGCTTGATTTTGCCCGCATCTTCTACGACTCCTCCAGTTTCGACGAGCCGGTGCACATCAGCCTGCGAGCGAGCCTCTAGCATGTGGCGGGGATGCTGCCTCGGTGCCACGCTCCTGTGCATCGTGCCCGGGCCGCGGCTCGCTGCCCAGATCGCAACGACGCCGTGGCAACCTCCGGCCCCTCATGCAAGGCTCACACCTACGGTCCCCGACACCAACCGTCCCGCGCTCTGGATCCCACCGGTCGCCTCGGCTGTCGTCCCCGGGATCGGGCAGTTCCTGCACGGGCAGAACCGGGGTGCCCTGTATGTAGCGATCGAAGGACTGTTCCTGATTCGGTTCCTCGCGTTTCACGCCGAGGGACGGCGGGAGAGCCGGCAGTATCGCGATCTCGCGTACACCGTGGCTCGCGCGCCGTTTGTGCCGGTGTCGCGGGACACGGTGTTCGAATACTTCGAGCAACTCGCCAAGTTCGTCGAGAGCGGACCGTTCGATACGGACCCGGGGCCTGCCCTGGTCCCCCCACTGGACGAAAACACGTACAACGGCAGCATATGGGCGCTGGCCAGACAGACGTTCCTGCCGAACCCCGACTCCATCGCGGACGTGGATTCCGAGGAATACCAGCGCGCGCTCGAGTTCTACCGACTGCGCGCAGTGGGACCGAATTTCCTCTGGTCCTGGCGTAATGCCGGGCTGGAGCAGGATCTCTATCGCCAGAGCATTCGCCGCAGCGACGAGGGATTTCGGCAGGCAACCCAGCAACTCGGTCTCCTTCTTGCCAACCACCTGATCAGTGCTATCGACGCGCTGATCACTGGTCGGCTGCGCGGTAGCACCCGGGCGGTGGATGTCCAGGCCGCCGTGCTGGGTCGCTCCGATGGTCGGTGGCAGGCGGTCGCGGCCGTCGCGGTAAGGTTCTGAGTTCAATTGACTTGCCAAGAGACGGCGCCTAAGTTTTGCTGAATTCTGCAATTAGGAGCTGCAAGGGAGATCGGTGCGGACGCGTCCGACAGTAATCCACTTCTCGCCCCTTGAGCGTCCGATCCCCGACCTGATTTCGGCCTGGGCTCGCCTGATCGAGTATTCCGTCGTCCACATTTCCGAACAGAGCGCCGTGGAAGTTGCGGCGCTGCGCAATCCGCCATCGTTGATCGTCATCGATGCCGACGGTGCTGGTGCGGACGGCATGGGCCTGTGCCAGGCGCTCAAACGCGATCCCTACACGGCGATCGTCCCCATCGTCGTGGTGTCCGGTCGGCACAGTGCCGCGCGGGTACGCGAGTGGTTCGACGCGGGGGCGGACGAGGTGCTCACCGCCATCGTCGGACCGGACGAACAGCGGAGCCGTCTCGGGGTGCTGCTGGCCCGAAGCGAGCGAATGGTCGGCGTGCATCCGTCGACCCGCCTGCCCGGCACGATCGAGATCGAGCGGGCCATCCGGGTCCGTCTCGAGTCGGGGGACCAGTTTGCCGTGTGCTACGCCGATCTCGATCACTTCAAGGAGTTCAATGATCGCTACAGCTACTATGATGGTGATCGCGTTATCTTGATCCTGTCGCGCATCCTTCGCGACGTCGTCAAGGGATTGGCGGGGGACGACGGCTTCGTCGGCCACATCGGCGGTGATGACTTCATCATGGTGCTGTCGCTCGGGGAGGTGCAGGACGTCTGCGCCGAGGTCATCGCCGTGTTCGACACGCTCATTCCCTACCAGTACAGCGCGCAGGATCGGCGGGCGGGATACTTCTTCGGCAAGGACCGGCGGGGCCATCTGCACCGAGTTCCGCTGATGACCCTCTCCATCGGAATCGTCACGAACGAGCGGCGGCGGTTCTCACACCCAGCCGAGGTGAGTGAACTGGCGACGGAAATGAAGAGTTATGCCAAGACACTGCCTGGATCGGTGTTCGTAGTCGACCGGCGGCGGGATGCCGGGCAGTAGTCGTTGGAGGTCGCACGCATGAACGTACGCTGTCACGCCTGCAAGACGGTCTATCGCATCGACCCGGCAAGAGTCCCTCCGGGAGGAATTCGCGCGCGCTGCGCCGCATGCCCCGAGATCATCGATATCCCGGGCGCCGGGCCCGCGGAGCGACCGGCCATCGCGGACGTCTCGAAGGCAGCCACGCCGCCGACGCGGCCCATCGAGCCGCTGTTTCGGCCAGCGGCACCCGTCCCCCCGGTTCACGCTCCCGCGAGGCCGAGCCCCGCAGCCGTAACTGCTCCGGTTACGAAGGCGCCGAAGGTCAAGGTCCCGCGACCCTTCTCAGGCGCTGCCGTGGTGCCGCCTCGGCCGCCACCGGCCGTCGGCACTCCACCTCGGAAGCCGGTGCCCCCGCTCACGCTGGAGAAGTCGACGCTCGACGCCGCCCCCGCCGCGGCACCTGAGCGGCCTATCGCGCCCGTATTCAAGCCGTCCGGAGGTCGGCGTCTCGCGGTCCCGCCCGTTCCGCCGGCCGTCGAAGGAGACGAGCTCGCGAAACCCGCGGTACCCGGGGTACCGGCCAAGCCACCGGTCTCCGAGCCTCCGTTCGAGATCCCGACCGCGAAGCCCCCTGCGTCTCCAACGGCACCGGTGCGTGAGCCGCCACTCGAGTTTCCGACTCCGAGGCCCTCACGAGCGGAACCCGAGACCAAGCCCGCGACGCCGACCAAGCGGGCGCCGGTCAACCCGTTCCTGACTCGTGACCCGCGACAGAAGGCACGGCGGCTGGCCCGGGCGCTGGTCTCGGACATGATCGTCTATCAGCCCGACAAGCGTCAGCAGGCCCTCGCGGCAGGCAACCTCAAGGAGGCCTTCGACGAGGAGATCAAGAAGAGCTGGGAGGAGTACGTGGAGCAGGTCGGGGAGGAGCTCGCCAACTCGACGCCGTATTTCACCGACGCCTTGAACGAGATTCTCGCGGGAGGCCAGGAGCTCTTCTAGGGGCGGGCGCCGGTCGCGCAAATGCCGGATCCGCTTTATCTTTCGAGCGCCGACGAGCCGTCGCCCTCCGGAGGGGGGAGGCGGCTCGGTGTATGACAGACCACCGGGTTGGAGCACCGATGCTCGAAGACGCCGTCGAACGCCTGTCCGATTTGGAAAACCGCCTCGCCGAACTCCGAGGGTATCTTTGACCTCGAAGCCAAGACTGCCCGCCTAGCCACCCTCGAGGCCTCAATGGCCGCGCCGGGGTTCTGGGACAACCCGGAGCGCGCCCGGTCGGTGGTCGAGGACATTCGCCAACTCAAGCGTTGGACGGATCCGTTTGCCGACCTCTCGCGCCGCCTCACGGACGCACGCGAACTCGCCGACCTCGTCGCGCAGGATCCCGATCCGGAGCTGGAGCGCGGCATTGCCGACGAGGTCTCGAAGCTCGCGCGCGGAGTCGAGGACCTGGAGCTCCAGGGCATGCTCCAGGGCCCCGACGACCGTCGCGATGCGCTGCTGACGATCCATCCCGGCGCCGGCGGAACCGAATCCCAGGACTGGGCCGAGATGCTGATGCGGATGTACAGCCGCTGGGCCGAACGCCACGGGTACGAGGTCCACGTGCTTGATCTCGTGTCCGGCGAGGAGGCCGGGATCAAGTCGGTCGCCATGGAAGTCCGGGGCGACTACGGGTACGGGTATCTGAAGGCGGAGAAAGGCGTGCATCGGCTCGTCCGCATCTCGCCGTTCGACGCGCAGTCACGCCGTCACACCTCATTCGCGTCGGTGTTCGTGTATCCGGTGGTCGACGATGCGGTCGAGATTGACCTGCGGGATGAGGACATCGAGATGGAGGTGTTTCGCGCTTCCGGCGCCGGGGGCCAGCACGTGAACAAGACCTCGTCGGCCGTGCGGCTGCGACACGTCCCGACCGGGATCACGGTCTCGTGTCAGCAGGAACGCAGCCAGCACAAGAACCGCGCGACCGCGCTCAAGATGCTCAAGGCGGCGCTCTATCAGCGGGCAATCGAGGAGCGCGAGAAGAAGCGGGCCGAGATTGAAGCGACCAAGACCGACATCAGCTGGGGCAACCAGATCCGGTCGTACGTGTTTCAGCCCTACACCATGGTCAACGATCACCGGACCGAACTGAAGATCACCGACGTGCAGGGCGTGATGGACGGCGATCTCGACCTGTTCATCGAGACCTTTCTCAAGAAGTTCGGGAGCCGCGCCGCATGAGCGGAACGGATCGTTCGTTCGTGGAGGAGGCGCGTCGTGACAAGCGACGCGAGCTCGAGGCGCTCGGCATTCCCACGTACGCGTATCGGTACGAGCGGACGCACACGGCGGTGGAGGCGCTGGCGGCGATGGGCGGCGACGCACGGGCCCATGTGCGGGTCGCGGGCCGGATCGTGTCTCGCCGTGGGCACGGCAAGACCACGTTTGCGCATCTCGCAGATCTATCGGGGAGGGTTCAGGTCTACTTCCGCCGCGACGAGTTGGGCGACGCCTACCGCCTCGTGGAGCTTCTGGATCTCGGAGACGTGATCGGTGTGGCGGGCTACATGTTCACCACCAGGACGGGGGAGATCACCGTGCACGCCGAGGAGGTCGCGCTCCTGAGCAAGGCCCTGCGTCCGCCGCCGCTCGGAAAGGAGGATGCTGAGGGTGAGCAGCACTCGGTGCTTGCCGATACCGAACTGCGCTACCGTCAGCGGTACGCGGACCTGATCGCGCACCCCGAGCATCGCGAGGTGTTCGAGATTCGGGCCGACTTCATCCGGTACCTCCGCGCCTTCCTCGACGTCCGCGGATACCTCGAGGTCGAAACGCCGGTGCTCCAGCCCCTCTACGGCGGGGCGCTCGCTCGGCCGTTCACGACCCAACACAACGCGCTCGAGAGCACGTTCTATCTCCGTATTGCGACCGAGCTGTACCTGAAGCGCTGCATCGTCGGTGGCTTCGAGAAGGTGTACGAGATCGGGAAGGATTTCCGGAACGAAGGGATCGACCGTCTGCACAACCCCGAGTTCACCATGCTCGAGTTCTACGAGGCCTACGTCGACTACCACGATATCCTCGGCATGGTCGAATCGATGATTCACGGGTTCGTCATGGAGCGCTTCGAGGACCCGGTACTCGAGCGGTTCGGTACGCGGTACGACTTCACGGTACCGTGGCCCCGAGCCGCCTACCTCGACCTGATCGAGCAGCACGCTGGCGTCAGCGTGGACCGGACCGACGATGACGCGCTGCGGGATCTGCTGCGGCGGAGGGACGTTCCCGACCTGGACCCGCTCCCACGCTGGAAACTCGTGGACGAGGTCTTCAAGGAGTACGTCGAGCCGAACCTCCTGCAGCCGACGTTCGTGGTGGACTTCCCCCTCGCCATCTCGCCGCTCGCCAAGCCGAAGCGCGGCGATCCGACGCTCGCCGAGCGGTTCGAGTTGTTCGTGAACGGGTCCGAGGTCGCCAACGCGTTCAGCGAACTGAACGACCCCGACGACCAGCGGGCGCGCATGATGGCGCAGCGGGCGGCGCGTGATGCGGGAGACGAAGAGGCGCACCAGCTGGACGAGGACTACCTCTGCGCACTCGAATACGGGATGCCACCGACGGGCGGCTGCGGGATCGGCGTCGACCGCCTCGTGATGCTCTTCGCGGGTGTGTCGTCGATCCGTGACGTGATCCTGTTCCCGACGCTGAAGCCGACGTCATGAGTCGCCTCGACGTCACGATCGCCTCGCGCTATATGCGGAGCCGCCGATCCTCGCGGCTGGTGTCGCTCATCACCCTTATCGCGATCGGGGGGGTGACGGTGGGTGTCATGGCGCTGATCGTGGTGGTCGGGGTCATGAACGGGCTGCAGAGCGAATTGCGGGAGAAGATCCTTGTGGCCAGTCCCCATCTTCGGGTCCTGACGTTCGGGCGCGGGTTGCGGCTCGACGACTGGCAAGCGGTGCGCGAGCAGGTGCTGGAAGATCCCGAGGTGACGGCCGCCGCCCCCTTCGTGCTGGCACAGGGGCTGATTTCGGCGGGGGCCGACTACGCCGAAGGGGTGTACGTGCTGGGCATCGAGCCCGATACTGGCCGGCGATCGGTAACCGCGCTCCCGCAGCATTTCGAGTCTGGTGATCTCGAGTTCCGCACGACCGCGGAGGACGTGGATGGGGGCGTCATCCTCGGCCGACGGCTTGCCGAGCGGCTCTCGGCGTTCCCCGGGGATCGCGTGACGCTCCTGGCGCCCGCGGGGAGCAAGTTCAACTCCGCGCTCGGCGCATTCATCCCCAAGTGGTGGACGATGGAGGTGGTCGGGAGCTTCGAGACCGGGATGTACGAGTACGACAACGGCTATGTGCTGATGAACCGCAGCCTGGCGCAGCGGTTTCAGGGACTCGACACCGCGGTGTCCGGGCTCGAGGTGAGCGTGCAGGATGCGTGGCAGGCCCCCCGCGTCGGGCGGCGGCTGGAAGAGCGTCTCGAGTACCCGTACCGCACCCTCGACTGGCAGACACAGAATCAGACGCTGTTCTCGGCCCTCCAGCTGGAGAAACTGGCGATGGGGACGATTCTACTGCTGATCGTCATTGTCGCCGCGTTCAACATCGTCAGCACCCAGACCATGCTGGTGCGGGACAAGACACGCGAGATCGGCATCCTCAGGGCGATGGGCTTCCCGGTGCGCCACGTCCGCCGCGTGTTCATTCTCCAGGGGGCCGCCATCGGCCTGGTTGGGACGACTCTGGGCACGGCACTGGGCCTACTGCTCGCGCGCCTGGTGGACCGCGGGCACATCATCGACCTCAACCCGGCCATATATTTCATCGATCACCTGCCGGTCAGGGTGGATCCGCTCGATCTGGCCGTCATCGTCGTCGCCAGCATCAGCGTCGCGATCCTGGCCACGCTCTATCCCGCTCGGGAGGCGGCCACCCTGCATCCGGTGGACGCGATTCGGTACCAATGAGCGTGCTGCTCGAGGGGCGGGGCGTTCGGAAGAGCTTCCGAGGCGGCGGGAACAGCGTCGTGCCCGTGCTGACGGACGTGAACCTGACCGTGGCGCGGGGCGAAGCCGTGGCGGTCGTGGGAGCATCGGGGGCGGGGAAGAGTACGCTGCTGCATCTACTCGGGGCGCTGGATGCGCCGTCGGGCGGTGACATCCTGCTCGAGGGAGTGTCCTACGCGACGCTGACGGGAGACGGACGCGACGAGCTGCGCAATCGCAAAGTCGGATTCGTGTTTCAGTTTCACCACCTGCTGCGGGAGTTCACCGCGCTGGAAAACGTGATGATGCCGCTGTTGATCCAAGGATGGCCGGAGAGCCGGGCGCGGGACCGTGCCGCGGATCTCCTAGACGCCGTCGATCTCTCGCCGCGGGCGAAGCATCGCCCTCCGGAGCTGTCCGGCGGCGAGCAACAGCGTTGCGCGGTCGCACGGGCGATGGTGCACGAGCCGGCGGTGCTGCTGGCTGATGAACCGAGCGGCAACCTCGACGCGTTTCACTCCGACCAATTGCACGATCTCCTGTTCGCCCTCGTTCGAGACCGGGAGACGTCGTTGGTGATCGTGACGCACAACCGGCCGCTGGCGGAGCGGGCCGATCGGGTGCTGCACCTCGACAAGGGGACGCTGCACGAGATTGCCCGAGAGGCGGTGCGCTGATGCAGTGCGACAACTGCCACGAGCGGCCGGCGGCGATCCATCTCACGCAGATCGTGGATAACTCGGTCACGACCGCACACCTGTGCGAGCAGTGCGCCTCGGAGAAAGGCATCAATACGAGTTCGAGCGTGGCCAAGCTGCCCCTGGCGGGCTTCCTGGGCGTGGCCGGGAAGGGCGTCGCCGCCGCTCTCCCCGCGGGAGCCGACGCCGATCCGTGCGACTTCTGCGGATCGACGTTACAGGACTTCCGCGAGACCGGCCGTTTGGGATGCGCGCAGTGCTACGCGCACTTCGAGCCGCAGCTCCGCGAGCTGCTGCGCCGCATCCACGGCTCCTTCCATCACGTGGGCAAGCTGTACCTCGATGCGGAGGCCATCGTCGCGGACGACGTTCCCAAGCTGCTCGCCGAGCTGCGCGATCGCCTGAAACGCTCCATCGAGGCCGAGAACTTCGAGCTGGCCGCCGAGCTGCGCGACCGGATCCGGGCCCTGGAATGACGATCGACCTCAGTTTGCTTCCGGACGGCGGCATGTCCTGGCTCGATGCGAGCGGCCCGGACAGCGATATCGTGCTTTCGACCAGGATACGGTTGGCCCGCAATCTCCAGGGGCGTGCGTTCCCGGTACGCGCGTCCGCGGAGAACCTCGTGGCCACGCGCGACGAGGTCATCGACCTGACACGCCAGAGCGGGGTGCTGCATCCGGTCACGATGTTCCGGCTGGATGAGCTGGACCTGCTCGAGCGGCAGGTGCTGCACGAGCGGCACATGATCTCACGCGAGTTGGCCGGCCTGGAGCGCGCGCGACCCGTCCGCCAGGGAGCGGCCCTGCTCACCAACGGCGAGCTGGCCGTCATGGTGAACGAGGAAGATCATCTCCGGCTTCAGAGCCTCCGGTCCGGATTCGATTTGGAGCGCGCCTACGGGCAGCTCGAGCGCCTGGATACCGAGATGGGACGCCGGATTTCCTTCGCCTTTCACCCCGAGTTTGGCTACCTTACCGCGTGTCCGACGAACGCCGGGACGGGACTGCGGGCGTCGGTGCTGATTCACCTGCCGGGCCTGGTGCTCACCAAGGAGATCGCCAAGGTGCTCCAAGGGTTGTCACAGGTCGGCCTGACCTTCCGCGGGCTCTACGGCGAGGGCAGCGAAGTCGTCGGGAACTTCTTTCAGCTGTCCAACCAGACCACGTTGGGGAAGTCGGAGGAAGACCTCCTGGATCACCTCGGCACCATGGTGCGGCAGGTGGTCGAGTACGAGCAGCGGGCGCGGGCGGTGCTGCAGCGTGAGGCACCGGCGGTGATCGCCGACAAGGTCTGGCGGGCGTACGGCCTGCTGCGCTATGCGCGAAGTCTGTCGTTCGAGGAGGCCATGAACCTGCTGAGCGGCGTGCGCCTGGGCGCGGGGCTGAACCTGATTCGTGACGTGAGTGTATACACGTTGAACAAGCTGCTGATCTTCACGCAGCCGGCGCATCTCGCCGAGCGTGAGGGACGGGCGCTGTCCGACCCGGAGCTCCCGATCAGCCGCGCCACGTACGTGCGGCGCCTCCTCGAGGAGGATGCCGTGCGGCGCGGGCCGGCCGGTGGGGCCGTATGAAGCTCGCAGCGATCCTAACACCGAGAGTGTGATCGTCGATGAACGGCTACAACTTCACCGATCGTGTCCGAAAGGTCCTCCAGATGGCTCGGGAGGAGGCCGCCCGACTGCACCACGAGTACGTGGGCACGGAACACATCCTCCTGGGGCTGATCCGCGAGGGAGAGGGCGTGGCGGCCGCGGTCCTCACCAACTTGAGTGCGGACCTCGACGAGATCCAACAGAAGATCGAGGAGACGGTCAAGAAGGGGAAAGCGCCGGCACCGGAAGGGCCTGACCTGCCGTACACGTCCCGGGCCAAGAAAGTGCTCGAACTCGCCATGAGTGAAGCGCGCGAGCTGAACCACTCGTACGTCGGCACCGAGCATCTCCTCTTGGGGTTGCTCCGGGAAGAGAAGGGGATCGCTGCGCAGGTCTTGGGCGACGCCGGCATCAGCCTGGAGCAGGCCCGGGCAGAGACGCTCCGATTGCTGGGATCCGAGATGCCGGCCGGCGCCAAGGGACCGCAGGCCGCGAGTTCCGGACGTCCGGAGAAGAAGTCCAAGACCCCCGCGCTGGATCACTTCTGCCGCGACCTGACGGTGCTGGCGGGCGAGGGACAGCTCGACCCGACCATCGGCCGGCAGCAGGAGATCGAGCGGGTGATCGAGGTGCTGTCCCGCCGCAAGAAGAACAACCCCG
>CAYGCN010000078.1:0-14416 GCA_964348385.1 uncultured Gemmatimonadaceae bacterium
CAGAGGTCGAGGCGCTCAATCACGAGCTGCACGTGGAGCTGCCGGATACGCTGAAGCGCGCGCTCCAGAACGGCGATCTGCGCGAGAACGCGGATTACCAGGCGGCCATCGAGCGGCAGGGCATGATCCAGCGACGGCTCGAGCAGCTGCGATCGCGCCTGTACAAGCTGTCCGACGTGGACCTCTCCACCGTGCCGACCGACCGCGTGGGACTGGGCTCGCGCGTGACCGTGGTGGATCTCGACACCAAGGAGAAGCAGGTGTTCGAGGTCGTGATTCCCGACGCATTGGACGTGGAGGCGGCCCACATCTCGGTCTCCTCCCCGCTCGGCCAGGCCCTGCTCAACAAGAAGGTGAAGGACACGGTGACCGTGCGGCTGCCGGCAGGTCAGCGCCGGCTCCGGATCAGCAAGCTCGAGACGGCGCACGACATCGCGACGTAGCTGCCGGCCTTCCCGTAACCGGTTGCCATAGAACAGCTTGAGGACCTCGGGCCCGCGGGCCGGAGGTCCTCTCTCTTTTCCTCCAGCATGGCGACATCGATTGGTGTGACCCGAGTCACGGGCGCGCACCCGTTTGCGCACTACCCGTGTGGGTCGGACCAGGAACGTTGACGCGCCGGCCCGATGCGGCGGCCGGTGCCGTGGCACCGAGAGTGAGGAGGACCGATGCAGACGATCGCACGCATCCTTGCAGCATCGTTGGTCATGACGGCCGTGGCCGTCGTATCCACGACGGCGCCGGCGCATGCCCAGGGATTGTCCATCGCGCCCACCGTTGGCGTCTATGCGCCCACGGCCGACCTGCTGAACACCATCACCACGAGCGGCAGCTCCATCGCGTTTCGGCAGCGTGTCGGCCTGGCGGTCGGCGGGCGGGTCGGGCTGTCGTTCGGTCGTGTGGGGATTTCCGCAACGGGCTCCTACGTGCCCACGCGTCTCCAGGCCACGATCACCGAGACGGGCATCGTGCAGAACGCCCAGGACTACACCGCGCTGTGGTTCGGGACCGGAAGGCTCAACCTGTGGCTGCTTCCGCGGTCGAGCCCTCTCTCGCTCGGCGTGAACGGGGGCGTGGGGTTGGTCGGCCGGGGCCCGACGACGGTGACCGACAGTGAGGGCACTATCTACACGGACGTGTCACGCACGGACTGGGGCGGCGTCGTGGGCGGCACGGTCGGCCTCAACCTCGGGATCATCGGCGTGTTCGCCTCGGTGGACGACTACATCTACAACCCGTCCGTCTTCGAACAGCTCGGTGTGAAATCCGAGACACAAAACGACCTGCAGTTTTCCTTCGGCTTCGGGAGCCGGTTCTAGAGCCGCGTAGGCGGTGGGCGGCTGCCGATGGTGGCGGTCGCCCGCTGCCACCTCCTTGCGGCCCGTGCGCCGCGGCCAGCAGGTTATCGGCATCGAGCGTCGTTCAGGCGCGGAGCGCGTCCCCCACCCGGAGAGGCCGATGCCGGAAACCACCGTCACCTTCCGTTTTTCGTACAAGGGGGTCGCCAAGGTGATCCTGGCGATCGCGCTCGGCGTGGCGATCGGGTACGGGATGATTCTCGAAGATCGCGCCAACCTCGAGCGTGCCGAGAGTCTGACGTACGAGGAGTACGTGGAGGGCTTCGACGCGTATCAGGAGGAGCTCACCGCCGAAGTTCTGTCGCCGGGGGCGAACGTGATCGCGGGGCTGATGGGGGCCGGGCTGCTGCTTTCTCTTTACGAGGTGCTTGCGTCGGGCTTGGGATGGGTGCTCGCCCGCGTGGCGGCCACACTCAGTGGCGGTTCCGGGCCCGGCACGCTGGAGGGCGGGACCGAGGTCGAATTCCGGGGGTAAGTGTCGGGCTGGGTGGCAGAGTTTTTGCACCTCGAGGTGGGCGAGGGGGGCGAGGGCAGAGACGGAAGCCTTCTCGATTCCTGCTTGAGTGCATGTCCGCCTGATCCGCCTTCGCCCTCCTGACCATAACTGCTAGTTCGCCGCGCTCGTCGGGCCGTGCTCACTCACGGCTTGCGGGTGCGTCTGCGTCCGTAGGGATCCCCAGGCCTGTTGAAGCCGTGCAGCAGCGTCCCGCGAGTACCAAGGGGTGCCCGCCACACCAGGAATCCTGAGCAGGCGTGTCCGTCTGCCGGCCCGGAAGTGGATCGGGCGGGGTTGGGCGCGACCGCGTAATATTCCTCGACCATCGAGACCCGTCATGGGTCCCGCAGCCATCACTCCGGACACGGATTGTCACGATGATCGAAGAGCTGTACACGCCCCAGCAGGTCGAATTGCGCGCACGCGCACGGGAGGTTGCCGAGACGGCCATGCGGCCGGTGGCCGCGAAATACGACGTCGAGCAGACCTATCCCTGGGAGGTCCAACACGCCATCCGGGACGCCGGGCTCTCGGGCGTGTGGATTCCCAGGGAGTACGGTGGCATGGGTGGTGGGGTGCTCGACCTCTGCATCGTGGTCGAGGAATTCTCTCGTGCCTGTGGCGGCATGGGGGTCGGCTTCGCGGTGAACGCGCTGGGCTCGTTCCCGATCATCGTGGGCGGCACCGACGCGCAGAAGGAGCGCTGGCTTCCCGGCATCGCTGCCGGCGAGAAGCTCATCGCGTTCGGTTTGTCGGAGAAGGAGGCCGGATCCGATGCCGGGTCGATGAAGACGCTCGCCGAGAGAGACGGTGACCACTACGTGCTTCGCGGAGAGAAGAAGTGGAACACGGGGGGAGCGGTCGCTTCGTACAACACCATCTTCGCCGTGACGGAGCCCGGGCGCGGCGCGCGCGGCATCTCGGCGTTCGTGGTGGAAGAGGGGACGCCCGGGTACCGGGTGGGCAAGCACGAAGACAAGATGGGCATCCGCTGCGTCCCGGTGGTGGAGATTCACCTCGAGGACTGCCGGGTCCCCACGGCGAACCTGTTGGGTGGCGAGGAAGGGAAGGGGTTCAAGCACGCGATGGTGACGTTGGACCGCGCCCGCCCCGGTGTGGCGGCACAGGCCGTCGGCCTCGCGCAGGGCGCGCTCGACCTCGCGATGCAGTACACGCACGAGCGCCAGCAGTTCGGGCAGTCGGTGAGCTCGTTCCAGGGCATCCAGTGGATGCTCGCCGACATGGCCACGCAGATAGAGAGTGCCCGGCAACTCGTGCACCACGCCGCCCGCGTGATCGACTCCGGGCACCGCCATATCACCAAGGTGTCGGCGATGTGCAAGCTCATGGCGACCGACGTCGCGATGCGCGTCACCACCGACTGCGTACAGCTGTTTGGCGGCTACGGCTACTGCAAGGATTACCCGATCGAGAAGTACATGCGCGACGCCAAGATCACGCAGATCTACGAGGGCACGAACCAGATCCAGCGGTTGGTGATCGCGCGGAGCCTCTTGCGGGAGGCCGCCAGCGGGGGGAACTAGGTACTAGGGCTCGAGCGAGCGCTGGTACGCCGCGAGCCGCGTCTCCAGATCGGCCGGCCGAACGGCCAGGAGCTTGCCGGTCACGGAGACCACGATCTGCACCCGCCGCACCCCCGGGAGCTGGACCCGCGAGTACGTGAACACCCACGCTCGTGGGTTCCCCGTGATGAAGTCGACGCCGTCGTAGTCGAACGCGCTCGTTCGCCCTTCGACGGGGGGGCGCGGTCCAAGCAGATTGCCGGCGGTGAATCGCGCCCCGGCGTAGGATCCGGTGCCAACCAGCGCGACCGCAAAGGCGACGAGCAGCAACCACTTGATGACGCGTCGCACGCGGGCTCCTTTCCGTGGGAGGTCGGTGGCCACCCGTCGATCCGGCGGCCCTGCCTGGACAAGAAGGCTGGTCGGAGCCCGCGACGCAATAGCGGCGGTCACAGAGTCGGGCTTCTACGGTGACGGTCGTCGTGCGATATTGACACCATGGATCGATATTGCTGCATGCCGTGGCGGTAATCCCTCCGGGACGCCCCTCCCTCACCCTTGGCTGGCGTGAGTGGGTTGCCCTCCCGGCTTTCGGCATCCCCAAGATCAAGGCAAAACTCGACACCGGGGCCCGGTCCTCGGCGCTCCACGTGGTGGACGTCAAGACGTTTCGCCGGGGCGGGGCCGATTGGGTGCGGTTCCTGGCCGACACCAATCCTCGCCGTCAGGATGAGTTGACGTCGGTCGAGTGTCCCGTGCTGGACGAGCGCCTCGTCCGTGCGTCCAGCGGTCACGAGGAGACCCGCATCGTCGTGCGGACCGACTTGTCGATCAGGGACCTGACGTGGTCGATCGACGTCACGCTCGCCAGCCGGCAGCCGATGCGTTTTCGGATGCTCCTGGGGCGCGAAGCCCTGCGCGGCCGTGTCGCAGTCGACCCCGCCCGATCGTACCTGGCCGGCCTCCCGGCCGAGTTGGTCTTGGATGACAGAGAAGAAGAAGAGGAGTGAATCGGTGAAGATTGCCGTCCTGTCCCGCAAAGCCTCGCTGTACTCGACTCGGCGCCTCGTTGAAGCAGGACGTGAGCGTGGGCACGAGATGCAGGTGATCGACTACCTGCGCTGCTACATGGATATCACGTCGCACAAGCCCGTGGTGATGTTCCGCGGCGAGCCGCTCACGGGATTCTCCGCGGTCGTTCCCAGGATTGGGGCCTCGCGAACCTTCTACGGCACAGCAGTAGTGCGACAGTTCGAGATGCAGGGCGTGTTTTCAGTCAACGAGTCGCAGGGCATTTCTCGCTCGCGCGACAAGCTGCGGTCACTGCAGCTGCTGTCTCGGCAGGGGATCGGGCTCCCGGTCACGGGCTTCGCGCACTCCACCAAGGACGTCGACGGCTTGATCCACATCGCGGGCGGTGCCCCGCTCGTCGTCAAGTTGTTGGAGGGGACACAGGGCATCGGTGTGGTCCTGGCGGAGACCAAGAAGGCAGCCGAATCGGTCATCGAGGCATTCCGCGGCTTGGACGCCAACATTCTGGTGCAAGAGTACATCAAGGAAGCCAAAGGCATGGACATTCGGGCCTTCGTGGTCGGCGGCAAGGTGGTCGCGTCGATGCGGCGGAAGGCGGCCGAAGGGGAATTCCGCTCCAATCTGCACCGCGGGGGGACAGCGGAGGCCATCAAGCTCACCCCGGAAGAGCGGAGCACGGCCGTCCGATCGGCCAAGGCCATGGGGCTCAACGTTGCCGGCGTGGACATGTTGCGTTCCAACCACGGCCCGGTCGTGATGGAGGTGAACTCGTCTCCGGGACTCGAGGGGATCGAGGCGGCGACCGACGTGGACGTCGCGGCGAAGATCATCGAGTTCATCGAGAAGAACGCGTCGCCCAACAAGACCAAGGACCGCGTGAAGGGCTGAGATGGCCACCGGGCTTCGCATCGCCGGTAGCGCGGTCCGCCGCGGCACCAAGCGGCGACTCGAGATCCCCATTGCCCGACTTCCCACCGGCGTCTTTCTCTCCCTCCCGGTCGGCGTGCTGCACGGACGGCGGAAGGGACCGTGCGTCTGGCTCAGCGCCGCGCTCCACGGGGATGAGATCAACGGCGTGGAGATCATTCGCGAAGCGCTGCAGCCGATCGATCCCGAGATCCTGCGCGGGACGATTCTCGCGGTGCCGGTCGTGAACGTGTTCGGTTTCGTGGCGGAATCCCGTTATCTGCCCGACCGGCGGGATCTCAATCGGAGCTTCCCCGGATCGGAGAGCGGATCGCTGGCCGCGCGGTTGGCGCACCTGTTCATGACCGAGATCGTCGCTCGCTCGACTCACGGCATCGACTTGCACACCGGATCGAACCACCGCACCAATTACCCCCACGTGCGCGCCAACCTCGGAGATCGCGAGGTGAGACGACTGGCCAAGGCCTTCGGCACGGAACTCATGGTGCACGGCCCTGGCCCCGACGGATCGCTGCGGCAGGCCGCGGCCGAGCGGGGCATTCCGTGCGTCGTCTATGAAGCGGGGGAGGCGAGCCGGTTCAACCACCGCGCGGTCGAGGTCGGCGTCGCCGGTGTGCGCCGAGTGCTGACGGAGCTGAAGATGATCCCCGACGGCGAGCCGAGTCCCGCCGATCCACCGATGCGCGTCGACAAGACCCGGTGGATCCGAGCCCGCCAGAGCGGCATCGTTCGCTTGCACGTGGAACTCGGTCAGAGCGTACGGCGCGGCGAGACCCTGGGGGTCGTCGCTGATACATTTGGCGAGGCGCGGTCGCAGGTCCGTGCACCGGCGTCCGGCATCGTTTTGGGTCTGACCCGCCACCCACTCGTGCACCGCGGCAACGCACTGGTGCACTTGGCGGTGAAGCCGACGCAGAAGAGATCCGCCCCGGTCACGAAGCGGCGAAAACGAGCGTAGCTCCCCACACGGCCTCCTTCCATGTCTACAACCACCACTGCGATCCTCATCGAGCGGCACGGGCCGCCGGACGTCTTCGTAGAGCGGGAGGTCCCGCTTCGCGATGTTGGCCCGAACGACGTCCACGTCCGCGTCCTCGCGGTCGGGGTCAACTTCGGTGACCTCGCCATGCGGGCCGGCCTGTACGGTACGGTGCCGCCCCGGCCGTACTCCCCCGGATTCGAAATCGCCGGCGAGGTCGTACGTGTCGGCAAGGACGTCGAGGGATGGAAGGAGGGTGATCGGGCCGTCGCGCTGCTTCGCTTCGGCGGATACGCGCGTGATGTCGTCGTGGGTGCCAATCAGCTGGCGCCGTGCCCGGACGGACTCACGCCCGAGCAGGCGGTCGCTGTTCCGGTCGCGTTTCTCACCGCGTGGGTGTGCCTATTCGAAGCCGCGAGAGCCCGGGCCGGCGAGTCCGTGCTCGTCCTCGGCGCCGGTGGTGGGGTGGGGACGGCGGCCGTACAGCTCGGCGTGACCCGGGGGCTCCGGGTCCTCGGCACGGCCGGGACGACAGCGAAACGCGCCTTCGTCACCGACGAGCTGGGAGCCGAGGCGTGTTTCGATTCGCGCGGTGACTGGGAAACGGCGGTCCGGCAGCACGAGGGGCCGCGGAATCTCGACATCGCGCTCGACCCGATCGGCGGCGCGGCCACCGCCGCGTGCCGCCGCCTGTTGGCTCCACTCGGACGATTGGTGTTCTACGGGCTGAGCGACGCGATGCCGGGGCGTCGGAAGAACCTGCTCCGCGCGGCGTGGGCGTGGCTCCGAACGCCGCGGTTTCACCCGTACTCGCTCATCGAACCCAACGTGGGCGTCTTTGGCGTCCATCTGTTGCACCTGCAGTCCCGGGAGCGCGTGCTCATGCCGGCACTGGCCGAGATCAACGAGGGCGTGGCGAGTGGGGCGTTGCGCCCGGTGGTGGACCGTGCCTTCCCGCTTACTCGTGACGGTGCGGTCGAGGCACATCGCTACATTCACGAGCGCCGCAATCTCGGCAAGGTCGTGCTTGCAGCGTCAGCGATCCGCGACTGACGCGATCTCGGCGATCTCGTCCGACTCGAACACGCGGTACCCCGTGAGCTCCAGTGGTGCCCATCGTACCATGGCGGTGGCGACGTGGGCGGCCGGGATCGGTCGGAGCCGGCGAAACCGTCCCACCATGAGTGGTGAGACGCTCCGCATCATGACCTCACCCACCCGTTCCCCCAACCGGAACTCGTGCCGCTGGCCCAGCAGCAGCGAGGGTCGAAACACAAGCACGGCCTCGAACGGCAAGGCTCGGATTGCCGCCTCCAACTCGCCCTTCACCCTGAGGTAAAAGGTTCGGGACCCGGGATCCGCTCCGAGCGACGACACGAGCAGGAACCGCCGGGCGCCCTGACCCAACGCGGTCCGGGCGAGCGCCATGGGGAACTCGAAGTCCACCTGGCGGAACGCGTCGCGCGAGCCCGCCTTGCGAATAGTGGTGCCGAGACAGCAGAACACGTCGTCGGCGCCGAGATCGCCGGCCGCCTCGAGGTTCGTGAAGTCGATCGTGACCTGGCGCAGCTTCGGGTGCGAGCGATCGACGGGTCTTCGACCGGCGGTGATGACCGATGCGTAGTGGTCGGATGCGAGTAGGGACGCCACGCAGTGACCGCCAACCAGTCCGGTCGCGCCGGCGACGAGCGCGGTTCTGGACCGCGGCGTCACGACGGATTGGGCGGACTCCGGCTCGGGGCGTACGCTCAGGGGATCAGACATGCGGCACCGACGGCGCCAATCCTGATTCCGGCTCTCGCAAATCCAGAGGCGGGCGACAGGCGCCCGGCCTGGCGCTCGCCGGGCTCGACCGGTAAGTCACAGCAGGGAACTGGTGCATCCTATTGCCTGGAGCGTGGTATGGCCGAACAGTTGGTCGGAACGGTGACGCATTTCTTCAAAGGCCCGAGTGTGGCGGTTGTGAAGGTCGTCGAGGGTCACATCGCGGTGGGTGACAACGTGCGGTTTCTGGGTCATACCAGTGATTTCACTGAGCGCATCACCTCAATGGAGGTCGATCATCAGAAGGTCGAGCGTGCCAACGCGGGAGACGAGGTGGCGATCCAAGTGATAGCACGCGCTCGACCGCACGATCAGGTCTTCAGAATCGTCCCGGACTGATCCAGCGTCACACCGGACCGCGCCGCGTCAATTGCGGGGAAGCGGTGGCACGTCGTTCTCGTCGGGCACCTGGCTCGCGAGCAAGCGCTCCGCGAACTCGACCCGTTCTTCCAGGTAGGCGATCTGTCGTGCGTTCTGCTCCATCTCGGTGAACCGCTCCTCGATCTCGCGGAACCGCTCATCGATCACCCGTGAGTCGGGGTTCGGCGGCACCCCGACTCGCTCGGCTTTGCGTGCCTTGAGCCACAACGGCACGATTGATCCCAGCACCACGATTCCCGCGATGCCCATTAGTTCGGCCTCGTAGGCCACGGCGCTCGCCAGCAGCACGGCCCCGAGCGCTATGCGCGCGCCCACGGACTTGGCGAGGTCGAGGGCCGAGCTGCGCGGCGCCGCACGCACCAGGCCGCGGCCCACCGGGTATCCGCATCGCGGACACGCCGCCGCGCGGTCCGACAGCTCAATCCCGCACTCAGGGCATTGAATGAGCGCCATGGGCCTATTCTACGTTCGCAGTCACGAACGTCGCAAATCGCCGACATCCCTCTTCGGTCAATACGCAGCGACGCGCCCCGAGTTCCGCAACTGCCCAACCGCTCAACCGCCTAACCGCCGACCGCAGGCACCTGACTCATCGCCCGCTCGATAGCCTCTGCCGGGTACTCGTAGTCCACGAGCTTCCCCGCCAGGTACGCCTCGTAGGACGCGAGGTCGAAGTGCCCGTGTCCGCACAGGTTGAACAAGATCACCGGTGCCTCTCCAGTCGCCTTGGCCCTGAGCGCCTCCTCGATCACCACCTCGATCGCGTGCGACGGCTCCGGCGCCGGGATGATCCCCTCGGCCTTCGCGAACTGCAACGCGGCGGCAAAGGTGGTGAGCTGCGGCACGGCAACGGCCTCGACGTGTCCTGCGTCGCACAGGGCACTCACGCTGGGTGCCATGCCATGGTAGCGCAGGCCACCGGCATGGATCGGCGCCGGCACGAAGTCGTGCCCCAGGGTGTGCATCTTGACGATCGGGGCCATTTGCGCGGTGTCGCCGTAGTCGAAGGTGTACGTCCCCCTCGTGAGGCTGGGCGCGGCCGTGGGCTCCACCGCCACGATGCGCGTGCGCTTGCCGTCGCGCAGGTTGTGACGCAGGAAGGGATACGCGAGGCCCGCGAAGTTGGACCCACCCCCGACGCAACCGACCACGACATCCGGGTACTCCCCGGCGACGTCCATCTGCTTGAGGGCCTCTTCACCGATCACCGTCTGATGCATGAGGACGTGATTCAACACCGAGCCAAGGCTGTATTTCTTGCTGCCGCCCGACGTCGCTGCAACTTCCACGGCCTCGGAGATGGCAATCCCTAGGGAGCCTGGGCTCTCGGGATCCTGGGCCAGAATCGACTTGCCGAACCGCGTGCGATCGGTGGGGCTCGCAAACACCTGTGCCCCGTAACTCTGCATCATCACACGACGATACGGCTTCTGCTCGTAGGAGATCCGTACCATATAGACCTCCAGATCGAGGTCGAACACGTTGCACGCAAACGCCAGCGCCGAGCCCCACTGACCCGCCCCGGTCTCGGTCGTGAGCGCCTTCGTGCCGCCGACGCGGTTGTAGTACGCCTGTGCCACCGCCGTATTGGGTTTGTGGCTTCCGGTGGGCGAGACCCCCTCGTACTTGTAGTAGATGTGTGCCGGTGTCTCGAGCGCCTGCTCCAGGCGCCGCGCCCGGTGGAGCGGGGTCGGTCGCCACAGCTTGTAAATCTCCCGCACCTCGTCGGGGATGTCGATGAAGCGCTCGGCGCTCACTTCCTGCTGGATCAACTCCATCGGGAACAACGCAGCGAGGAAGTCGGGCGTCACGGGCTCTTTGGTCTGCGGATGGAGCACGGGCGCGGGCGCTACCGGCATGTCCGCATTGATGTTGTACCACGACGACGGGAGGTCGGACTCGTCGAGCTGGATGCGAACGGATTCGGGCATCGTGCCTCCTCTTGATGGTGCCTGGTCGAGATCGGTCAGCGCGTGAAACGCGACGGGCGCGCTTCTCACGGGAGAAGCGCGCCCGTCGCCTTGGGCGGTCCTGAGAGATCGCTGCTAGCCGATCGGCCCCGGGACCAGGCGCACCTCTCCCTGTGGCGGTCGCCACCACCACGCCCACTGGATGGCGGTTCGGAGGGAAATCGTGCGCCTCATGCGACGGATGCTAGGCGGCGGTTCCCGGCGGGTCAAGGGGCGGGCGTGCTGTCGATCGCCGGGTCGCGAAGCCGCTGACACCGGCGTCGATCGCCGGCGGTCGCCGGCTCACCAGCCAGATGCCGAGAAAGATGGCCGGTGCGGCAAGCCCCATGGCCACGGTTGGTCGCTCGCCGAACACGGCCCAGCTCGCCAGCCCCGAGATGAGCGGTTGCGAGTAGACATACACGGCGACGGTCGATGCCCGCACCCGTGCCAAGGCGAACATGTTGAGCAGGTACGCGAGAACGGTCGGAACGGCGAGGATGTACAGCAACGACCACCACACCGTCCCCATGCCGGTCTCGGGCGTCAACCGCTGTCCGATGGCAAAGGCGGGGAGCGCAGCGACGGCAAACACGTAGGACCATGCCGTGATGACGAGTGCAGGGTAGCGCCGGGTCAGCGGCTTGGAGAGCACGAGGTAGCACGAGTACGACAGCCCGTTCGCCACCATGAGCAGGTTGCCCAGCCCGTGCGCGCCCAGCCCGTCGAGTCCGTCGGTCAGGAGCAGTGGTGCCGTCCCCCCGAGCGCCACCAGTACTCCAAGGGCGCGCAGCCCGCTGAACCGTTCCAGTCCGACCACCGCGGCGATGGCAAACGTGAACACGGGGATCAGTGACATCACGAGCCCCGCGTTCATCGGGGTGGACCGCGAGAGGCCGACGAGGAACAGGCCCTGATTCACCGCCACACCGAGCATGGCGCAGGCGACCAGGACCGCGATGTCCCGCCGTGCCGGGAGCATGGCGCGGCCGTATCGAAGCACCGCAAGCATCCCCAATACGATCGCGCCCACGCCGATCCGCCACGTGCCGACTCCCAAGGGAGAGAAGCCGCCGGGTTGAAACGCGATGACGCCGAACACGGGGAACAGCCCGAAGCCCACCTGGACGGCAGACAGGGCCACATGGCCGACCACAACCTGGCGATCCGGCCCATGGCGCGGACGAGCAGAGGTCACTGAAGCGTTCAGTGGATCACGGTGCGCTGAGCACCCTTGGGATGCTGTGTGGCTGGTCGCCGACGCGACGCCTCTCGGCGCTTACCGCACGAGCCCGCTCCCGCCTGCGACGGGCGTCTGGCGACCTCTCGCATCCGCCCTACTCCTGCCGGATGCCGAGCGATTCTGGTGGCAGCAGGCGATCCGCCAACAGCGAACTCGCCACGTAGCCCACGAGCGAGTCACCGCTATAGACGGCCCACCATCCTCCCGCGACGCGGACGCCGCTGATCTGACTCCCGGGGCGAAGCACACCCACGATCCCGCTCTCGAGCGCGGGGGCGTCCCGCACATTGGCCCAGGTCACCGTCCACCGCGCCGTCGTCGCCGGTCCGGTGGGTCGGGTTGTCGCGGGCGGCGCGGGACGCGCGCCCGCGGTATCCGACGCTGCGCCCGTTGCGATCCGAGGAGGCGGAACGACGATCTCCTCGGCGGTCGGGGCCGGTTGCGGGGTCACCACTGGTGGAGTGACCGGTTGGGACTCCGTCGCGGCCCGTTCGGTCTCCGCGTGCCTCAGACCGAATCCGATGAAGCCCGCAGCCAGTGCGGCGGCGCCGAGCACGAGGGCTCCGACTACGCGAAGTCGGCGGCGGAATCGTTGGGGGTACCCGCAGTACTGGCAGGTCTGCGCGTCTCGGGAAATGACCTTCTCGCACCGCCGACAGGCGACGAACTCCTGCTCCTCGCCTTTCGGTGGCGGCGGCTGCATCAGGAGAAACCCGCACTTCGGACACACCGAGGCAATGCTCAAGACCGTCTGGCTGCATTGCGGGCATTTGATGAGCGTCATTGGCTGTCCACGTCAGGGCTGCCGCGCCAATCGTATCGGAACAACTGGACATGGCCGCACCTGGTGCAGGCCTCCACGTGCCACGTGACGTTCGGTTCCTTTGTAAGGATGCCGTCAGCGTCCGCTTCGAACCGGGTGACGTACTCTCCCTCGAGGCAGACGATGCACGGCCGCTCCGGCATCGAGCGACGCTCGGCGTTCGATGATTCACTCGCGGCCATGGTGCGGGACCTCCTCCCATCGCGGGGGGGCGTGCGCGGGGACGCAGCCACCCTTGCCGTACCATAACGTCCGGCCGGTGCCGGGGTAAAGGACCGCCGCGGCCGGTTCACGCCGGGCTCCCGTTCGACGCGGTAGAGCGACTCGGCCGGATCCCTCAAAGCAGGCCGCGGAACTGATCCCGCAGGGCCGCCACGAGGTGGTCCACCAGGCTCGCCGGAAAGACGCCATCGCGCTCGAGAATCCCACGGTGTCGCTCCACCGCGTCGGCGATCTCGGCAAACGAGCGTGGCACCAGGGCGGCTCCGCCGTCGAGCTCCTCCCCGTGCGCCGACGTCCGCCGCAACACGGCATCGATATCGGACATGGTGCGACCGTGGACCATGGCGAGCGCCGCGCCACCCAACAGCAGGTGTGGAAGTGCCGATCCGTCCGGGAGGCGGAACTCGATGGTGGGCGTCGTGATTGCCCGGCCCCCCGTTCCCCGTGCCACAATGGGCAGCCGGATCAGGGCTGACCGGTCGAACTCGCCCCAAAAAATACTGTTCGGTGCTTCCTTCGCCTGCTGCAGGCGCGCGAACGAGCCCCGCACCCGATTGCCGAACGCCATGAGTGCGCCACCCATCTCCACCAGTCCGGCGATCAGCCACTGCGCCGCGTCGCTCAGGCTCCCATCGCTCGCCCGGACGGGCAGGGGCTCGCCCTCGGCCACCGGCACGAAGTGGATGTGGAGGCCGTTCCCCGCATGACCGTATTTGACGGCCACACCGAGGTCGGTCAACATGGAGCCGGACCTGTTCCGGTCCGCTCATCGCCACACCCTCCCCAGAAACTCTCGGATCTCGGGGACGCCCCCCTGATAGATCAGGTAGCCGTCGTGCGGCTCGCGGTCGGTCATCTCACCCGCGATCGTCGTGGCCATGACGCGTTGCACGGCCGCGGGATCGTCCGGATGGAGCCCCAGGGCCCATCCCAGCTTGATGAACGCAACCTCGGGCAGCATGTTGGCCAGGGGGACCACACCCAGCCCCAGGATCTCCCGTCCGGTCTCGTAGACCTGCATCTGTACGAACCCCCACAGCGTCTGCAGGGTCATGTACATCTGCACACCGGTATCCCGCGCACGTTCGAGCGCCGGGTAGATCTTGCGGTTCACATGCCCGAGTCCGGTGCCGGCAATCACGATCCCCTTGTACCCGCGGTCCACGAGCGCATCGATCACGTCCGGGTGCATGCCGGGGTAGTAGTATGTGAGCGTCACGCGCTCGTCGTACGTCGCCTGTACCAGGACATCGCGGTCCCTGCGACGCGGGAGCAGGTCGTCCTTGATTGGGGTGACGGTACCGTGCTCGACCATCGCCGCTGGGATGTCTCCGAGCGTGCGGAACGTGCTGCGATACGAGCTGTGCATCTTGCGCACGCGGGTGCCGCGATGGAGCAGGTTATAGCGGTCGGAGGTCGGGCCGAACATGCAGACTAGCACCTCGGCGATCGGCCCGTGGGCGGCGGTCCAGGTGGCGTTGATCAGGTTCTGTGCGGCGTCCGACGAGGGGCGATCGGACGATCGCTGGCTGCCGACCATGATGACCGGTACCGGCGGCCGCTGCACCATGAAGCTCAGGGCCGCCGCGGTGTGATGCATCGTGCCGGTGCCGTGTCCGATGACGATCCCGTCGTAGCCGTCCCGGATGGCCTCACCGA
>CAYGCN010000079.1:0-1358 GCA_964348385.1 uncultured Gemmatimonadaceae bacterium
CCCTCGGCTTCTGGCGCGAGTATCGGCGCTACGTCCGTGATATCAATCCCGAGGCGTATCTGGTTGGCGAGGTGTGGTGGGAAGAATGGCCGGACCGCATGATGGATCCCGCGCCGTGGCTCCAGGGGGACGTGTTCGACGCGGTGATGAATTACCGCTGGTACATGCCCACCCGCGGGTTCTTCGCCGGCGCGCCACCCTACCCCACCGCTTCGGAGTACGTGGCACACCTCGATTCCGTGGCTCGCGGCATCGGGCGGGACGAACTTCAAGCGATGATGAACCTGACGGCGAGCCACGATACGCCACGGTTCGGAACGTCGGTGTACAACCCCGGTCGCTACAAATACGACGTCAGCCCGGGTGCCAACCCCGCGTACAGGATCGACCGGCCTGACGAACGGACTCGCCGGATCCAAGAGATGATTCTCGTTCAGCAGTTCACCTACCTGGGGGCTCCGCACATCTGGTACGGCGACGAGGTGGGCATGTGGGGTGCCGACGATCCCGATCCACGCAAGCCCATGGTGTGGGGCGACCTGATCTATGAGGATGAGACGACCCATCCGTTCGGAATGGTCCGCCGCCGCGACACGGTCGCGCCGGACACCACGCTCCGCCGCGTGTACAAGGATCTGATCGCGCTCCGCCAGCAGCATCTCCGCCTGTTCGTCGCTGGCGAGCTGACCTACCGCCTCACCGACGACACGCGTGGCCTCCTTGCATACGAGCGTGTGCTCGGTGACGAGCGCGCGTTGATCACGTTCAACACGTCCGATGACCCGCAGGTCGTCTCGTTCGCAGTGGAAGACGGCAGCTACCGAGCCGCATATCCGACGGGAGACGCGGTGGACGCTACCGGCGGATCGTTCACCGTCGTACTCCAACCCCGGACGGCGAGGGTATGGATCCGCGGTGGAGCAGCTCGGGGAACGGCCGATCGGTCACCCGGGTAGGAGCCCAAAGGAGGGTGCGTCGCACATGAAACTTCCACTGCTTGGCTTGCTCGTGATGGTTGGATGCGCGAGAAGCCAGGCGCCACCACCGACGCCGGAAGCGTCGGCCGACGAGACGGCCGCTGCCCAGACCGACTCGGTCGAGGACCGGGCGATCAGATGCGCCTGGGACGCGATGGTCAACGTCGTGGTGGTGAACAAGAGCACCATGAGCATGCGCATCCGGTTCGGTCCTTACGGACCCGCCCGTCCCGCCCTGGGAATGTCGCGGACCACGTATCGGGTCGCCCGTGACCACCTGCGGTCTTCCATCCGTGTGTGGATCCTGCACGGTGGGCTCGAGGTCCACGTACTCGTCGGTCATGTGGTTGATGGCCAGCGCTTTGTCCTCTTGATGATCCA
>CAYGCN010000079.1:1368-14410 GCA_964348385.1 uncultured Gemmatimonadaceae bacterium
GGCACCTCCCATCCCCACCGAGCACGTCGTCTGCAACGATGCCACGCTGATTATCGGCTCCCGGCCGCAATTCAGCTTCTTCTATGGCGATGTGTTCCTGGAGGAAGCTGAAAAAGACGAGAAGGAGGGCGCGGACACGCTGTCCCACTCCGATCGCTAGTCGCGTTGCGCTTCTTGCTGCGCGCCATTCCTCGGGCTAACGTGCCCTCTGTCCGCTGAGCATCTTCAACCCCCAATCACGATGCCACGAGGTCTCCTGCTGCCACTCTCGTTCATCGGCTTGACCGCGGGTTTGTTCACGTCCGTGGGGGCCCAAGAGCGTGGGCCGGTGACGGTCGGCAACGACGGGGTCATGCGGTGGATGGCCACGGGGGCGGAGGTCGCGCTGTTCGGCGTCAACTACAGCGCCCCATTCGCTCACGCGTATCGCGCGTTCGGGCAGCTCGGCATGGATCGCAAGCAGGCCATCGATGCCGACGTGCTCCATTTCGCGCGGCTCGGCCTGGACGCCTACCGCATCCACGTCTGGGACCGGGAGGTGAGCGACAATGAGGGTAACCTCGTGGCGAACGACCACCTGGACCTGCTCGACTACCTGCTGGCCCGCCTCGCCGACCACGGCATCAGGACCATCCTCACGCCCATCGCCTGGTGGCCCACGGGGTACCCAGAACCCGACCCCGGTACGGCCGGGCTCTCGGACGGATACACCAAGGGGGAGATGACCACGAACCCCGATGCGCGTGTGGCACAGGCTCGCTACCTCGCACAGTTTGTCACCCACCGGAATCCCCACACCGGCCTCACGTACGCCGAAGATCCCAACCTCATTGCAGTCGAGATCTTCAACGAGCCGAATCACCCGGCCGGGCCCGAGGAGACCACACGGTACATCAACGCGATGGCCGACGCGCTGCGGCGGGCGGGATTCGCAAAGCCCATCTTCTACAACATCAGCCAGGATTATTCGGACGAGCACGGCCGTGCCGTCTGCGCTGCTCGGATCGACGGGGTGAGTCACCAGTGGTATCCCACGGGATTGGTGCGGAACAGCGCTGTCGGCGGCAACATGCTGCCCAATGTCGAGCGGTACACGATCCCGTACCAGGACTTCGCCGAGTGTCGCGACAAGGCGCGCATGGTGTACGAGTTCGACGCGGCGGACATCGGGGGCTCCTACATGTACCCCGCCATGGCGCGCAGCTTCCGGGCGGCCGGGTTCCAGTGGGCGACACAGTTTGCCTACGATCCACTGGCGATCGGCTACGCCAATACCGAGTACCAGACGCACTTCCTGAACCTCGTCTACACACCGGGGAAGGCCATCAGCTTCATGATCGCGGGCGCGTCGTTCCGGGCGCTGACCCGCGGCGAGTCCTACGGCCGCCATCCGAGCAGCGACCGCTTCGGGCCGTTTCGCGTGAGCTACACGCACGACCTGAGCGAGATGGTGACTGACACCGCGTTCTTCTATTCCAACACCACCACCACGGACCCGCCTGCCCCGTCCAGGCTTCGGCATGTGGCCGGCGTGGGGACGTCCCCCATCGTGTCGTACGGCGGGACCGGGGCCTACTTCCTGGACCGTCTCGGCGACGGGATGTGGCGCCTCGAGGTGTACCCGGACGTGGCGTGGGTGGCCGATCCGTTTACACGGCCCAGCCTCGCACGCGAGGCGGCGCGGGTGATCTGGCGAACGCGCGTCATGACCCTTCGCCTGCCGGATTTGGGTGAGCAGTTCGCGGTGCAGCCGTTGGACGCCGGCAACCGCCACCGACCGACCGTGGACGGAGCGACATTCGACGTGCGACCCGGAGCATACCTGGTGTCACGGATCGGGACGTCGCGTCCGCCTTGGACCGCCGAGTCCCTCGTTGCCGGCCGGCGACTGGGCTCGTTCGTTGCTCCGGAATCGTCCGAGGCTCCGACGGTCGTGCTGCACTCCCCACCGTCGGAACTTCCCACAGCGCGGCCGTTCACAGTGGTGATGGACGTGGTGTCGCGGAATCCAGTGGACTCGGTGGTACTGTTCGCCCGCCGAGTGGGCGCCTGGGGCCGAATGCGTCGCATCACCATGGAGCCGCTGCACGCCTTCGAATACCGCGCGCCGTTGCGCAGCGAGGTTCTGCGCGAGGGTCTGCTCGAGTACGTCGTGACCGTCTACGAGGGCGGGCGGCCCACGACCTTCCCGGGCGCGGTGGCCGGGGACCCGTCCCGCTGGGACTTCACCGGCCGCGAGTTCTGGCAGGTGCCCATCGTCGCAGCACCGGCGCCAGTCCTGCTGTTCGACGCCCGACGCGACCTCGGTCACGTGCTGTATCCGCATCCGTGGCAGTACGTGCCGTTCCGCACCGATGTCGTTGCTGGGAGTGAGCCGCAACGTCTGGCACTCGCCGCCGTGGTGGAGGACCTTGCACCGGCACCGCACCACTTCGCACTGCGCACGTTCCTGCCCGAAGGGCAGCGAACCCGTCTCGATGACGTCGTTCCGAGCGCTACGCTCCACATTCGTGCTCGTGCCGCCAACCGCGCCGCCGATCGCATGGAGGTGGCGCTCGTAGAGCGCGACGGCAGCGCCTGGGGTACGGTGCTCGACGTGACGGATGAGTGGCGCGACTTCGTGATTCCGATCGCCGCCTTGCGACCGACCAGGCTCGCGCTCCTGCCACGTCCCTATCCGCAGTTCCTCCCCTACCTTCGGGAGAGCGATTCAATCGGTGACACCCCACGAATCGCCGAACTGGACGGGCTTCAGTTTTCGGTGGGAGCGGATCTGTTCGTGGGTGAAGACCTTGCTGGAGCGCACGGATTTCAGGTCGACCGCGTGGTACTCGGGCCTGCACTGGAGCGACAGCCGCATGAGTAAGCCGGCGTTCGGAGCGGGTCCAGCGACGGTGGCTACCCACGTGGAACGCCACGCTCAAGTCCCGCGCTGGTGGGTCCCTAAGCCCGCGTCAGTGAGCGGCGCATGAAAAGACGAACTTTCGTCAAACACACGGCTGCGGCGAGCGCCGCCCTCGCGCTGCACCCGACCTCGGCGCACTGCAGCCCATCCCGCGGCCGCGCGGTCCCGTCCCGCGTCGACTTCAACCCGGGCTGGCGGTTCTTCCTGGGCGACGCCGACGGTGCACACCGCTCGGCGTTCGACGACCGCGGGTGGAGCGGCGCGACGCTGCCACACACGGCACGTGTCGAAAGCCTCGTCACCGGACCACCGGGCAGCGCCACCTACCAGTGGCAGGGGATCTGTTGGTACCGTAAACGCTTCGTGGTCGGCCCCGAGGCCGCCAGTCGCACCGTGTGGCTCATGTTCGACGGCGCCATGAATGTGGCAGACGTCTGGCTGAACGGCGATCCGTTGGGGCGCCACATGGGTGGATGGATGCCGTTCGGGTTCGACATCTCGCGCCACGCGGTGCCGGGTAGGGAGAACGTGCTCGCCGTGCGTCTCGACAATCGCGACAACCCCGTGACCGGACCGAAGCCGCTTCCGCAGCTCGACTTCAACCCGTACCACGGTCTCTACCGCAGCGTCCGCCTGGTCATCAAGGACTCGCTTCACATCACCGACCCGATTCTGGCAGACACACCCGCGAGCGGAGGCGTCTTCGTCACGTATCCCGAAGTGTCGGCTGACGCAGCCACAGTGCGGGTTCGGGTGCACGTGCGGAACAGCGGCTCACGCCGCCGAACCTTCCGCGTGCAGTCACAGCTCCGTGACGCAGCGTGGCAGGTGGCGGCGGATGCGGTGTCCGATCCCGTGTATCTCGATGCCGGCCAGAATCGGGGCGTGCGCCTGGACATTGGCGTCGTCGCACCGGCGCTCTGGAGTCCGCGCACCCCCGACCTGTACGTCCTCCACACCGCGCTCATCGAAGACGGGGTGGTGGTGGACGACGACACGACGCGTATCGGGATCCGGCGGATCCACATGTCGGCGGACGGTTTCCGGATCAACGGCCAGCGGATGTTTCTCCGGGGCACGAACCGTCACCAGGAGTATCCGTACATCGGGTACGCGCTCTCCGACGCTGCCCAGTACCGCGATGCCAAGAAGATCAAGGACGCCGGCTTCGATTACGTCCGCCTGTCGCACTACGCCCACGCCCCGGCATTCATGGCCGCCTGCGATGAGCTTGGCCTGGTGGTGATGGACTGTATTCCCGGGTGGCAGTTCTTCAACCGTGAGGATCCGGCCTTCACCGCGATCCAATACGACAACTGTCGCCGCCTGCTACGGCGGGACCGCAATCATCCCTGCGTGGTCCTGTGGGAGGTCTCGCTCAACGAGACCGACATGCCCGACGAGTTCATTCGCACCACGCACGCCATCGCCCACGAGGAGTATCCGGGAGACCAATGCTACACGTGCGGCTGGACGGAAGGGTACGACGTGTTCATCCAGGCCCGGCAGCACGGTGGTTGTCGGGACGTGACCGATCGCCCGTGCGTCGTGAGCGAGTATGGCGACTGGGAGTACTACGCCCAGAACGCCGGGCTCGAACAGGAGGCATGGGCGGACCTCGCGCCCGACGAGGCAAACAGCCGGCAACTCCGCTGGCACGGTGAGGCCGCCCTGCTGCAACAGGCCACCAACTTCCAAGAAGCGCACAACGACAACCGGAAGACCATCGCGTTCGCCGACGGCCTGTGGGTGATGTTCGACTACAACCGCGGCTACGCACCGGACATCGAATCGTCGGGATGCATGGATCTGTTTCGGCTGCCGAAGCTGTCGCACGCGTTTTTCCGAAGTCAGCGCCCTGCGGGCGAGCGCCTCCGCCACGCGGTATCCGGCCCGATGGTGTTCATCGCCAGTCATTGGACACCGGCCTCGAGCACGACCGTGCGGGTCTTCAGCAACTGCGAGGAGGTCGCACTCCACCTCGATGGGCAGTTGATCGAGCGGCGCCGGCCGGACGGGAACCGGATCTCGACCCATCTCGCGCATCCCCCGTTCACGTTCGACCTCGGCCGGTTCCGACCAGGGACGCTGGAGGCGATCGGCTACATCGGCGGTCGCCAGGTGGCGAGCCACACGGTGCGTACGCCGGGAACGGTGGAGCGCATGGCGCTGTGGGTGGACGAAAGCGGACGTCCGTTTGCCATGGACGGCAAGGACGTTGCGTTTCTCCACGCCGAGTTGACCGACGCGCGTGGCACCACCGTGCCGAATGCGTGGGAAAACGTGTTCTTCGGCACCACGGGAGACCTGACGCTCGTGGGGGCCAACCCGTTTTCATCGGACGCGGGCATCGCCAGCATTCTGGTACAAACGGAAGCCCACCGACCTCGCGGCGCGGTCTACACGCTGGGCATGATCCGGCAGGACGATCGCGTTCGCGTGATCAGCGCCGCCACCTCGCTCGGTGGCGACGTGGAGCCGTGGGTGGTGCGCGTCTCGACCGACGGCAGCGATCCAACGATGGACGGCACCCGCTACGAAGGATCAATCGCAACCGCCGGCCGGGTGCGCGCCGCGCTGTTCGTGGCGGAGCGACGCATCGTCACCGCCGACACCGCCGTGCCCAAGGTCAGGATTGCCGGGAGCACGGCACCGGCATAGGAACGCGGCGCAGCTCCTGCGAGCTGCGCCGCATTCTCACCTTCCCCTGCGATCGCGGGCGCCGTACGCGCGCCCCGGACACGGCTACCCCGCCAGACCCGCCTTGCTGAACAGGAGATAGAACAGGAGCGCGATGGCGACGACGATGACCGCGCCGAGCTTCGCCGTCCGCGACGAATCCAGTGCAATCGCAGTGTTCTGCTTGAACTCGACCGGCTCGGCCAAGGGCTTCACCAGCGTGATGGCCGCCATGATACCGAGGCTCAGCGCGAAGCACACGGCCATGCGGTTCAGGAACTGAAGGTCGGGCACCGCGAGCTTCAACAGGCCGTACGCCACGATGTTGGTCAGGAGGCCCGCGGTACCGCACACCGCCGGCCCGCGCCGGATCACCAGTCCGAAAGCGAACACGGCCAGGATCCCCGGCGAAATGAACCCCTGACCTTCCTGAATGATCGTGAAGATGCTGTTGCTGATCGCGGGGTTACCCAGCTGCGGGGCGAGCAACACGGCCACGATTCCAAACGCCACCACGGCGAACCGGCCGACGCGGACCACCGACCTCTGACTCGCGGCCGGGGCGATGTACTTCTTGAACACGTCCATCGAGAAGATCGTGGAGGCCGCGTTCAGCATGGCCGCAAGCGAGCTGACTACCGCGCCGAGCAGGGCGGCCAGCACGAACCCCACGACACCGATCCGCTGCGGCAGGACGTGGCCGAGGACCTGCGCCAGTGCCGTATCGTACTTGTAGGCGATCATCTTCTCTGACGTGGTCAGTCTGCCGGCGGCCCTGGCCGCCTCCCTGGTCCGCTGATTGAACGCCTCGATCTCGTCGGCCAGGCCGGGATTCACGGCGGCCCAGGACTTGTCCTCGGTCACGAACACCGTGAACTCGCCGGCCCGCGTCCCGTCGAACTGCTGTCGCGTGATCGGCAGGACCCACGGGCTCTGGGTCCGAAGTGCCCCGATGGCCGACGCATCCGGATAGATGGCGATCAGATACCGACCCGACGGCCAGGCGGCGATCTCCTCTTCCGTCGGTGCCTCGGCCGCCACCACGAACTCCGTCGACGGGTTGGCGCTGAGATATCGGGTCATGCTGCCGGCCGTATCCCCTCGTGCCTCCAACCGCATCTCGTTTGAGTAGAGATTGAACGCGATGATGCCCGGGATCACGATGACGAACGGGATCAGGAGCTTCATGAACGCCGCGAACACGATGCCCTTCTGTCCCTCCGCCAGGGAG
Source organism: uncultured Gemmatimonadaceae bacterium (assembly GCA_964348385.1). GTDB lineage: Bacteria > Gemmatimonadota > Gemmatimonadetes > Gemmatimonadales > GWC2-71-9 > JAOTVV01. The sequence continues at coordinate 8,184 of CAYGCN010000079.1, forward strand.
GCCGAGCCGAGGGTTCGCTGCGTGATGTACTGGTTGAGACCCCAGTAGTAGAAGTTCGGAATCCACAGGCCCAGCATCAGGGCGGTCCACGGCAGCACGATGTCGGCGGCGGGCAGGAACATGTTCATGCGGGGCTGATTGAGCTGCCAGAACCGCTCGATTGCGCTTGCATCCGGCGCCAAGGTCTGAATGCTGACCGCCCCGGTCTCCACACTCACCACCGAAGCCGCCTCAGTCGCCATTCCGAGCTTCTGGAAGGCGAACCAGATGATCACGCCACCCCCCAGAATCAGGGCGCTGCCCTGGATCAAGTCAGCCCACGCGCACGCCTTGAGCCCACCGGCCGTGACGTATGCCATCGCGATCACGCCGATGATGAGCGAGCCCGTCGCCAGACTCACGGACATGCCCGCCTTCCCAGCGAGCGTGCTGATCACCAGCGCCCCCGAGTAGGTGACGGAACCGAGCAGGAGCAAGTAAATGAGGATCGTGGCGACCGCCATGATCGTGCGAGCCGTGCTGCTGTACCGGACCTCGAGGAACTCCGGCATGGTGTAGATGCCGGTACGCAGGAAGTACGGCAGGAAGGCGAACGCCACGATCACCAACGTGATGGCGGCCATCCACTCGTAGCTGGCGATCGCGAGGCCCACGTGGCTGGCCGCATTGCCGCTCATACCCACGAACTGCTCGGTCGAGATGTTGGAGGCGATGAGCGAGAACCCGATCAACCACCATTTCAGGCCGCGCCCGGCGAGGAAGTAGTCCTCACTTCCCTCCTCGTGCCTGCTCTGGTACAGACCGACACTGACGACCGTGATCACGAATGCGACGAAGACAAAGATGTCCAACGGGGAGATCTGAAAACTCTCAGCCGTCATCGGAGTCCCGGAGTTCAGGGTTAGCAAGACTGATCATCTTCAACACCACCTCGGTGCAGCACGTACGGTCACCATTCCGCCACCCACACCAGAAACGATCCCGCTGGAACCCGCACCTCGCGCGTCCCTCCGTCGAGGCGGGCGTACGGTCCCCCGACGCCATTCAGGTCCACCCGTTCTCTGTTACCGACTTGTTTCCACGTGCCACGGGGAAGTTCGAACCGGACCACGCCATCCCTCGTCCCGCTGTTGGCGAGTACCAGCACCCGGTCGCCGACCACGTAGCCCAGGAGCGTGGGCTCGTCCGGCAAGATCCAACGATAATGCCCCTGCGGCACATCTGCCACGCGGAACACGCGACCGTACTCGGACCTGCGGAAGGCCAGGAGCCCACGCCAGTAGTCGCGCATGGCGGTGTGGTCTGAGCCGGGTGCGAGGTTATCCCACACGAACCGGTTCGGCGCCCGGAGGTTGTAGGTATCGTCCCGGCCCTTGAACTGGATGGGTCCGCCGGCCACCTCGACCGTGAACTCCTCGTGCGGGGCCAGGCCCTTGGACCGCAGCATTTCGGTCCCGCCGTGGATCACCACCGGGCCTGCCGACGTGAACAGGAGCCCCGCCGCGATCCGCATGGCCGCGAGATCCACGCCGAGCAGTCCGTTGTGATCGTCGTTCAACGCGTACCGATCGGCCAGCGCCCAGTTGTCGTGGATGTCGAGGTACGAAATCCCGCTCGTAGAGTGCGGCTCCTCCTCGTAGTCGTTGGCGAGCGCGCCCATAGCGGCCTCCCGGGCCCCGCCGTCGCCCCCCGCCCACCCACGGTCCTTCACGTCGAAGGGACTCCCCTTGAACGCGTTGCGGGCATCGTCCTGAAAGAACGTGATGGGCGCGTCGGCCTTGTACCAGGCCCAATCGGGATTCGCCCGGACATCGGGATCGCTGGGGGGAATCCACGCCTCGCCGTAGATGATGAGGTCGGACGGCAGCTCCCGCTTGACTCGGCGCAGCGTCTGCTCGTCGATCTGTCCGGCGAGGTCGATGCGGAAGCCGTCCACCCCCAGGTCTTCCACCCAGTGCCGCAGCTGATCCACGATCCAGCGCTGGACCATCGGCCGCTCTTCCGACTTGACCTCATTGCCGAACGGCCCGATATGCGCCACGCGGTCATCGGTCCGATAGTAGTACGGCAGATCCAGCACGTTGAAATTGAGGAGCAGATGCCGCCCATCCATGTTCTCGCCGGTGTGGTTCGGGACCACGTCGATGATGACGGCGACGCCTCGTTCGTGGAACGCGCGGACGAGCGCCTTGAACTGCTCCCGTTCCGTCCCGGGCTCCGCGTCACGCGACCGGAACCGGCTCTCCACGGCAAACGCGTGGGTGGTACGGTAGCCCCACTGGTAGTTCTCCCGATCGATCCCCATGGCACGGGCAAAGGAATCGCCGGCGAACACCGCTCGCCACGCCGTGTCCGGGTAGTGCAGGTACTCCTGCACCGGCATCAGGTGGACCACGTTGATACCCAGATCCACCAAGTAGTCGAAACCGATCGGCTCACCATGCGCGTTCACCAGGCCGGACCGTGCCATGGCCGGCAGGGTCCCGGTCTCCGCATCACCCACCGGCAGCAGATCGGTGAAATCCTGCACGTGGACCTCGTAGGCCACCACGTCTTCCATGCGCGGCCTGCCGCCCGCGACCGGAGGCGGCGGCGGACCGTCACGCCATACCCGTGACCTGCCGAACGCATCGTCATTCACCAGCGCGTAGGGATCGGAGATGTGTACCGGGTTCGTCTCGTAGAACCAGTTCCCGGGATCGGCCGGGCCGTGGACGGTGAAGTCGTACCAAATACCGTGCAGGTCCCCTGCAACCCTTGCCTCCCACACACCGTTGGCATCCTGCATCATCTCGATGACACGTTGCGCTCGATCGGGCTCGTCGTCCTTGCCGCTGTAGAGATGGAGCCGCACGGCGTGAGCACGAGGAGCAAAGATGCGAAACGTGGTGACCGTCCCGTCGTCCGACACCACGGCACCGAGCGGCTTGGACGAGTAGATGTTGCGGAACAATGGATCCCGCCGGACCAGGGCCCGGAGGTCCAGGTCGGGAATCTCCAGATGGTGGACCCGCATGGGATCCAGCGCCCTCGCCGGGATCACGAGTGACTCGATTCCCGTGTTGGGCAGGACCTCGGCGATGGGAATCTCCCTGCCCTGCCCGTCGGTCAGTCGGTACGCCGACCGCTCGGTCGGACGCGCGACGTTGGTGACCGTGACGCGGATCGCGGTGGGGGTGTGGATTTCGGCCCGCAGGCGTGGCTCCGCATCCGGCTGCTGGGCGCTCGCTTCAGAAACAACCGTGGAGACTGCGACAAGCAGAGCCGCGGCATACGCAGATCGAGTCATGAGGAACGGCTGCACTGGCAAGGCCGATCCGCGGGCCGCAATGGCAGGCGCGGAGAGAACAGCGGGGCGCGCACCCTTGAGCCGGGTCGGTCGGGAAGGAGTCGCCGCGGCCCATAGCATTCTCGCAGTGCCTGCCATCGCGTCCCGCGTACAACGAGTGCTGCAGATTGGACACTGGGGAGGTCTAGCGCCGGGCCGACACCGGCCCGGCGCGCGCGTCGGGACCCACCCTCCCCCCCTTGCCGTCCTCACCACCGCCGCTCATTCAACAGCAGAAGGCCGAACGGCGTGTTCAGCGTCACCTCTCCGTTCGTCACCGTGCCGGTCACACCGGAGTAGCTGTCCGTCAGCTCGGTGCCGTCCGGGAACATGTCGAACACAGGAATCGTCTTGGTGCCTTCGCCCACGTCTATCGCGACGATCACCCGATCGGAGACTTCGTCCGTCTCGAGCGTCCGGCTGAAGATGTACGGCGTATCCTGCAGCCGCCGATGCTCGCCAAGGCCCACCGCCGGATGCGCGCGTCGGAACTGACCCAACCGCCGCCAGTGCCGCAGCACCTCGGCAGTCATGCCGCCGCGCTCGAGGTCGTCCCAGTTCATGAACGAGCGCAGGTTGGCGTCACCGCGCGCACCTTCCACCTGAAGCGGTCTTGCCAGCTCGTCCCCGTAGTAGATCTGCGCGCCTCCGGGTGCGAGGAGCAGACGCGTGCCGGCGCCGAACGGGTCCTGGCGTTCCAGATCGTACGGTGACGCGTCGTCGTGCGAGCTGACGTAGTTGAGGATCGACACGCCCTGAAGCGGGCCATCCCGCAGCGCCGCGGCATACCGTGCGAAGGTGTCGTCCATCCCGCGGGCCACGTCACCCTTGAACCCGAAGTTGATCAGCCCGTCGTACCCGAAATCGAAGTAGTCCACGGTTCGATCGCCGAAATCGAAGTCGCGGCCAAGGTGCACGCCGTAGTTGGACACCTCACCCACGACGTAGAACGGAAGATCGTCCACGACCTTCTCCGGATGCGCCGTCTTCCATTCCGCGAACGCCCGCTCGGCTTCCTGCTTCACTTCCCCAGCGACCGATTCGTGGAAGTGCTTGGCGGTGTCCATGCGATAGCCGTCGATCCCCAGCTCGCGCACCCAGTCGGTGAGCCACTTCATCACATAGTAGCGCGGCGCGCGAGGGTACCCGGTCCGCTCGAAGAACGCGTCCAGTTCGGCCAGCTCCTGTTCGGCTCGGCCTTCCCGCTCCCACTTGTCGGTCAGGAACTGCGGAAGCTCGACAGGCTCGTCCCGCTCAGTGAGGATGTCCGGCAGGTTGTCCACCAGCGTGCAGTCCACGGTGGTCGCATAGTCCTGGTATACGCAGCGCGGCCCCGTGCGCACCCACTCTTCGGGCCACGCGGGATCCTCGGCCGTCACCGGGCCGGTGTGATTGATCACGGCATCCATGAGAATGCGGATACCGCGCCGGTGCGCCGCGTCCACCAGCGCGCGCAGGTCGTCCACGGTCCCGAGCGTCGGCTCCACGGCGGTCCAGTCTCGCGTCCAGTAGCCGTGAAAGCCGTACGTCTTCCCCGTCCCCTCGTCCACGCTGCCGCGAATCTGCTCCAAGAACGGGGTGAGCCAGATGGCAGTGACCCCCAAGCTGTCGAAGTACCCTTCCTCCAGTCGCCGGAGCACCCCCGCGAGATCTCCTCCCTGGAAGCTGCGTAGCACCGCACCGTCCTGCGCCCGGCCCAGTGCACGGTCGTTGGCGGCATTCCCGTTCTCGAATCGATCGGTCAGGAGGAAGTACACCGTGGCGGTGTTCCAGTACATCGCCGGGTCGACTGGCGCGACCGACCTCGGCGCCTCGGTACGGCACCCCGAAAGCAGGACGACACCCAGACAGATTGACACCGCGGTGTGGAACGTAATCCTCATGATCGGATCACCCCTCTGTGTGTAGTGCAGGCACAACGTCGCGAACGCATCACGGCGACACCGCTGCCGCGACGTCGTCCCGATCGTCGACGAACAGCGTGAGCGCGGCGGCGAGCACGAGGGACACGCCTCCGACGAGCAGCGCATAGATCGCGTGTCCGCCAAAGAACCGCCCCACGAAGAATCCCAGGATCGCCGCCGCGACGATCTGCGGAATCACGATGAAGAAATTGAAAACGCCCATGTAGTACCCCATCTTCGAGGGCGGCAGCGACCCCGTGAGAATGGCGTAGGGCATGGACAGAATGCTCGCCCACGCAATCCCCACCCCGACCATGGAGCCCAACAGGTACCGGGGGGCCGGAATCACGAAGATGGACAGCAGTCCGACCGCACCGAACACGAGGCAGATGGCGTGGGCGATCTTCCGGCTGGTCCGTTTGGCCAGAACCGGAATGGCGAACGCCACCACCGCGGCCACGCCGTTGTAGGCGCCGAACCCGACCCCCACCCAGTTGGCCCCCTCGTTGTACAGCGCCGACGTCGTGTCGGTGGTACCGTAGATGTGGCTCGTCACCGCCGCGGTCGTGTAGATCCACATCGCGAACAGGGCAAACCACGAGAAGAACTGGACCCAGGCCAGCTGCTTCATGGTGTGCGGCATGTCCTGAAAATCGTTCAGGATGGTGACGAACCCGTTGTCGTACTTGCCGGCACGCTGCATCAGCCCGCTCATGATGAGCAGCACACCCACCACACCGATCCCGGCCGACAGGATCATCACCTGATACAGCTCCTGACTGGCCAGCACGTAGCTGAACACCGCCCCCACGGCCAGGAGCACCCAGCCCACGCGGAGCTGACGCGTGCCGTTGGCCGCGTACTCCTCCGGCGTGCGCCTCACCGTGGCCTGGTCCTCGCGTTCCTGGTTGTCCTCGAACGATGCCATCTCTTCGGGCGAGTATTCCCTCGACCTGACGACGGTCCACAGCACGGCGACGAAGAACACGGCGGCG
>CAYGCN010000080.1:0-2389 GCA_964348385.1 uncultured Gemmatimonadaceae bacterium
CGGCGCGCTCCAACTCCGACTCGTCCGTCCCGTGCTCGTCGGTGCCCGCGATCCGGGCGATCGCGCCCTCGTCGGCGCGAATCCCCAGGGTCAGCAGCGCGTACTTGAGCGCGAACGGGCCGCACAGCCACGAATTCGGTTGGGTGGAGATGCTCATGACGTCGTTCCCAAGTTACCCAGCGCGCCACCCGTTGTGGGTAACGGCAGTGCGGTTGCCACCACATGGCTCTCGCGCCAAGATTCGCCATCCCGATCAGAGGAGTATCCAATGCCCATCTTGGTGACCCTGGCGGTCGTGTCCCTCCTCCCCATCGCGCCGGTCGGAGACGCAGTCTTCCAGGACTCGATCGACATCCGCGAGTGGCTCGTCCCCTGGGAGGCCTCCCGCCCCCGCGACCCCTATGTCGGACCGGACGGGAAGGTGTGGTTCGTTGGCCAACGCTCGGACTATGTCGCGTCCCTGGATCCGGCGACCGGGGCGTTCACACGGTTCGAACTCGAGCCCGGCACCGGCCCGCACAACCTCATTGTCGACGCCCGCGGGATGGTGTGGTACGCCGGGAACCGCAACGCGCACATCGGGAAACTCGATCCGGCCACCGGAGCCATCACCAAGTACCCCATGCCGGACCCGGCGGCCCGCGACCCCCACACGCTCGTGTTCGACCCGGCCGGCGACATCTGGTTCACCGTGCAGGGTGGAAACTTCGTGGGGAAGCTCGACGTGGCGTCCGGCGCCGTGCGGCTCGTGGCGGTCCCCACCCCCCAAGCCCGCCCATACGGGATCAAGGTCGCTCCCAGCGGCCATCCCTGGATCGTGCTGTTCGGCACGAACAAGATCGCCACGGTCGATCCCGGCACGATGGCGCTCCGCGAGTACGTGCTCCGGCGGGCCGAAGCGCGCCCCCGCCGGCTGGAGCTCACCCCCGACGGCGGCGTATGGTACGTCGATTACGCCGGGGGGTTCCTGGGCCGGATGGATCCGGAATCCGGGGACGTGCGGGAGTGGCCCACGCCGAGTGGACGGGCATCCAGACCGTACGGCACGGCGCTGGACCACCGCGGCCGCATCTGGTTCGTGGAGTCCGGGCCCGACCCGAATCAGTTCGTGGCGTTCGATCCGGCCCGTGAGACGTTCTTCGGCATCACGGCGATCCCGAGCGGTGGCGGCACGGTGCGCCACATGTATTTCGATCGCGCGACCCGCGCCATATGGTTCGGCACCGACACCAACTATATCGGCCGAGTGATCGTCCCGTGATCTGCGTGCGCGTGCTCGTGGGTGGGGCACTCGTCGTGGCCGCGATGGCGGCCGCCTATGGCGACGGCCCACCGCCCGCGCACACGGGAGGCTTCGGCGAGCCGACCTGTCGCTTCTGCCATGCCGACAACCCTGCCGACGACCCGGGTGGCGCGGCCGCGATCCTGGGATTGCCTGAGACGGTCGAACCGGGCAAGACGTATCTGCTTCGCGTTGCCGTCACGCGACCCGGTCTGGTGCGAGCCGGCTTTCAGCTCGCCGCCCGGTCCCGGCGGTCGGACGGTTCAGTGACCCAGGCCGGCGCGTTCCTGGTGGCCGGCCCGGCGGTTACCATGGTTCGCCAGGCGGGCATCGAGTACCTCCAGCACGCGCCGGACGGAACGCAGGTGGCGCAGCCGGACACGGCAGTGTGGACGCTGCAGTGGACCGCACCGCTCGCCTCTGATCCCGTGGTGTTTCACCTTGCGGCGAATGCCAGCAATGACGACGGCTCGGAGTTCGGGGACTTCATCTATCTGATGGAGCGCCTAGTGCACCCACGTCGGCGGTGACGAGTCTCGAACCCCCGGGTAGCTCCTCAATGTTGTCCAAAGCAAATCGGCCCCGGTCGCCCGGGGCCGGTTTGCACCTGAAAAGTTCGTCGAGGCGGCCTACCGCCTGACGATCTGAATCGGCAGGAAGACCCGGAAGTCCGGGAACTCCATGTCCGCCTGCGCGCCGCTGCCACGCTGCGACACCGCGTACCATCCGATCCAGGTCGATTCGCCCAACGCCGGGAGCTGGATGTCCAACACGTCTTCGTCCGCCGGATCGGCGGGGAACTCCAACGCGAACTCGTAGATCGTCGCGTTGTTCAGCACGTAAGCAGCCCCTCCGGTCCCGGGAACCAGATCGTCGGTTCCACCGGCGAGGATATCCGCCTTCCCGCACTCCGACTGCTTCGAGCTGCCGGTGCAGTCGTTGGCCACGTGCCAGTCCTCGATTACCCACGACAGATACGTGGAGCTCTTCTTGTCGGTGTCCCAGGAGATCTTCCACATGTCGTCGCCCACCACCGGCACCGCGGCAAACTGTGGGGGGTTCAACGGATCCGGACTGAAGATCGACGGGAACCGCGTTTCGAGATCG
>CAYGCN010000080.1:2446-2972 GCA_964348385.1 uncultured Gemmatimonadaceae bacterium
AGTACGTGCGGTAGCAGTCGGTCGCCCAGTACATGAACGCCGCGTCCGACGCAGAGCCCGAGAGGTTGATCGGGATCCGCGCCTCGCCGTCGTAGTCCGCCGGATCGACACCCTGATCCAATAAGTCCGACTTGTCGCTACAGACGCTGGCCACGAAGTCGAGGCTCGAGGTCTCCAGCAACACCGGCGGCAGGTTGAGATGATCGGCGAACGCGCCGGTCCTGGTCGGATCGTCCGGCTGCGGTGTCAGGCCGATGCCGCGGCCGGTCGCCGTGATCGTGTACGTCCCGGGCATGGCGGGCGTGTACATCGTCGACGCCAGACCGTTGTTGTCGGTGCGCGCCGTGTGCGTCGAGCCGTCCGGCAGGGTGAAGATCACGCGCGTGCCCTCGATCGGTTCCGGGTCGAGGCGCGGTTCGGGATCGCTCGGATCAAGTTGTATGGCCTCGTTGTAATCAGCTATTGCCCGGGCGTCATCACCTTTCTCGGTAAAAAAGGAAGCACGTGCCCCATAGGCAAAGAAATG
>CAYGCN010000080.1:2982-8369 GCA_964348385.1 uncultured Gemmatimonadaceae bacterium
TTCGGGATCGTCCGGATCCAGGGCCTTCTCGGGATCATCCCACACCTTGACGGTAGGCTGGAGCAGCTCGCCCACCGCCGCCGTCTTGGGGTTCGTGACCCAGTCGAACTTCTCCATCTGCGCCGGCAGGGCCCACACCAGCTTGGCCTGTGTGGGCTCCAGCTGTTCCTGCTGCGCCGGCGCCGCGGCCACCCCGGGTTCGCTCAGGGCGGCGGATACCCCGAACTCGGCGTCGGACAGGGTGGTGGAGCCGCCGAATCCTTTGTGCGTCGCCTGCAGGGACGGGGGCGCGATCGGCAGGCCGAGCACCCCGCGAAGGGCGTGCCACCCGCTGCGGGCGGCACTGGCGACCTGCGCGCCCAGGCCTCCGACCGTCGGCGCGCCGAAGTCGGTGCAGCCCAGGAAGTCGGAAGCCGCCGTGGGCAAGGAGTAGACGGCACCGCTGAAGTACTGGACGTGAAGCTGCACCAGCTCCTGCTGAAAGAGGGGAAGGTCCGACACATCCGCGCAGGTCGCCGCCACCGACGGGATCTGGAAGCCTTCGAAGAATGTCTCGCCCTCAACCGTGATCCTGAGGCAGGCAGCAAACTGTCGCAGGTCGATGTCGAGGTAGTCCACGTAATCCACACCGCCCTCGTTCACGGTCGGGCAGGTCACGCGCTCGATGGTGAACAGGTACTCCTCGTCGGGCAGGATCGCCGTCGCCGGGACGAACAACCCGCAGGTGGCGTTGGCGCAGACGCCGGTGCCTCCCGCGGGACCGAGCCACACCTGCGTGCAGTCTTCCACTTGTTGGCCGTCGATGATACAGGTGGCACCGGCCTCGATGCGGAACTTGATGGGGATGTTGCTACCCTGCTTGTACTCGTAGACCGGCAATTGGGCCGTGTTGCGTGGCACGTCCGCGCCAGAGGCATCGGGCCGGACGTCGCGATAACCGAGAATCACCGACTCGGCTTCCACCCCCTTGGCTTCCACGCAGATCCGGTAGTCCTTGCCTACCTCGGTCAGGTCCGTATCCCAGCCAACGGAGTACCACTCGTTGACGGCATCCACCATGACCGGCGCCGGCATTTCCGTGACTGGACCGTCGCGGCACCACGGGTCCAGGGGATCGTACTTGAGGACCTTGTTGCCATTGGCATCCAAGAACCACGTCCCGAGTTCGACGATCTTGACGACCGGCTTCAGATACGGGTTGAAGATGCCGTCGTACGCCGGGGACTCGACGATTGGCGGCAGGAAATAGAAGTGCGGGTTCGCGTTCGGATCGCCACCCTTGGTGGGGTCCGTGTGCGCTGCGTCGGAAACCCGAAGCGCTGCGTCGCCCTCGGGCGGCAGCGCGTCCCGACAGCCAGCCAGTAGGAAGAGCACGGGAAGTAGCGCTACCCACGCCGTGCGTTTCATGGTGCCCCCTTGAGAAGTGCGGGAATTCACTTTGCTCGAGGCCGTCACCCTCCGAAGTCGCAGGATGTCAGTCGCCCGATCGAAACAGCAGAACAGCAAGTCGTCTTGTCCCCGTCGCGGCGCGCGATCACGCACACCTGCGCGTGACGCGCCGGCAAGGCTGGCGCAAGCACCGCGCCAGCGGCCTCCTGTCGTCCGAGGCAGGTAACTTCCTTATGGCACAACCAGTTAACACTGCCGTTCCAGCCGACATTCGGCACCGGCTGTTGAGAGCCTGCAGCAGTTCGGCTCTCTATCCACCTCCGACCACCTCATTGAACCGCGAATGGTCGCGGATGGCCCGCCACCACCAGGTGCCCGCCGATTCCCGGAAATCGTGCTCCGGGTTGGCGGCCCCCACCCGCTTCAGGAGGTCGATCGACTCGTCCAGGTCATCGATCAACGTCCGCAGGTACGCCTCGACCGACAGGAGCTCGAGGTGCGGATCGATGTCCGGCCTGACCTGCTCCCTCGCGCGAAGGAACAGCACCCGGGCGCTGTCCGCCATGCCCGCCCGGCCCACGACGCCTCCCACCAGATAGTCGGCCTGCACCAGCACAAACGTCCTGTCGGTCAGCGAATCGAGCCGCGCCCTGAGTCGCCAGGCCTCGGCGGCGTTCGCTTCGACGGCCGGGGTGGCCATGAGCCACAGCCGGCAGCTCACGAACCTCCAGTCGCGTGGAAATCGCCGCGCCCCTTCGTCGCACCACCGCCGCGCCTGCCCGAAATTCTCGAGGTCGAGCGAGCCCCAGAACATGCGGTTCAGGAGATCGTCGGCATTCTCGAGGTACGCATCCTCCTCGTACCCTCGCTGGGCCGCGAGCAGCGCCGCCGGCACGTCCTCCAGGGCGTAGAACAGGTAGCTCAGCGTGATACGGGCTCGCGCCAGGCTCGGATCGGCCTGCACGGCAGCCTCGAGGTCAGCCCGGGCCGATTGGAGCAAGCGGCGCTGGGAGTCCGGATCCGTCGATAGCTCGAGGCCCCACTGTCGGTACCGCACGGTCCCTCGCAGCTCGAGTGCCCTGGCGTCGCCCGAGGCCTGCGCCAGCGCACGCTCGGCGTGACGGGCAGCCTGCTCCAGCCAGGGGCCTTCGGCCTGTCGGTCCCCGCCCTCGACGGCGCGTTGGTGGGCCACCCACCCACGCGCGAGCTTGGGATCGAGCCACTGCGGATCTGCAGCCTCCGCGAGCGCGAGCAACGAGTCCGCCTCGGCGAGTGCCGCCGCCGCGGCCACCACGTCGCCCTGAGCCGCACGCGACTCCGCATCCTTTCGAAGGCGGAGCGCCCGCTGCACCAGCCCCCACGCCTCGACGCTGACCGTGGCACTGCGTGCCTCGCGGGCCCGCACCTCCTCGCCGAGTCGCTGTCGGAGGAAGCGAGAGGCAGTCACGACCACCGAGTCCTGCATCGCCAGGAGATCGGCCGCCGCGACCCGGATGGTCGACCGGTCGATTTCCGAGCCCTGGCCGTCGATGAGCCGGGTCGTGACCCGGACTTCGCCCCCCACCTGCTCCACCTCGCCCGCTACGAGGCTCCCCGCCTCCAGCGCGCGCGCGACACTGTCCCACGGGATCGCCGGATCGCGGAACGGTGCCACGCCGTTGCGCGAGATGACACTCAGCCCACGGACCGTTTGCAGTCGCTCGATCAACCCTTCCGTGAGCCCGTCGGCGACATAAGACAGCTGGCCCCCCGGCGTGAGGTCCTGGAAGTAGAGCACGGCGATCCGCTTGGGATCGAGTCCTCCGTCGATCGCCGTGGGCCGTCTCGAGCCGTCGGCCAGGAAGACCTGCCAGACCGCGATGCCGACGGCCACGGCGCCCACAGCCGTGAGCGCCGGCACCAACGCCCGTCGCCACGGAGAAGGAGGCGCCATCATGACGGTCGACTGGCGTTGCCGGGCCTGCGTGCTCCGCAGCTTTGGCATTCCGCCGGTTTCGATGGTCTTGAGCGCGTCGATCATCTCCTGCGCCGTCCGGAACCGGTCGGCCGGGCTCTTGGCCATCGAGCAGAAGATCACGTCCTCCAATTCGGGCGCGATCGACTGCCGCATGATGCTGGGTGGGGGGACCTGGTCCATCGTGTGACGTGCGATGATGGCCTGAGCCGTGGGACCCGTGAAGGGGATCTGTCCCACGAGCATCTCGTACAGCATGCAGCCAAGCGAATAGAGGTCGGTCCGGCCGTCGAGATCCAGTGCACCCGCCGCCTGCTCCGGGCTCATGTAGGCCGGCGTGCCGATGGTGGTGCCGGTCTGCGTCATCTGGCCACCTCCGGCGTCGCTCACGGCCTTGGCGATACCGAAGTCGGCCACGATGGCGTGGCCACCCGACATCATAATGTTCTCCGGCTTGATGTCGCGATGGATCAGTCCGTAGCTGTGGGCGTGCCCCAGCGCCCCCGCCACCTCTCGGGTGATCCTGATGGCTTCGTCGATCGAAAGCTGCTTTTCCCGCGCGATGTACTCGGACAGCGACTCCCCTTCGACGAACGGCATCACGTAGAAGAGGAGCCCGTCCGCATCGCCGGAGTCGTAGAGCGGCAGGATGTGCGGATGTTGCAGCTTAGCGGTGATTTGGATTTCGCGGAGGAATCGATCTGCACCGAGGGAAGCCGCCAACTCCGGTCGCAGTACCTTGACCGCTACCTGCCGGTCGTGCTTGACGTCCCTTGCCAGGAACACGAGGGCCATGCCCCCCTCACCAAGGGGTCCCTCAATGGTGTATCGACCCTCCAACGCCTTCCGAAGGCGCTCCAGGATGGCGTCCATGGCCTCTCGAGAGGATACGGGAATTACTCAATATATGCGGGGACCAAATATACGCGGCGGCCCCCAACCGACCAGAACGAGGTCGATCGGGGGCAGAAGCCGACGATCAGTGCGTCACGTGCACGGACTCCGGCACGTTGTGAGGAGCGCTACTCTCCGGTTTCTGCGTGCGGCTTTTCCGACGCCTCCCGGGCCGCCTTCATCACGAGCCGGTAGATCGCATAGAGCAGGGCCACGAACAGTACGATCTTGAGCACGGTCCACACGAACCCGAGGAGCGCGGCGAGCATCGGGAACAGGAATGCCGACAGCACCTGCCAGACGACATACCCACCCGCCGCTGCCACGCCCAACACCAGGAGCGGTCGCTTCATCACACACCTCTCGAGATCTGCCAACCATTCACACTACGGAGCCCGGTCCCCCAGGTTTCGGGACTCGCTCCCGGCCAGTCACAGTCTCGCCGATCGGGTGCTAGATTGGAAGGATTGGACGCGTCCCGAGGGATCGGAATGCCGGACCTCCCACCGCTCATTCCACTCGTGACGTCTCAGGCTCGTTTCTCGGGGAGGAGAGTACCAATGAAACCGACGATCGGCGCGATGATGCTGCTCGCGCTCGCAGGGTCCACCATGGCACAGCAGACCGACGGCGTATTCCCGTTCGAGAGCCGCCTGATCGAACTCGAGAACGGGTTCAAGGCCTATCTCATCAAGGCCGGTGCGCCGGGACAGATCGCGTACGTGTCCATGGTGCGCACGGGGAGTCGTGACGAGGTGGAGCCGGGGAAGAGCGGGTTCGCCCACTTCTTCGAGCACATGATGTTCCGCGGCACCGAGAAGTACCCCAACTACGACGGCATGACGGCGGAGATGGGCGCGGCACGCAACGCGTTCACCAGCAACGACATGACCGTCTACTATTTGGTCGCGTCGGAGGATTACCTGGAGCAAATCATGGACCTGGAGTCGGACCGGTTCATGAATCTCAAGTACACCGAGCCCGATTTCCGCACCGAGGCCGGCGCCGTGCTCGGTGAGTACCAGCAGAGCGCGACCACCCCGTTCGGCTTTCTCAACGAGAAGATCCGGGAGACCGCGTTCGACCGCCACACCTACCGACACACGACGATCGGCTTCGAAGCCGACGTGCGGGCGATGCCCGAGGGGTT
>CAYGCN010000080.1:8383-14362 GCA_964348385.1 uncultured Gemmatimonadaceae bacterium
CAGTAGTATCATCGTCGCTTCTAAAGGCCTGAGAACGTGGTACTGGTGATTGCCGGTGATCTGGACTTCGACGCGACGGCCCAGTTGATCCGTCAGTACTACGGCAACTGGTCGCAGGGGTACGCGGCGCCCCAGGTGCCGGTCGAGCCGCCGCAGCGCGCGCCGCGACGGCGTACCGTCGAGTACAGGGGTCGCACCCTGCCAATCCTCAGCATCAACTACAAGGCACCCGCGTGGAGTGCGACCGACAAGCAGGCGGTGGCCGTGGAAGTCCTGGGCGAGGTCGCGTTCGGGCCGAATTCCGACATCTACAAGAAGCTCGTGATCACCGAGCGCAAGGTGCAGTTTCTGAGCGGCAATTTTGGCCTCTCACGCGATCCCGGCCTGGCCAGTATCACGGCCATGGTGATCGATCCCACCGGCGTCGCGGCCGTCGAGCGCGACATCCAGCAGGCGGTGGACCGCTTCAAGACCGAGCTCGTCGACGAGGCCCGACTCGGCGACACGAAGCGGAATCTGAAGTACAGCTTCCTGATGGGGCTCGAGACGGCTCAGAACGTCGCGTTCGCCATGATTCCTTACGTCATCAACACGGGTGGGATCGAAGCCGTCGACGCGTACTACCGAACGCTCGACAGCATCACGCCCGAGGACCTACGGTCGGCGGCGCGCACCTATCTCATCGACAACGCCAAGACCGTGGTGACGATGGTGCAGGCGGGGGGGAACTGATGCGAACACTCCTATCGATTTCGGCGAGCCTCATGGTGCTCACTTCCTGTGCTCCACAGCCCAGGGGCACGATCACCGTTCGTGAGCCCGAGTCCCCGTTCATCGCGTTCAATGTCTGGGTAAAGGCTGGCTCCCAGAACGATCCGGCAGGGAAGGAGGGACTCGCGGCACTCACCGCGGCGCTCCTCGAGGACGGATCGACGACCGAGGACAGTTACGACGAGATCCTCGCCAAACTGTATCCGATGGCCGCGGGGTACGGTTCGAGCGTCGACAAGGAAATGACCGTCTTCACCGGCCGAGTGCACCGGGACAACCTGGACGCGTACTATACCCTCTTCAAGAACGCGATCCTCAAGCCGGCGTTCACCGAAGCGGATTTCGAGCGCATCAAGACACAGACACTCAACTTCCTCGAGCGTACCCGTCGATATGGCCGGGACGAGGAGTTGTCGAAGGAGCTGCTGTTCTCGATGGCGTATCGGGGCACCCCGTTCGAGCATCCTGAAGAGGGGTACGTCGAGTCCGTCCGCTCGATCACCCCGGACGATGTGCGGGCATTCTACGCTGCGCACTACGTGCGCAACAACGTGGTCGTCGGCGTGGCCGGGGGATATCCGGACGGCTTCGCCGAGACGGTGCGCGCCGATTTCGATGCTCTGCCCCAGGGTGACCCGACCCCAGTCCCCGCATCGACGGCCGTCATGCCGAGCGGCGTTCACGTGCTCATCGTCGAGAAACCGACCGATGCCACGGCGATTTCGATGGGCTTCCCGATCGATCTGGTACGCGGGGACCGCGACTTCATCTCCATGGTTGTCTTCAACTCGTGGTTCGGGGAGCACCGCAACTCGTTCAGTCACCTGTACCAAGTGATCCGCGAAGCGCGCGGGATGAACTATGGGGATTACAGCTACATCGAGGCCTTTCCGCTGGGCTACACCACCCAGGTGCCACCGGTCAATGCGGCGAGGCGGAGCCATCTCTTCGAAATCTGGATTCGACCGGTTGCGCTGACGGCGCCCGGGAACCTGCACGACCGCGCGCTGTTCGCTGCACGCGCCGCATGGCGCGAGTTGGACCGCGTCGTGACCGACGGCATGACCGACAGCGCGGTTGCCGCGACCAAACAGTTCCTGCACAACTACAGCGTGAACTGGGCAACCAGCGTCAGTCGCCGGCTGGCCTACGCCATGGACGACGCGTTCTACGGGATTCGCGGTGAGGGATTCCTGGCCTCGGTGCGCCCCGGCCTGGCATCCGTGGACGCGGCGGCCGTCAACGCCGCCGTTCGTCGCCACCTGCAGGACGACAACATGTACGTGGTCCTCATCACGGCGGACGCCGAGGGCCTGAAGCAGAAGCTGCTGAGCGGGACTCCGACGCCCATCACCTACGCAGGCGAGAAGTCCGCCGAGCACATGGCGGAGGACGAGGCGATCGCCGGCTTCTCGATCCCGGTCGCCGCGGAGAACATCACCATCGTCGGCATCAACGAGGTCTTCGAGCGGAAATGAGTGACCCGACTCCTCCCGACCAGCGGCGGGGCGAGCCGCTCCTGGACGAGGTAGGCATTGCCATCGTCGCGGGAAAGGAGACGGCCGCATATCTGTGGCAGGTCCCCGATGACCAGGCAAGCCGAGTCCGTCTCGGGGAGCTGTTGGTCCAGATCCGCGATCGATCCGTCAAGAAAGGACGGCGCGAGATGCCTCGACTGTGCGACGAGCTGCTCAAGGCTCTCGAGGCGTCCCCGACGCCGCAGCAGGTGGACATCTTGCAGGACGGCTTCGATCGTCTCTACAAGCTCTGGTCGGCAGCAAAATCCGGCTTGCTGTAGGCGGTGGCCGAATGAAGACAACGGGGGCCGGCGCCTCGTGGTGGCGAGGCCCGGCCATCCGCCTCCACCGGAACTGCCGCTCCCGCCCCGCCGCGTGACCTCCTATTTTGGTGGCGACGCGCGACGCCAACCCTTGCCGACTACATGATCCATATCCCGCAACATGGCGGCCCCAGGTCGACGAAGCCGAAGGAGCGTCGGTGCGCGCCGTTGTAACCGGTGGGGCCGGATTCATCGGTAGCCACCTCGTCGAACACCTGCTGGCCCGGGGAGACGAGGTGATCTGCATCGAGCACGCGCAGGCCGATACGACCTGGGTGTCGAACCTGCCCATCGACTATCGGGATCATGGGGTGGAACACACCGCCCACATCCGAGACGCACTGGACGGGGCCGACGTGGTGTTTCACCTCGCGGCCCTGACCCAGGCACGGCGTTCCTCGGACTACTACGCCGTCAACACCGAGGGGACGGCCCGCGTGCTCGACGCGGCCTCACAACTCGGGAACCGTGCGCCGCGCATCATTCTGGCCTCTTCCCTCTCCGCCGTCGGACCCGGCCAACCCGGCAAACCGATCACCCTTGCGGACGTTCCCCGGCCGCTCTCGCATTACGGCCGCTCGAAGCTCCTGGCCGAGGTGATGATGCGGGCGTACCGCGACCGCGTTCCCGGAGTCATCCTCCGGCTCTCCGCGGTCTACGGACCGCGAGAGCGTGCCGTCCTCAAGTTCTTCAAGATGGTCGAGCACGGGATCGCGCTCACGGTGGGCGAATGGACGCGCGAGGTAAGCATGCTCTACGTGCGCGATCTCGTGGACGGTTTCGTCGCCGCGGCCTCGCAGCCGGACGTGATCGGGCAGACGTTTTATCTCGCGCACCCCGAACCGCTCTCGTGGGGTCGCTTCGCCGACGTCGTGTCCCGCGAGCTGGGCCAGAGCCCGAAACTGATGAGCGTCCCCGGCGCGGTGGCGCGCGTAGTGGCCGTCGGCGCGGAGCTGGCGGCATTTGTGGGGCGCTCGGCGGCGATCCTCAACCGTGACCGGATCCGCGAGATCACGCAGGCGGCGTGGGTATGCGATGTCGCACCCGCGGTCGAGCGGCTGGGCTTCCAACCGCGATACTCGCTACCTGACGGCGTGCACGCGACGGCATCATGGTATCGGGAAGCCGGATGGATCTGAGGCCGACGCTGCGCCCCGTCGACCGCGTCGTCATGCTCTTCAACGCCGGCCTCGCGGTCCTGTGGTTGACGGCGCTCGGACGCGTGCGGTTTGCGCCCGTGATCGTCGCGGTCCAGCTCGCAGCCGTCGCCGTCCCCTTCCTCACGCTCCGGATCGACCCGACGAGGTCGCGTATCGGTCACGCAATCCGTGAGCTCTACCCAATCGCGTTCATCGCCGTGACATGGACGGAGCTGGGGTTGATTCGCGAACTGTTCCACGCGGAGGCGCACGACGCCCTCATTGCATCGCTGGACCGTGCCATCTTCGGCCAGAATCTCCAAGCCGTGTGGATGCCGGCCATGCCGGACGTCTGGTTCAGCGAGCTGATGTTCGCGATCTACTTCCTGTACTATCCCATGGTGTTCGGTACGCCGCTGGTCCTGTTCTTCGCCAGTCGCTGGGACGATGTGCGCGACACCGTGTTTCGGCTGACGCTGGCCTACCTGGCGTGTTTCGCCATTTACGTCGTGTTTCCCGTCGAGGGACCGAGCCACTCGGCGACACGATACGTGGGTGACCTGACGCAGGGCTTCTTCTACCGGCTCTCCACGGGAGCGGTCCATGCGGGTGATTCGCTGGGCACCGCGTTCCCCAGCTCGCACGTCGTCGGCGTCGTCACCATGGCCTTGCTCGCGGTCAAGTGGTTCTCACGCCCGGTGGCAACCGTCTACGTGGCACTCGCCGCCGGCGTCGCGATCTCGACGGTCTACACCCAGAACCACTTCGCCATCGATTCGGCGGCCGGCATCGTGTACGCGCTGCTGCTCTGGGCGGTCGGGCCCGTGGTCGCGTCTCTACTGTCGCCGCGATCCGCCGCGGTACGACCGGACACGGCAACACGGGTCACGCCAAAGCTCGGAGACGCCGCGATTGGGAGGGAGCCGTGAGCGGGCGCGCGCTCGTGACCGGGGCCACCGGTTTCATCGGATCGTACTTGACACGCCGGCTCCTGGAAGACGAAGTCCCGGTGCGCGTGCTCATCCGCAACCCCGCGAAGCTCGGACCGGATACCCGCGACCGCGTGGACATCGTTCGGGGGGACATCGCCGATTCACACCTGGCCCCCCTCATGGCGCGCGCGACCGAGGACGTCCACACGATCTATCACTTGGCCGCCTGCGCGCGTGCATGGAGCCGCGATCCGCTCGAGTTCCGTCGCGCGAACGTCGATGCGGTAGGCGCGCTCCTCGACGCGGCTGAACGATACGGTGTCGCGCGAGTCGTGCACGTGTCTACCGTGCTGACCCTCGCTCCCCACCGCCGGGCACCGGTGGGAGGGCACGCCGCCCGACCGACGCCGTACGAGACGACCAAAGCCGCAGGCGAGCGATTGGTGGAGGCCTACGCGGCGACTGGACGACACGCCGTGATCGTCCATCCCACACGGGTCTATGGTCCCGGCCCACTCAATGACGCGAACGGCGTCACCAAGGCGGTGGCGCTCTACCTGGCGGGGCGGTTGCGGGTGCGACTCGCGGATGCCGACGTGCAAGCGAACTACGTCCATGCGGACGACGTCGCCAAGGGTATGCTGCGCGCCGCCGAGCGCGGGCGAACGGGGACTCACTACATTCTCGGCGGGGAGAACGTGTCGTTCCGCGAGTTCCTCAACCTCGTGTCCGATGTCGCCGACCTGCGACGGGTGACGATCCCACTGCCGCGCGGCGTCGCGATGTCGGTGGCACGGATCGCCGAGGCATGGGGCCGTCTGGGCGGCACGGCGCCCATTACGCGGGGGTGGATTCGGATCTTTCTCGAAGACCGGCGCGTGGACATCGAGCCGGCGCAACGCGACCTCGGCTACGAGCCTCGTCCCCTGCGAGACGGGCTGGCCGAGACGATCCAGTGGCTGGGGGGCGACCGCCGGGAGATCGCAGCGTGACGACGCCGGGACGGTCCGTCGGATCCAGGGCCCGCGCACCGGTCCTGCTGGTCACCGCCACCGTGGTGCTGGCGGTGCTGTACTACTTCGGCCGTGCCGACACGATCGGTGTGCTGTCCCGGGGCCGCAGCTGGGAAGCGATGACCCCCGGTGTGCGCTCCGCGCAGCTCCACTACCTCCTGTCCGCCGTACTTCTCGGCGTCGTGCCGCTCCTCGTGGCCCGGTTCGCGTGCGGGATCCACTTGCGGGAGCTCGGACTGGGCCTGGGGCGCTGGCGCGAGGGTTTGATCTGGCTCGCCGTCGGC
>CAYGCN010000081.1:0-9249 GCA_964348385.1 uncultured Gemmatimonadaceae bacterium
GTGCTCGAGCTGTCCGACCTGTTCAGGCCGATCTGAGCACCGTCATTTCGACCGTTCCGCCAGATACTTTTTGCACTCGATCTCCTCGAGGGTACGGGACTTGTCCGTCTGGATCACGAAGTCGCCCCACTCGCCTTCGGGCACCGGCTCGAACGTCTCGACGTCCTCCACCGGGCGAAGCATGACGATCATGTGTGCAGTGCCAGGCCGATAAGACTCGAGGTGCTCCGGTGTACCGGTGCCGCGCCCGACGTGGAATCCGCCCACCATGTGGAGCACCAGTGCATCGGGCTGCGCCGCCAAGGCCTCGGAGATCCAGTACGCCATGCTCGCGTCCCACAGCGCCTGACTGTGCAGCTGATTCCCCATGGTGTCGTGCGAGCCGACGGGCGCCGGTGCCTCGACCGCCTCCTCCCCTTCCTCGGGCTCGGGAACGGGCAGCCCGCACTTCTTCCCCTCCTGCTCCATGACCTCCATGATCGTTTGCATCCACTGCCGGCGGTACGAGTCCGACGGCTGACCGTAGGGCAGCGGCGGGAGGCTGCGCTTCGCCTCGGCGCTCAGATCGTTCAGCGACTCGCGCCCATGCAGCGTCACCCGCGTGGCGTAGCGGCGGGGGGCATTGGCCGCGATCACCGGGACGCCATGCTCCTTGGCGAGCTCGACGAGCGGACGGTAGTCGGTCTCGTAGCGGGGCCACACCCGGCTGTCGGCGCGGAACGCCTTTTCGGTGATCAGGCCGCTGAGATACTCGTCGAGGATCGGCTGCACGTCCCGCTGGAAGAACTCGAGCGACAGCACGAGGGGGCGTGGCACGCCGTCGTTGCCCTCGCCAGATCCGTAGGTACGGTACGCCCGCTCGAACAGCTTTGCCTCGAGCATGTGGCCGGTCGGGTCGTCGTGCGCCTCGCCGATGAACACCACGTGGTGCCGGCCCATGGCGGCGACGATGTCGTCAATCGAGGCAGGCGCTCCCGCCCCGGTGAAGACGCGATACTCGCCCGCGACATACGCCGTGTCGCCGACCCCCGGAGTCGAGTCCTGAGCGAAAAGGGTCGGAGCGAGGAGCAGCGTAAGCGACAGCGTTACGAGAGAGATTGATCTGGTCATTGATGAGGCGGTTGGAGCGATGGATCGTCGGATCGAGGGATCGTTGGATCGAGAGATCGGGAGCCACGTAGTGATGCAGAACGGCATGGCGCACATCAGTTGCCGCCCAACCTCACGATGCCAAACCACTCTTCGACATCGTTGGGATCCTGGGTGTATGAGTCCTCGAGGCCGAACTTCCACCACGCATCGAGCAACTCATGGATGACGACACCGGCATTGGGAGCCCGTGCCGTTTCGACGTCCGTGAGGTTCTGCAACAGCCCCACGGCCTGCTCGGATTCCGTATTCCCGCCATACCCGTAGTTGGGCGGACCCACGTGTGTCGCGTTGGGTGACACGCTCAGTCCTGTTTCCGAGATGAGCAACGGCCGATCGGGAAACCGGGATTTCAATTCCTCGATCCAGCCTTGCAGGAGCGTTCCCGAGGTGCTGCCCGGCACCGTTCCAGGCCGGTACTCTGGGACCGAATAGGAGTACGTGTTGGCACTTCTGAAATCCAGAAACGGCGTGTCGATGAGATCCGCGGTCCGGATATCGTTGGAGTAGGACACCAGGTGCGTCATGCCGTAGGTGTCATGCTCGTACTGCTTCACGTAGTCGGCCATCTCCGCCAGGAACACTTCGGACGCGTTCAGATCCTGTGACGTCGAGACATACGCCCCGGAAAAGCTCGTGAGCGTCGGATGGGCCACATTGGTGGCCCGAATGGTGGCCTCGCTCAATTCGTTGCCCACCAGATAGGCGATCAGGGGCGGCGGCCCGTTTGTGTACACGCTGTGGATCCGGTCGATGACGCTCCTGATGTACGCTTTCGTCTGCTCCTTGAATTGCGGGTCGTGGAGATCACCGGCGTCGGAGTCGATCCACAGGGTCTGCAGGAAGAACAGATTGTTGGCTCGCTGCAATGACTCGTAGCAGTATCTGGGAGCGCCCCAGAGCCGTAGGGTATTGGCACCCATCGCGGCGATCTGGGCGATGTCCCGATCAATGCTGCTTCTGAGTCGCTCCGGAAGTGAGGAAGCAACCTCGATGTCCCAGGGCAAGTAGCCCGGGTAGCCGGGAACGTACACGACACCCCGAACGGCAAACGGTTGTCCGTCTTTCAGGATGTGATCACGATCCGTGGTGAAGACCTCGTTTCCCGAGATCTGGACCTGACCGCCCCATCGGTTCTGGAGCACCCCATACGCCAAGCGGGGCTCCGTACGGAACGGACCGGTAGGATCACCCGATGGTCCTCCGATGTCCGGCGGGCCCGCCCCCTGACCGCATGCGTGGCCTACCGCGATGAGGGCGGTCAGGAGGGCCAACCGTGCAAGTGTCGTCGAGCGCGCTGCGGTCACTTTGGCCTTCGAGATTCCGTGACGACGATGGAGCCGGACGTCGCTAAGCATAGCCGCAGACGGGATCGAAGTCGATCCATTGTGGCGCCGCTTGCCGAAGCGACCGTCGTGGGGGCCCGTACGGTCTCGAGAAGGACGGTGGAGCCGCCTAGCGGACCCGCGCGAGCCACGACGCGAAGTCGTTGTGCTCCTCGACAAAGGACGTTCCGGCCACGTGGGTGGCAAGACCGAGCATGAGGTAGGAGTAGTCGATCCCCTGAACCTCGGCCGGCAGCCAGGAGGGATGCGATACGCTGTATCGCCACAGCAAATCTCCATTCACGCCGGCCATCGTACGGACTGCCCGACTCCCGGTCGTCGTGTGTGTTCTGAGACTGCTCATGGCGCCCGAATCCACGGGAAGGAATCCCGCGACGATGTGCGGCGAGACGATCTGGTCCGGGTTGTCGCCGATCGCATCGGCATGATAGGCCACCGAGCGGGCGCTCCCCGCTCCCAACCCCCACTCGTGATTCAGCGCGGCCGTGGACTGCTGCCACCACGCCCGATCCGCCAACTGCGCGCTGCGCATGAAACCGCGATACGCGCCACTCGTGGTGAACGCATGACACAAGTAATACGGTGCCTGGATCACGAAGCTGGAGAGGAACGCACCCGGCCGGTCGGTGAGGACCACATGTCCGGCAAAGCTGGACGTGGGAAGACTGTCGGGGTCAGCGTAATGCCGCTGCCACAGATCAGTGGCCCGTCCGCCGCCGGTCGGATCCGCCAACATCGCCAACCACGCGACCAGCATGTACTCGTTGAACGGCAGCGTGACGGATCCCGGTTTCCCTGACCCGTCTGCCAGCATCTCGAGGTAGATCGCTCCGGTGGCGGGATCCGCGATGGCCCGTGACCAGTCGATCGACTCCCACAGCACCACGACCAGCGAATCCAGCTCGGCATCCCCTCCGAGACAGGAGGCCGCGAACAGCGCACCACTCACCAGGATCGCGGTATCGATGGTCGAGAATTCACTGTTCCCTGCTTGCGCTCCGGTGTCCATGTCGATGAAGTGGGAGTAGAAGCCCGTCGCGTTGCGGGCGTGGGTGAAGCTCAGCATCGTGCGCACCGTCGTCGCCGCCTGCTCGGTCGCGCGATCGCTCATCCCCATGCGGTTGCCGACGCACAACGAGACGAGTCCCATCCCCGTCGTGGCCACGGACGCCGATCCCTCGTGCGCACCGTCGAAGCGCAGGCGGTCGCGGTACACGCCGTTGTCGTTGCGGGATGCCCGAAAGAAACTCACCGCGCCGGCGAGCAATTGACTGTCGGACGGTGCTTCCCCCGACGGCGGTCCTGCCGGCCCTGCGCACGCGCCCGTCGCCACGAGCGCCACCAGGCCCAGGATCAATCGTGGCGGTCGCCAACGCTCCCTTGGCATAGGGGCGGGGCTTTGACGGGAATTCATGCCGGGTGGCTCAGGACCGCCCGGAGATCGAATGGATCCTCGTGCGATGCGATCCCTTGGACTCGCTCACTCAATGCCAGGTACAGCTGCTTCTGTGTGCGATAGACCGCGACGTTGCGGACGATCGGGGTCTTGCGGCTCGCCACGTCCAGGACCACGAACGGCTCGGCAACCTCGCCCAGCGCGACGGTCTTTCCCTGCTCCTTGGTCCACACCCACGCGGCGTGGATGGCCGCGCCCAACGCTGCGCCCTCGCCCTCTACCGGCACGGTTTCCGCCTCGAACACGTCGGCGATCATCTGACACCACGCCGGTGAGCGAGACAGCCCGCCCGTCAGGTGAATCGCCGTCGGCTCCACCGGCAGTCTGCGGAACCCGGCCCACAGGTTCAGCACGTGCCCCTCGAGGACGGCGCGACTGAGCCGCTCCTTGTCGAAATCATCCATGGCAAACCCGAAGTAGAGAGGCGCCGCATTCGGCAAATCGGGCGTGCGTTCTCCGGTGTACCACGGGATGAGGAGCCTCCCGCCGTTGCCCGGCTCGGTGCGGGCGATCACCGCATCGAACTCTTCGTGCCGCATGCCGAACCGATCCAGCACGGCGTTGTAGCCGTTGGCCATGTTGGACACGCAGAGCAAGGGAAGATGGTGGCCGGTGCTGTCGCAAAAGGCCGCGATCTCGCCAAGGGGATCGACGTAGGGCCGCTCCAGGAATGTGTATGCCGTGCCGCTCGTCCCCAGGCTGATCGTCACGATGCCCGGCACGAAGTTCCCAGTGCCGATGGCGGCGTACATGTTGTCGCCGCTGCCGGCATCGATCGCGCATTCATCGGAAAGACCGTACGCCTCGGCAAGTCCCGTGGCGAGGGTGCCGATTGACCGGTCGGACCGCTTCACCGGGGGGAGTTTGCCAGGCAAGTCGGGATCGATGGCGTCGAGGACACGTTGTGACCACGCGCCGGTCACCGGATTCCACAGGGCGGTGCCCGACGTGTCGCCAGGCTCCATCACGGCCACGCCGCCGTCGGCGCCGCCCGTCAGGTACCAGTTGACGTAGTTGTGCACGAGGAACAGGGTGGTGGCCCGCGCGTAGCACTCCGGTTCGTGACGCCGCATGTGGAGGATCTTCGGAGCGGTATAGCCGGTCCGCTGCGTGTTGCCCACTTCTTCGATCATCCGCTCCGTCCCGCCCACCCGCTCCGTGAGCAACCGACACTCCTCGGCGGTCGTAAAGTCGTTCCACAGCTTGGCGCGCGGACGGGCGAGGTTGCCGTCCTTGTCGAGGGCAACCAAGCCGTGCTGCTGGCCCGAGACCGCCAGGCAGCGGAGGCGGCGCTGATCGACCTGCGGTGCCGCCTGGAGTCGCTGCAGCAGCAAGGCGACCGCCTCGGTCCACATGGTGGGATCGGACTCGGAGGCGCCGCGTTCCAGCCCCTGCACCGCACCGTCCCGCGTGCCGTAGTGCGGCAGGTCTTCGTCGTAGCTGACCGCGTCGACATGCACGGTGGCGCCCTCACCGAGATCGATCACGACCAGCTTGCAGGACTGGGTCGACACGTCCAATCCCGCGAAGAGTCCTTCCATGGTGACGGCTCCTACCAGCTCTCGATGAGGATCTCCTCCAGTTCCCCGCGGTGGTCACGCGGGTGGAGATGACACTCCAGGATGCGCTCGTGCGGCATGCGGCTCACCCGTTCGCACATCTTCCTCAGTGCCTTGACGTTCAGCTCGACCGCCTTCAGCACGGGAATGTTCTCGGGGTTGATGTCGATCCCGAGGTATTCCCGGTATCCGATGCCCCAGAGCGCGTACAGGAGGGCCTCGGTCTCGTGGGGGTTCACCACGCCCACGTTGTTGTCCTGGTCGTAATTGCCGTCGGGTTGGCTGTTCCAGTGGGTGTGGGCCAGGCGACACTCCATCGCCACCAGCGAGAACGCCGCCGGCAGCATCTCGAAGCCCATCTTGACGTGGCCGACCTCCGGATTGAGGCACACGAGCGTGCCGCCGTCGTCCAGGATGCGCCGGTTCTCGGGATTCTTCAGTCGGGCCTCGATGCGCTGCGCCGCGAGGATCCCCTCCGCCGTGGTTCGATAGATGTTGTTGGCCGCCGGCTCGTAGGGCTTGGGCTCGATGGCGATGCGCACGCCCGGAACCTCGTCCATGGCTTCGGCCATCGCACCCTCGAACAGATCCCACATGTGCATGAACGGCTTGCCGTGCAGATAGCGATATCCGTCCATGCCCGGCCAGGAAATCGCGAAGTCCGCCCCGAGATCCCGTATCAGCCTGAGCCCACCCACGGCGATCTGGACGGCGTGGTCGCGCGTGTCGGCATCCGTGCTCGACAGCGACCCGAACTCGAACCTCGAATCGAAGAAGTGCGAGAACGGCACCGCCACGAGGCGGATGCCGGTCTCCGCCTCGAGCTGGCGGTACAGATGCACGTTGGACTCGTTCACCTCGGCCGGGAAATGCGCCTCGATGCCCGTCACGCCGAGCCCGGCCATCTCCGCGGCCATCTCGATGCGGTGCTCGATGGACGCCTCGGGGACGAAGCGGTCGTGAAAACGTCCGCCGCCGGGAGTGAAATACCAGATCCCGACCGACACCTTCGGATCGAACTCCCGCCGTAGATTCTCCAGCATGACGTGTGGATCGCGGGCGGCGCGCTGATACTGCAGGTCCTTGAGTTGGTAGCCCATGAACCCCTCCCCGGTCGGCGTGGCCTTCCTGTCATAACCGACGGACCGGGCAGGAGCAAGCACGGCCGCTCCGATCATGAAATCCGGGCAGCCGCTGGTCCTCATCCGACCCGGCTTTCATCTTAATGGATGGCCAACGAGGGCCGATCCCCGGACCCGACGTCGAAAGGAGCCGACATACCTATGGATCGCAGACGCTTCCTGGAACAGACCGGAGTGGCTTTGGCCGCCGCGTCCTCCATCGGCGCCCTCGCCAGCTGCGCGGGTCGGTCCACCGCCCGCACACGCACCGCTGGCATCGGGATGTGTGACTGGAACCTGGGCGAGATGTGCGATCCGGAAGCGATTCCGCGTGCCCGGGAAGCGGGCCTGGACGGCATCCAGGTGAGTCTGGGGCGCGGTCCGGACGAGATCATCTTGCGCGACCCGGCGGTGCGCGCGCGATACCGGGACCTCGGACGCCAGCACGACATCGCGTTCCACTCGATCGCGCTCGGCCTGCTGAACGGCAACCCGCTGGCCGAACAACCCCGCGCCGCGGTGTGGGTGATCGACGCCATCGAGGCTGCGGTGGCCCTGGGAGCGTCCAACGTCCTCATGGCGTTCTTCGGTAACGGCGATCTGCGGTTCCGCAACGCGAACGGCGAGTTCGTCAACGAGGCGGAGGGCCGGTTCTCCTCCTACCGACTGGATGACGCCAAGGTCACGAACGTGGTCGAAGCCCTGAGGCAGATCGCGCCGCGCGCGGAGGATGCCGGGGTCATCCTGGGCCTGGAGAACACCATCACCGCACGGCAGAATCTGGAGATCATGGAGCGGGTCGGCTCCGAGTCGCTGTGGGTCTACTACGACGTGGGCAACTCCACCGGCAACGGCTACGACGTGGGCAACTCGACCGGCAACGGCTACGACGTGCCGGGGGAGCTTCGCATGCTCGGCAACGACCGGATCTGTGAGGTGCACCTCAAGGACTGGAACACGCCGCTGCTCGGGAGCGCCGAGGGCATGGTGGACATGCCATTGGTGGCGGCAGCACTGACGGACATCCAATACGACAAGTGGCTGGTCCTGGAGACGAGCGGTCGCGAGGGCCGATTTCTGGAAGACACCCGCGCGAACGTCGCCCTGGTGAGACAGACCTTCCTCGCCGCGTGACCGTCACGACGGGACGTCACGCCGAATGAGCCGGCTCTCGAACGCCGTGAACGCCGCAAAGCGGCTGCTCGGCCGGCCGTACGTGTGGGGGCTCGCGACCGGGATCGTGCTGGTCGTCGGGGTCCGCGGGGCCAACACGGCGACGTCTACCGACAGCTTCTGCGGCGCCTGCCACGTACACCCGCAGGCGACGACGTCGTGGCGGTTGTCCACCCACTACGCCACGAAAAGCGGCACGGTGGTGCGGTGCGTCGAGTGTCACCTGCCGCCCGGTGGAATCACCTATGCGGCGCACAAGACTCGCCTGGGCGTCCGCGACGTCCTTGGGACGCTTTTCAAGGAGCAGGACAGCCTCTACTGGGAGCAGCGGTCGCAGCTCGAGCACGCCGTCACGTTCGTGTTCGCCGAGTCGTGTACCGCCTGTCACCCGAACCTGTACCCCATCGAGCTGACCGACAAAGGCGAAGAGGCCCACCTCCACTACGAGAACAACATCGACGAGATTCCCTGCATCAAGTGCCACATGCAGGTCGGCCACTTCGATCCCGATGCGGAGGAGATCGACTTCGGGCTGGTCACGACCGCGAGTGCCGAGGTGTACGAGGCCCCGGCAGTCATCGAAGGCTTCACCGACTACACCGAGTACATCCCCGGCACGACGGTGTCGTTCGAGATGGTCGCGATTCCGGGCGGCACCTTCCGCATGGGCAGTCCCGACGAGGAGCCGTATCGGCACGCGGACGAGGGTCCGGCTCACCTCGTCGCGGTCGACTCCTTTTGGATGGGTCGTGTCGAGGTCACGTGGGACGAATTCGAGGCCTGGTACCGCGCCACGCGGTCCGAGGGGCGAAGCGACACGCGCCTGATGGAGGCGGAAGGGGTGGACGCCATCACCGGGGCCACGCCGCCGTACGTGCCGCCCGATCAGGGGTGGGGGAAGGGTGACCGTCCGGCCATCACGATGACGCATTACGCTGCGGAGCAGTATTGTCGCTGGCTTTCGCAGGTGACCGGCAAGCACTATCGTCTGCCGACCGAGGCCGAGTGGGAGTACGCCGCCCGCGGCGGCCGGGACGGTCCGTACTTCTTCAGCGGTGATCCCGCAAAATACACGGAGCGGCGGTGGTGGAACCGGGTGTTCGGGCGCAACACGGCCGTGCTCGACAGCTTCGTCGTCCACCGCGGGAACAGCGGCGGGCGAACGCAATCGCCGTCGCTCGTCGCACCCAACCCCTTCGGGCTTCAAAACATGCTCGGGAACGTCCGGGAGTTCACTTCGGACTGGTACGCTGCCGACACCTATCGGGCCCGTGCCGGTGACAGCCTCGTCGTGAATCCGTCCGGGCCGGCGCCGGGGGACGAACGCGTGGTCCGGGGGGGATCGTTCCGCAGTGATCCGACCGACGTTCGCGCTGCCGCTCGCGATCACACTCGGAGACGCGCATGTTTCATGACCGACCCGCAGATTCCAAAGAGCCGGTGGT
>CAYGCN010000081.1:9259-14336 GCA_964348385.1 uncultured Gemmatimonadaceae bacterium
GCCGGGAACGGCCGAACAGCGCGGAAGGCTAGGGGTGGCCCGTCGCCTTCCGCGGAGAAAAGGCAACGCAACACCGGGCGTGGTGCGCACGGTGGCGCAGCCGCGCGCTAGAGGAACGAGGGAGGGAGGACAACGATGAGTGAGACCACCGAAGGACAGAGCCGACGGGAATTCATCGAGACGATCGGACTCGTGGGGGCCGCCGGGGCCCTGGGCGCCATGGTTGCGGGGTGCACCAGGGTCGGAGAACAGTACGCCCAGTACCCGTGGCCACCGCTCCTGGATCGGGCGCCTGACGGGCCGACACTCCGGGCCGGGGTGGTGGGCTGCGGCGGACGGGGCACCGGCGCGGCCAACGACTTCCTCGAGGCCGGTCCGAACCTGGAGATCGTGGCGCTCGCGGACGTATTCCAAGATCGATTGGACACCTGTCGTGCCAGCCTGCAGAAGGACCGGAATGTCGAGGTGGCGGACGAGCAGTGTTTCGTCGGGCTGGACGCCTACGAGCGGCTCATCGCGACGGACGTCGACATCGTGATTCTCGCCACACCGCCCTACTTCCGGCCACAACATTTCGAAGCGTGCGTGGACGCGCGCAAGCACGTGTTCATGGAGAAACCGGTGGCTGTGGACCCGGTGGGGGCGCGTTCCGTGATGGCATCGGCCCGGACCGCGGACGGACTGCGGCTGTGTGTGGTGACCGGCACGCAGCGGCGTCACCAGGCCGACTATCTCGAAACGTTCCGGAAGGTCACGCGCGGCGCCATCGGTGACGTCGTGGCCGCCACCTGCTATTGGAACGGGCGTGTCCCGTGGTGGCGGGATCGCCAACGCGGGTGGACCGACGTGGAATACATGCTGCGCGACTGGGTGAACTGGACCTGGCTGTCCGGTGACCACATCGTCGAGCAGCACGTCCACAACCTGGATGTCGTCAACTGGTTCCTTGGCGATGCCCATCCCGAGAAGGCCGTGGGCTTCGGCGGTCGCTGGCGGCGTCCGAGCGGAGATCAGTACGACTTCTTCAGCGTGGACTACACCTACGACAACGACGTGCACGTTCACAGCATGTGCCGTCAAATCGCCGGTTGCGCCGACAACGTGTCGGAGCTGGTGCGGGGCACCAAGGGATACACGAACTGCAGGGACGAGATCTGGGGCGCCGACGGCCAGGCGGAGTGGCGCTATCCGTACCCGTTGAACGAGGACGGCGAAGAGATCGATCCGCGCCCCTACGTCCAGGAACACATCGATCTCGTCACCGCCATCCGCACGGATCGACCCGTGAACGAGGCGGCCAGGACGGCAGTCGCGACGATGACGGCGATCATGGGACGGGTCTCCTGCTATACGGGACAGGAGGTCACCTGGGATCAGATGATGGAGTCCGATCTCCACCTGGGGCCGGAGCAGCTGACCTTCGGACCATCGCGACTGGTGCAGGCCGTGGTGCCGGTGCCGGGAACGGCGTGACATCGGAGGAGCGTCCCAATCGTATACCTCGGCTGAAAGGCACTTGACCATGAGAAAACTGCGCATGGGCATGGTTGGCGGCGGACCGGGAGCGTTCATCGGTGAGGTCCATCGCAAGGCCGCGCGCATGGACGGCGGCATCGAGCTGGTAGCCGGCGCCTTCGACGTCAACCCGCGCAAGAGCAAGCAGATGGGTCGGGAGCAAGGTATCGACCCGAGACGCGCCTATCCCGATTATGAGACGATGATCGAGAGGGAGTTGAAACTCCCTGCTGACACGCGTATCGACTTCGTCTCCATCACGGTACCGAACAACCTGCACTTTCCGATGGCCAGGGCGTTTCTCGAAGCCGGGTTTCATGTCATGTGCGAGAAGCCGATGACCATGGACGTCAGAGAAGCCCTCGCGCTGGAGAAGACAGTCGCGCGGCACCGGAAGGTGTTCGGCCTGATGCATACCTACGCGGGCTATCCGATGGTGAAGCTTGCCCGGGACATGGTCAGGCAGGGGGATCTGGGCAAGATCCTCAAGATCGTCGTCCAGTACCCGCAAGCCTGGCTGATTCGGCCCATCGAACGCCAGGGGCAGCAGCAAGCGTCGTGGCGGACGGACCCGAAGCAGAGCGGCGCCGCCGGCGCCATGGGCGACATCGGGACGCATGCCTGGCATCTGGCCGAGTACATTTCGGGACTCAAGGTTCAGCAGCTCTGCGCCGATCTGACCTCGTTCGTCAAGGGACGCAGGCTCGACGACGACGGCAACTGCCTGCTTCGCCTCAACAAGGGCGCCAAGGGCATCCTGCATGCCAGTCAGGTATCGATTGGCGAGGAGAACAACCTCGCAATCTGGGTCTACGGCGAAGACGCCAGCATCGAATGGCACCAGGAGCACCCCAATTACCTCTACGTGAACCGTATCGACGCCCCTCAGGAGGTGTGGAAGCGCGGCAATGCCTATGTCGCCGCAAAGAGCGCGGCGGCGGGTCGGGCAACACGACTTCCTTCCGGTCACCCCGAGGCCTTCTTGGAAGCCTTCGCCAACCACTACTGCAATTTCGCCGACACCATACGTGCCCGGATGGCGCGACAGAAGGCCGATCCGCTGGTCCTCGATTTCCCGGGAGTCGGAGACGGCGTTCGGGGAATGAGGTTCATCGCGGCCGCGGTCAAGTCGTCGGACAGAGGCGCGAAATGGGTGCGGATGTAAGGAGGAGCCATGGCCAGGCCAGTAACGCTCTTCACGGGTCAGTGGGCAGATCTGCCCCTGGAAGAGATCTGCAAGAAAGCGTCGGCATGGGGCTATGACGGGCTCGAGCTTGCCTGCTGGGGTGATCATGTCGAGGTCGAGAAAGCCGCCAAGGACAAGCGGTACGCCAAGAGCCGAAAGGAGATCCTGGCCGATCACGGTCTGAAGTGCTGGGCCATCAGCAATCACTTGGCGGGGCAGCTCGTGTGCGATCCGAACGACGACGAACGATCGGACATGTTCGCGCCCACGGATTGCCACGGCGACGCGGAGAAGAAGCGCAAGTGGGCCATCCAGGCTATGAAGCAGACGGCGAAGGCCGCGCAGAACATCAGCGTGCAGGTCGTCAACGGCTTCACGGGCTCGTCGATCTGGCATATGCTGTACAGCTTCCCGCCGGTGAGCCAAAAGATGATCGACGACGGCTTCAAGCTCTTTGCGCGACGCTGGAATCCGATCCTCGACGAGTTCGACGCGTGTGGTGTGAAGTTCGCCCTGGAGGTCCATCCGACGGAGATTGCCTTCGACATTCACACGGCGCGACGCGCCCTGGCTGCGGTCAAGAACAGGAAGACCTTCGGCTTCAACTTCGATCCGAGCCATCTGCACTGGCAGATGGTGGACCCCGTACGGTTTCTTCAGGCATTCCCCAAGAGGATCTATCACGTGCACATGAAGGACGCGGCGATCACGCTCGATGGCGAGAGCGGAATCCTCTCGTCACATCTGAACTTCGGTGCACCGGGTCGAGGCTGGGATTTCCGGAGTCTGGGGCGCGGCGAGGTCGACTTCGAAGCGATCATCCGTGAGCTGAACGTGATCGGCTATAAGGGGCCCCTGTCCGTCGAATGGGAAGACGCCGCCATGAATCGCGAGCACGGGGCCAAGGAAGCCTGCGACTTCGTGCACGGCATCGACTTCGAGAAGTCGGATCGCGTCTTCGACGAGGCATTCGACCAGTAGGACGCTCGCTCGGCACGCGTGAGGACCCGCGCCGCGGAGACGAGCGGCGCTGCCGAGGTGGCCTGAGAGTGGCACTCCGCCTCAAGCAGCCGTCACCACCAATCGACAAGCGCACCTCGGGCGACTGCCTTCGGGTGCCGTGCAAAAGACACGGTGTGCAGCCTGTCGCCCGGTATGCTCACCCGCTACTGTATCACCGGGAGGTGTGCATGATGAATCGTGGTAGACCACTCCTGTTCGCCGCGGCGGCGGCCGTCTCGATGTTTCTGGCACCCGGCCTGGCGGTCGGTCAGGTGCTCGATGCGAAACCGCAAGTGCTCACGTTCTACTCGGATGTGGATGACACCGAGCAGCCGTATGGGCTGTACCTGCCACCCGACTTCGATGCATCACGACAGTACCCGCTCGTCATCAGCCTGCACGGCGCCGGATCGAATCACCGGCTGAACCTCCGTCGGGTGTTCGGCAAGAGCAATGCCGAGGGCGAGAACGACGTGGAGGCCAGCCGCTATTTCCCCGAATGGAAGGACGTGGACTTCATCGTGGCGTCGCCCTTGGCGCGTGGCACGATGGGCTATCAGGGGGTCGCGGAGAAGGACGTCCTGGACGTGCTCGCCGACGTGAAGCGGCGCTTTCCCATCGACGAGAACCGCGTGTACCTCACCGGGTTGTCGATGGGCGGCGGTGGCACGCTCTGGCTCGGTTTGACCCGTCCCGACGTGTGGGCGGCGATCGCCCCCGTGTGCCCGGCCCCGCCGGAAGGGACCAGGGCCTTGGCTCCCAACGCACTCAACATTCCGGTCCGCATCTTTCAGGGTGGGGCCGACCCTCTGGTGCGCCCCGACAGCGTGCGTGTGTGGGTCGAGCACCTGCAGCAGCTGGGCGCTCGCGTGGAGTACGACGAGTATCCGGGCGTCGGACACGACAGTTGGGTCCCGGCCTACGCCGAGGGCCAGGTGTTCGACTGGTTCGCGCGGTTCGAGCGGAACCCCTACCCCGACCGGGTGCGCTTCGTGAGCGACCGCTACAAGTACAACTCGGCGTACTGGGTACAACTCGACGCGTTGACACCGGGCACCCTGGCGAGCATCGATGCGCGGTTCAGCGCTCCCAATCGCATCGCGGTGATCACGTCGGCGCTGGACGGCTTCACGTTCCGTCTCGCGGGACATCCCCGTTTCCGGGCACAGGGCTCGCTCACGGTCGAGATCGACGGAGCTTCCATCCGGGTTCCGGCCACGGAAACGCTGTCATACAAGCGCCAGGGCGGGAAGTGGGTCGCCGGCAAGGCGGATGCACGGGCGAAGCGACCCGGCGCCGAAGGTCCGATGGCCGAGGTGATCGCGAGCCGGCACATCTACGTCTACGGCACCGGTGGGGAGCCGTCGCGTGAAG
>CAYGCN010000082.1:0-1376 GCA_964348385.1 uncultured Gemmatimonadaceae bacterium
AGGATGCCGAGGATCGGCGCCTGTTCACCCAGCTCCTGTTCTCCTACAAGTTCAATCCGCGAACCGTGCTGTTTCTGGGCTATGCCGACAATTACCGCGGCACGCAGGACTTCGGCATGACGCAGTCCAATAGGACGTTCTTCGTGAAGCTGGGCTACGCTTGGACGATCTAGCTAGGGTGGTTGGTGGTCCAGTGGGCGAGGGGTCGTAGGATCCTGCAGGTAGGGTGAAGGCCCCCCGAGTGTCAGAAGGCGTGCGGGGCTCTACGTGATATCGCAGATCGGCGGTGTGTAAAGAGTCTACCAGCTCGGCCACACTCAGAGGAACTCAGGGAACGTGAACTGTGGACGTGAGGGGTGAAGCCTGAGCGGCTGGACGATTCAGACGACTGAGACGATCTTAGACCGGGGTAGGAGGATCGTGAGGTGGGCGTCGCGATTGGCGGCACCCTGAGACAAGCGTCCTCCGTCGGCGCCGGCCAAGCCCCGCGGATGGTAGGTGGCCCTTTGTTCGCGGCCCGGACGGCGAGCCGGGGTGCTCGGCGCGCGGAGCTGCCGAACCGGGAGAAGCGCCGTGGTCCGCACCAGACGCCCAGCCGCAATCTGCGCCGCGCTGCTCACGGTCGCCGCGGGACGTCTCGACGCCCAGGATGTTTCCATCGGAGGGAGGCTCGGCCTGGTCGGCGGGGCCGTGTGGTTCGAGGATGAAGAGGGCAACGACATGAACCGGCCGAGGGCCGGTCTCCAGATCGGCGGCGTCGTGGCGTACCGATCGCGGTCGATCCTCTCAATGCAGGCCGAACTCTGGTACGTGCAGAAGGGCTGGACGGAAACGCAAGGGGGCGGAGGCCGACGGTTGACGTACGTGGAGCTGCCCCTCCTGCTGACGGTGACCGCTCCCTGGAAGACGGCCCCCCAACTGCTCGCGGGTGCGTCGGCCAGTCTGGAGTTGGGTTGCTCGGTCACCGGCGTGCGCGGGGTGGGCAGCGTGGGCTGCAACGATCCGCAGGTGGAGTAGCACCACACGAAGGCGCAGTTCGGAGCCTGGCTTGGGCTCGGAGTGCGGCGACGGTTGGGCTCCAGCCATCTCGATGTGCAACTGCTGGCCAATCTCAATCTGACAGACCTGAACCGGGAGCCGCTGCCACCGGGATACGTCAGACTGCTGTCGGCTACCGTATCGGCCACATACATGATCGCCCTCGGAGGAACGGCACCATGAGTCCACGTCCACGATCCGCGGGTCGAATCGGAGCCACGGTCGCCACCGTCGCGCTCGTGACGGCCGCATGCGGAGAGACGCCGCTCGAACCGGTCACCGTGGTGCCGGTCGAGGGCCTCCAAGGCTTCGAGGCGTCGCTCGACAGCATCCGGGTG
>CAYGCN010000082.1:1386-3189 GCA_964348385.1 uncultured Gemmatimonadaceae bacterium
ACGTCCTTCTACGTGGCCTCGGTCACGAAATCGGTGGCCGCCATCGTCCTGATGCAGCTGGTCGAGGAGGGGCTGGTGAACCTCGACGACCCCATCAGCGACTACGGCGTGAATCTCGAAGCCGACGGCGTGATCACCGTGAAACACGTCTTCAATCACACCTCCGAGGGCAACCCCGGTACCGTGTTTCGGTACAACGGGGCCCGCTACATCAAGCTGGGAACCGTGATGTTGGAGGCGACCGGTGAGACGTTTGCGGAGCTGCTTGCGGAGCGGATCCTGCAGCCTCTCGGACTCCGACACACCGCGCCGGATGTCGAGCTGCTGGCGGATTTCCACGTGACCGGCCTTCGCAGGCAAACGTTCCTGGGCAACGTCGCGATGCCGTACGAGCTGGTGGACGGCCAGGTCGTTCCCTACGCCCGGATCCGTCATTTCAGTCCAGCTGCGGGGTTGGTGACGTCCGTGCGGGACCTCGCCCGCATCTCAATCGCCCTGGACGCCGGTCAACTGCTCGGTGCCCCGGCCAAAGAGGAAATGCTATCGCCCTCGATCGAGATCTACGGGCCCAGCAGGACGTACGGCCTGGGCTGGTACGTGCAGACGTACCAGGGCGTCAAGCTGGAGTGGCACTTCGGTCTGGCACTCGGGCACTCGTCCCTCATGGTCCGCGCGCCGCAGCAGGGCCTCACGTTTGTGGCAGTCGCCAATACCAGCAGGTTGACCGCGGCATACGACATGGGCGCCTCCGACATCATGGCGACCGGTCCTGGACGGTTGTTCGTGGAATCGTTCGTGTTGGGCAACCAGCCCCTTCCCGCCGCCAGGTAGCGCTGTGGACGGCTTCGCGCGGCTCGAGGGAGGCCCCATGCGCTCGATCGCCCTGGTGGGCGCGATCTGGCTGGCCGCACTCCAGACCGGCTGCGGGCCCGAGCTGTCGCGCGAGGAGTTGGCCCCGGTGGTCGAGCGGGACGCGATCCCGTTCGACCTCGAAGTCGTTCCCCAGACGATTCTCGATCGGCTCGCGCCCCACCGCGTGGTCGTGGTGGTCGAGACCCACTTCATCGAAGAACACGATGCGTTCATGGGGGCGCTGGTGCGGGGACTCCACGCCCACGGCTTCCGCCAGCTCCTCGTGGAGTGGCCCAGCTACGCGAATTGGGTCCTGGAAGACTTCACCATGGGCAGCCCGCTGGAGCCGGACTGGCAGCCGACGCTCAAGCTCGGCATGTTCGCGGCCGTCCGCGACTTCAACGCCACGGTCTCGGAAGCCGAACGGGTGCGGGTGCAGGGCATCGACATGAACCTCGGCGAGTACGGCGGCGCCGCGCAGTTCCGGAGTTCCCTGGAGGGACTCGTCAGTCACCTCCCGCGTGCGGGACCCGTGGCGGAGTTCCTTCAGGGTGACTACGGGACTCCCGAGACCCAGACGCCGCTGCTCCACACGCTGCGCGCCGCTCTCGACCGGGACGCAGCGACGTTGCGCACCTCGTGGGGCGAACGGTGGTACGCCACCATCGTCGAGATGGTGGACGTCGAAATCGCGAGCGTGGATATCCGCGCCCGTCGGGCATCGGACTACGATCGGTCGGTGCGCATGCGGGAAGACGTGATCAAGCAGCTCGCCGACACGCGCATCGCCGAGTCCCCGCACGGGACGATCATCAACATCGGGAGCACCCACGCCCAGAAGTCCCGTCTGTTCGGGACGGACATCGAGTGGCTGGGGGAGTACCTGGTACACCGGAGCACGGTGGTGAGCGGCTCGGCATTCGTGATCGACGTCACCGCGCTCGTGCAGGA
>CAYGCN010000082.1:3322-6669 GCA_964348385.1 uncultured Gemmatimonadaceae bacterium
GAAGAGGTCATCTATCACTGCGCTCCGGCCGAGCAGTTCGACGCCGTGCTGCAGTACCCGCTCGTGCACCGGGTGCCGCCGCCGTGACCGCTCTCCCTGCGTGAGAGGAGCGAGGGCTCTGGCCACGGGGGTGGAGTCCGCCGCCTATTGAACCGCCTCGAGATCGAACACCTGGTACCCTATCTCGTCGTCGGCGATCATCTCCTGATGGTCTATGTAGACGGACTCCGGGTAGCCCAGCACAGGGTCGTACGTCACCTCCAATACGTGCGCGCCACCCAGGATGGCCCGCTCAACTGCCGCGAACAGCTCCTCCACCGTGGGCCACGCATCCATCGGGGTGTGCGTAACGGGTGAACCCGTTGCGACGACCGTCACCGATCGAATGGTGTCCTGCCGCACTTCCACGGTCACCAACTCGTTGAATTCGTGCAGCTCGCCCGGAATTCCATGCGGTAGTGCCGGATGGCTGCCCGGTGCCACTGCTCACGGTGTGACTGCAGCTCGTCCAGGCGGCCGTCCGGATCGACGGTGCCGCAACTCGATCCGAGGAGACAGACGGCGACGGGAAGGAACCAATCGATGAACTGCCTCATGAACGCTCCGCGCATCGCCTCCTGTGGTATACCGTGCGTAGCGCGTCTCGGTCACACGGCCTCGACCGCCGCATAGCGCGCCGTTCCAGCGCGCGAAGAGCGGCCTCCGGGCCGCTCTTCCCATTGCCGAACGACACTCCGCGTAGCTTAACGGCTAGGCATACTCCAGCTTCTGATGATCCCAGGTGACGATCCGTCCGGTGAAATAGCTCTCGTTGGCCGCCAGCGACGGTCCGGCGGCCTTCAATCCGTAGGTGGCGTCCTGTACGATGGGCTTCCCGTCCCGCACCGCGGCGATGAGGTTGGCCCAGTGATCGTCGCGGTCGTCATATCCGTCCGGCGGGGTGTAGACCAGCTCGCTGGGTTCGTTGATGCTGGGCGGCACATCGTAGTATTTCAGACGGTACTGTCGTGCGAACTCCTCCTGCACCGCCTTGGGGAACGTGGCTAATGAGTCGTACCCTCCATATCCCGGCTTGGCAGGGAACGGCGTGCGACGCAGCGTCATGGAGTTCCCGGCAAAGTGCAGGGTCCCCTCCGACCCGACCAGCTTCAACGACCCTCCGCCCCCGCCTCCGCCCACGAAATTGACCCGGATCTGCAGGTTGAAGGGCGCGTGGGTCGCTGCCTCGGGGTAATCCACCACACAGGTCAGGACATCAGGCACGTCCCTGCCGTCTTTCCAGTACCGGAGTCCACCGGAACCATAGACGCGATTCGGGCCGTCGGACCCGATGATCCAGTGCAGCCACGAGAACAGGTGCACGAACAGATCGCCGGCAATGCCGGTGCCGTACGCCTGATAGTTGCGCCACCGGAAGAAGCGAACCGGATCGAACGGCACCTTCGGCGTGTCCCCAAGGAACCTGTCGAAGTCGATCGTTTGCGGTGACGCGTCGGGGGGAATCGAGTACTGCCAGGCGCCCAGTGACGAATGCCGGTCGTAGGCCGCTTCCACCAGGATCAGATCCCCAATCTCACCGGCCCGGTACAGGTCCTGCGCCGCGCCTTCTTCATGACGATGGAGCTGACCCCCTGGCTCCCGACCTGGAACTTGGCGTTGTGCTGCCGCTCGGCCTGAATCACTCGATGCCCTTCGGCCACTTCCTGGACCATGGGCTTCTCACAGTACACGGCTTTGCCCGCCCGCATAGCATCGATGCTGATGACGTCGTGCCAGTGATCCGGGGTGGCGATCAACACCACGTCGATGTCGTCCCGGCCCAGGATCTCACGATAGTCCCTGGTCGTGACGAGGTCCTGACCGAAGACCTCCTTTGCCCGCGTCAGCCTGCCATCATACAGATCACACACGGCAGCCAATTCGACTCCCGGAACGGTCAGCGCCGACCTGATATTGTAGAATCCGATGATCCCGGTCCCGATCACTCCCAGCCGTATCGTGTCGTTGGCGGCGAACTGCCTGTCTCGATTCTGGTCGGGTTCTCGCTCCAGGATGATCCGGTCCCTCGACGGTCGGCGTGTGGCGATATAGGGAAACGCTCCGGCCGCCAATGACGTGTGAGCCAGGTCCTTCAGAAACTCCCGTCTCGAAGACTTCTTCTTTCGTCGCATGATGGATGCCCGCCTTTCCGAGGGAACGCCGGCTCACTGAAATCCGGTGGCCGGTTCGCCGATCGACTTCGCCCAGCGCCGCGGCACTTGATCTTACGGGCGCCCGCGTGAGCCAGCAAGCGTGTGGAAGTGGTCCCGTCCGATGCGACGAGCCCGCGGTATATTGTGGAGACCTTCGTCCCGGATCCTGGATGACCGCCACGCGCGAACGGATTCCTGTCTGCATCTTCGAAGGCGCCGACGAGATTGCCTCGGTGCTTGCCTCGCGCATCGCGGCTCTGATTCGCGAGCGCGCGGCCGAGGGAAAGCCGGCGGTGTTGGGATTGCCGACGGGGTCCACCCCGGTAGGCGTCTATCGTGAACTCATCCGTCTCCATCGCGAACAGCGCCTCTCCTTCCAGAACGTGATCACCTTCAACCTCGATGAGTATTTCCCCATGGAGCCCGATAGCATTCACAGCTATCACCGGTACATGCGGGAATACTTGCTCGATCACGTGGATATTCCGGAGGTGAACGTCCACCTTCTGCGCGGCGACCTTCCGCGTCACGAATGCGCCGAGCATTGCGCGGCGTTCGAGCGTGCCATTGCGGAAGCGGGCGGCGTCGATTTGCAGCTGCTCGGGATCGGCCGGAGCGGTCACATCGGGTTCAACGAGCCGGGCTCGGGACGGGCCTCCCGCACCCGGCTGGTCTTCCTCGACACCATCACGCGCGCGGACGCGGCGGCGGACTTCTTCGGTGAATCGAACGTGCCGCTCGAGGCGTTGACCATGGGGGTCGCGACGATTCTGGAGGCACGGGAGATCGCCCTCATCGCGACCGGCGAGCACAAGGCGGGAATCATCCGTCGGGCAGTCGAGGGAGAGGTCGATTCCGATGTCGCGGCGACCTTCCTGCAAACACACCCCAACGCCTCGGTGTACCTCGACACCGCCGCAGCCGCGGACCTGACCCGCGTCGCCACCCCGTGGCTGGTGGGTGAGGTCGAGTGGACCGCGCAACGCGAAGTCGAGGCGGTGACGTGGCTGGCGAAGCGCGTCGGGAAATCCGTGCTGCGGCTCGCCACCGCGGACTACCGCGACCACCACCTGAGTGCACTGCTCGCGCGACACGGGACCGCCGAGCCGCTGAACGGCCTGGTCTTCAATACCCTGATCGCGAAGATCCGCGGCC
>CAYGCN010000082.1:6736-7752 GCA_964348385.1 uncultured Gemmatimonadaceae bacterium
AACCACATCACGGTGGCCTATCAGACATCGGGCAACATCGCCGTGTTCGATCACGAGGTCCGTCGCTACCTGGAGCTGTTGAGCCGTATTGCGGGCGACTTTTCCCAGGTCGCAGGTGGCGCGCACGAATTCGAGCAGCGGATCGAGCGGGCGTTGAGCAGCAAGCAGCCAGGAGACGTCGACGACCCGGATGTCTTGACCCTCAAGCGTCTGATTCGAGAGACCGAAGCGACGTCCGCGCTGGAGACGTTCGGCATGAGCGCCGGGCAGGCGCGATTTCTCAACCTCCCCTTCTATCAGACCGGTGCGGTGAAGAAGAGGCCGATCGGCGACGCCGACGTGACGATCGTCGCCCAGGTGCTCGACGAGATCGAACCCGATCTGGTGTTCGCGGCGGGCGACTTGTCCGATCCACACGGCACCCATCGCCTCTGCCTCGAGGGGGTGCGGCGTGCGCTGGCGGTGTACCGTGGTCCGGCACCGGAGGTGTGGCTCTACCGCGGGGCGTGGCAGGAATGGCCCGTCACGGAGGCCAGCGTGCTCGTCCCGATGTCGCTGGCCGACCTGCGGCTCAAGATCCTCGCGATCTATCGCCATCAGTCGCAGAAGGACGAGGCGCCGTTTCCCGGACCCGACCCGCGCGAGTTCTGGGAGAGAGTCGAGGATCGCAACCGGGCGACGGCGGCGGAGCTGGAACGCCTGGGCCTCCCGGCGTACTACGCGATGGAAGCGTTCGTGGTGGAGCAGGGTGGTGAGCGGCTCGAGAACCCCGTCGTGCCGACGAGTAGTCTGGCGGATCGCGCCGGACGCGCACCACCGTCATGAATGCGCCCCCGGTGCGGTTCGGCATCGTCGGCGTGGGCCGAGTGACCCGGGAGCAGTTCGCTCCGGCATTGGGGAGCACCGAGCACGCGGTGCTCCAGGCCGCCGCCAGCCGGGACAAAAGCCGCGCCGAGGCCCTCGGGCCGGTGCGCGCCTACGACTCGTACTCGGCGCTGCTTCGCGATCCGGACGTG
>CAYGCN010000082.1:7775-14281 GCA_964348385.1 uncultured Gemmatimonadaceae bacterium
ACCCACAACGGGCGGCACAAAGAGTTGGTGCTCGAGGGGCTCGAGCAGGGGAAACACGTGCTGTGCGAGAAGCCGCTGGGCTGCACGGCCGACGAGTGCGAGGAGATGCTGGCGGCCGCCGACGCGGCACGGCTCCGCCTCGTCGAAGCCTTCATGTACAGATACCACCCGCAGATCGCACGGGTGCAGGAGCTCGTGCAGGAGCGGGTGATCGGGGAGCTGGCGGCGGTGGAGGCGGCATTCCGGTTTCGCCTCATGCGAGCGGACGACGTGCGTCTGTCTCCGACATGGGGTGGCGGTGCCCTCCTCGACGTGGGGTGCTATTGCGTGAACATCGCCAGGCTGTTCCTGGGAGATGCGCCTCGCGACGTCCATGCGTGGGGACGGGTCGACCCGGTGCACGGGGTCGACACCAGCGTCCACGCCGTCCTGGAGTACGAGTCCGGCCGGCATGCAGCCCTCTCCTGCGGATTCGACGGGGGTCTCCACCAGCAAGCGGTGCTCATCGGCACCGAGGGGGTGCTCACGCTCAGTGAGCCGTTCGTCACCTGGATACGTCCACCGCGCCTGACCGTCGACGCGGGCGAAAGGCAACAGGTCATGGAGTTCGAGCCGGTGAACACCTTCCGCTTGGAGATCGAAGACCTCTGCGAGGCGATTCGCAGCGGAACGCCACCGCTCCTGAAGCCCGACGAGGGACTCCTGAACGCGCGCGTGCTCGATCGCGTGGTGGCGGCGGCCGCCGGCTGAGCGGATGCCCGGCGACCGCCCGACAACTCCTGCGTCCGTCTCTCACCGCCCCGCCGCCCCTCACCCCATTTCGTGACGGGCGGATTGGCGCAGCGATCCTACGCCGTGCCCGGAACCGGGATGACCGCCCGCACCAGCTCCGACGGCCCGAACGCCAGACGGTCAGGGCCCAGCTGGAGGTCCGACTCCATCATCTCATCCCAGGTGACCTCCTGGCCGGTGTAGCAGGAGATCCGCCCCATGATCGCCGTCATCGTGGCGACCGCCGTCCGGGCGGCCTCATTCACGGGCTGATTCGTCCGGATGGCCGTGATCAGATCGATGTGCTCCTGCTTGTAGGGGCGCGGCTGGACCTCCTCTCCTTCGTCATCCACCTCGTAGGGATACTTCCACTGTGCGCGGCCGTCCGCGCTCCAGATCTCGTCGATGCAGTTGGTGTATCCCTCGCTGCCCCGCACGAGCTCCGAGATGTTGTCGGCGCAGCCCGCGATCTGCCGGCACATGCTGTGGACGTGCACGTCGTTCGGGTAGGTGAAGTCGACGCTGAAGAAGTCGTACTGATCTCCGGTCGGACGCCTCCATCGGCCGCCGCAGCCCACCGCCTTCTCCGGATGGGCATCGCCCAGGAACCAGTTGATGACGTCCAGGTTGTGCACGTGCTGCTCGACGATGTGGTCGCCCGAGAGCCAGGTCCAGTTCACCCAGTCTCGCAGCATGTACTCCATGTCGGTCCACCCCCGTTGCCGATCCCGCCACCACGGGACCTGCCCGTTCCAATAGCAGTTGGCGGCGACCACGTCACCGATGGCGCCGCGGGTGACCTGCCTGAACGTCTCGAGGTAGTTGGCCTGGTGGCGCCGCTGCGTCCCGGTCACCACGCATAACCGCAGCCCGTCGGCCGTCCGGGCGGACGCCATCACGGACCGGGCGCCCACCGGGTCGACCGCCACCGGCTTCTCCATGAACACGTGCTTCCGCGCGTCCACGCAAGCCTCGAAGTGCTCGGGCCGGAAATAGGGAGGCGTGGCGAGTATCACGAGGTCGACGTCGGTCTCGATCAGCCGCTGGTAGGCGTCGAACCCCACGAAGCACTGCTCGTCCGGCACTTCGACGCCTTTGTCCTTCCGCAGGTTGTTCCGGCACTCGTCCAACCGGTCCTGAAACAGGTCGGCCAGCGCCACGATCTCCAGGTGGGGGCCCGCCTCGAGGAAGTCGGTCGCTGCGCCGGTGCCGCGTCCGCCACAGCCCACCACCCCCGCCTTCAGGACCGGGCCGTCGGGCGCTTGGTCCAGGAGCGGCGGCCACGGGTACTGCGCGTACGGCGCACCGACACGGCTGCACCCGGCCGCCAGCGCGCCCACGGCA
Organism: uncultured Gemmatimonadaceae bacterium; assembly: GCA_964348385.1. Lineage (GTDB taxonomy): Bacteria > Gemmatimonadota > Gemmatimonadetes > Gemmatimonadales > GWC2-71-9 > JAOTVV01. The sequence continues at coordinate 9,891 of CAYGCN010000082.1, forward strand.
CCGGCGGCGCCGATCAGGCCGACCGTCTCGATGAACTGCCGTCGGCTCTGTCGTTCCGTCGTCTCAGTCATCGTGCTCCTCCTCCCCTTGATGCCTCGTCGCTCGGGTTCGCCAGCGCCCGCACCACGCGGAACCCGATATCGGCACAGTCGGAATACCACCACCGGCTCTTCGGGACCTGCGGATCGGTCATGAGACAGGCGCGACGTCGAGTGTGATCGCGGGCGGCCGACCGCAGCTCGGCCGGATCGCTGCGGAACGATCCCCCTCGCACCACGTGCTCGTCCCCGGTGTCGGGCCCGCCGGGATTCACCACGGCGCGGTTCCCGGCGCGCTGCCGATAGGTATCGGCTGCGTACCAGTCCGACGTGAACTCGCGGACGTTCCCCAGCATGTGCTGGAGCCCAAACGGGTTGGGCGCCACCAGCGCCGGCGGCTGCGTCCGCCCGTTGCTGTTGTCCCGGTGGACCACAAACTGGTCGAGCACCTCGGTGTCGCGCCCCAATAATCGATTCCACCACCGTCGTGCGGTGTACTTCCTGGGGCTTCCCTCGAAGAAATACGGGCCGTCGGTGCCGCCGCGGGCGGCGTACTCCCACTCGGCTTCGGTCGGTAAGCGGTAGTGCTTGCCCGTCACCCGCGAGAGCCACCGACAGTACTGCTCCGCGGCGTAATGCGTCATGGTGATGGCCGGACGGTCGCCTTTCCCCCACCCCTGGTCCGGCGGCACGTACGGCGGCGTGGCGCCGGTTATGGCGTCGACGCCTGCTTCCTCCCTGAGTCTCGTATCGCTGCGGCCCTCGGACCGGGTGGCGCGGTACCAGGCCTCGAACTCGTCCCAGGTGACCTCGACTCGCCCCATCCAGAAGGTGACCCAGTGCGCGGGACCCTCGTCCGCGCGACGGTACGGCTCCGACTCGGGACTCCCCATCCGGAAGGTGCCGCCGGGGATGGCCACCATGTCGAACGACACCGTGGTACCGGGCAGGTACTCGGTGTAATCGACGAAGCCTTGGACCATCGCCGGCGCCTGGTAGACCTCGTCACTCGCCGCCGCGACCAGCCCGAAGTCGATCTCCTCGGCGTCGGGGTCGAAGTGGCCGACGTGCAGGTGGCACTTGATGCAGCGGATCTCGTCCACATGGTTCTCGTAGTGGAGGTGGGCCTCCTCGCCTTTGTCGGTCAGCTCGACGGGGAACAGGTTCGGGTGGCAGTCGACACACGACTCGAGGAACACGAACGTGCTCGCGTGCTCGAGCTGCGACCGCTCTTCCCAGTACAGGCTGTCCTGCTCCTTGAAGATCGTTCCGACCACGTCGCGCACTCCCAGGCGGGTCTTGTGCGCCGCGTAGGCCACGCCCCCGGGCGGCAGGTGACACTCCACGCAGTGCACCACCGTGCCGCTCTTGGTGGCGTAGTGGGTGGATTGCGTCCAGGACGCGGTGGCCTGCGGGTGCGCGTGGCAGGCGTCGCAGAACCGGTCGGTTGACGTGACGTGGTTTGCTCCGCGGGCTGTCGCGACCACGACGATCCCGGTCGCCAGGCCCCAGACGTACGGCCGGCGCAGCAGCCGTCCGGCGGCGGTCACCGCCCGCGAGACGAGCCTCACCCGGCGCACCGTCCGCTCTTGAGGATCAGGTGGCGACGAACGTCTGCTTCGCCCACGCGACGTTGGCGCGGGTGTCTTCCAGGAAGCGCCCCTCGCGACCGCCGGTCTCCAGCACCAGCCACTTGTCGTACCGGATGTCCGCGAGCGCCGCCGCCACCGCCGGCATGTCGACCATGCCGGCGTCGCTGCCCAGCATCGGCGTGTTCCAATCCTTCAGGTGCACCTCGCAGATCCGGTCGTTGCCGAGCACGCGTAGCTCGCCGGGCACGTCGTAGCCGTTGCCAGTCGAGTTGCCCACGTCGTAGTAGACCCGAACCCACTCGGAGCCGACGCGCTCGATGATCTCCAGGTTCTGACGCGCCGTGATGGTGTTCTCGAGCCCGAGCGCGATGCCGGCGTCCTCGGCGCGCGGCGCGAGGTGCCGCAGGGTCTCGACCACGGTGGTGACCTTGGCTTCGTCCAGTCGGTAGATGGAGAATCCGCCCGCCGGCTGGTCGACGAACTCGCCGCTGGCGTCGCGGAACCTCAGGTCGCCTCTGCCGAAGAAAGCCAGGAGCACGTTGCCGGCGCCCAAGGCGACCGCGGCCTCGATGGCGTCGACCACCCAGACCGCGGCGCGGGGCTGCTCCGCCAAAGGGTTGCCGTTCAATAGTCCCAGCGCGATCGAGTGGAAGGCGATGTCGTGTTGGCGTCCGAGGTCCCGGTAGCGCGCGCGCACCGCCGGATCGCGCAGGATGATCTCGTCCGGGCTGCGTCCCAGGCTCACCTGGATGCCCTCCAGGCCCGCCTCCCGCGCGCGGGGAATCTGCTCCGGGTCGCACATGTCGCCCAGGTTCCAGTCGCAGATGCCGATGCCCGCGGTACGCGTGCGACCGGTGGCGGGACTGAGGCACGCGGCGAGCGCGCCCGCCGAGGACACGGCGGCGAGGGCCACACCGGTCTGCTCGAGGAAGCGTCTACGGTCCATGGTGGGAGTTGCTCCTTTCGACCTCGGGTGCGAAGTCGCTCGTGGTGGCCATGCCGTAAGTAAGATGGAAGTTGGGTGGGAAGGGGACCAGATGGCACGCGCCGCCGCGCGCCCCGATGCGGCCGACTCTCGACCGTGCCGCACCGCTCCGGTGCCGGGGAAGTGCTTGCTCCCATCCGGCCCAGCGGTTATGAGACGATGGAAAGCGGCGACCGGAACCGACGGTATGCTATCGCCTGAAGGATCTGCGGTCAGGCCGCCACGTTCGTGTCCGGTCAGGGGACACTGAGTAACCCGCACGGGCTCGCCATTGGCCTTGCAGGAGATCTGTTCATCGCAGATGGGCTGAGCGTCTACCGATTCGATGCCGCCACCGGATCTCTCGCGTTGTTCGGCGACGTCTCATCCGCTGACCCTGCCTTCAATGCCCTCGAGGACATCGAGTTCGACTGCGTGGGGAACCTCTATGCCGCCTCGGGGCAGAACGTTCAAGGCCTGGGTGCCATCGTGAAGTTCGATTCCCAGGGCAATGCCAGCGTGTTCGCGACGGGTTTGGACAATCCTAGAGACTTGGCCGTCGATGGCCTCGGGCACCTCTACGTGGCCAATAGGGTAGGTCAGGTGGTCAATCGATTGGACCTGACTACCGGGTCCGTCCAACTCTTCGCCGATCTCTCGCAGGCATCGGGCGACCCGCGAGGCGTCAAGACGGATCTGGACGACAACGTGTACGTCCTGAATTCCAACGGTGACATCCGAAGATGGGACTCGGACGGCAATGGAGGAAACGTCGAGTTCCAGTCCGGCTCAACCTTCTCGGAAGCGCTGGCGTTCTTCGCCGGGCTCTGTGCGCAGTGACGATGTCGCGCTAGCGAATTCTCCTCCCCATTAAGGCCAAGAGGTTTCTTGCTTCGGGGCACGGGGGCGCGTTTTCTTTGATCCAGGCCTCGCGCCGCCCGCAGTAGCTGCATGGTGGCGTTCTTGTCGGCCCTCCACGTCTGAAGCCTGAGATCAGGCGAATAATCCGGCTTCTCAGACTCGGCACCGTGGAGGCTTCCCACTCAGCGAGGATCAAGTGTTCGTGCGTGGCCGCCCAGCCATTCTGCAGCGCCGCTGCGCGGGGAGGAAGCCTTGCGCATGAGCAGCATGAGCCCGAGGTCCAGCGAGCGCAGGCGGCCCAGGCCCGAGAGACACTATCTAACATGCGGCGGCCTTGCGCGCGATGGATCGGCAATGCGCCGCGGTTGGGGGCGGCACAGGCGTGACGCAATACGTGAGGGGCATGGGGTTCAGGGGGGAGGGTGGAAGCAAGCCCCGGGGGCAGCCGACCTTGCATCCGCTCGCTCCCCCGTGGACGGCTTCGCCGCCTCAGGATCGCTCCGCGTGTGGGGGCTCCCGGATGATCCCGTAGGTCTGCACCCGGAGCGTACCGCTTTCCGGCACACCGACGACCCACACTTTCGCTCCCTGCCGAGCGCTGAGATCCGCGGGAACGCCGGAAAGCGCAGTGGTATCCCTGCCGGCCAGGTAGACAACTCCACCGCGCAGCAGCACCGTTCCAACCGCTGGTCGCTTGCCGCTTACTGAGACGATCTCGTAGCCGGCTACCTCGACCGCCCGCGGGGGCGTGGGAGGTCGATTGTCGACGGCGCGGCCCCAAACGCGCACCTCCAACCCCGACAGCGCCTCGATCTCCGACTTGAGGGCGCCCTGAATCCCCACCGTCTGCACGTCCGCCCCCGAGCCCGAGTGCAGCACCGGTTGTGCGAAGGGATCGGCCCCCACGATGCGGATGACGCCCTGCGCCGAGGTGTC
>CAYGCN010000083.1:0-181 GCA_964348385.1 uncultured Gemmatimonadaceae bacterium
GCTGGAGGTGCCCCTTGGTGATCTGCCAGTAGAAGTCCTCGGTGAACGCCTTGAGGTCCACGTTCGCCGCATCCATGTGTCGATAGAACTCCTCCCTCGGCTCGTCGCAGACGTAGCCGGCCGTCACGGCCACCGTCTTGACGCCCCTCTCTCGGCAGGCCTGCGCGACGTCGATGGCGTA
>CAYGCN010000083.1:345-13954 GCA_964348385.1 uncultured Gemmatimonadaceae bacterium
CCCGCTGGAGCGACCGTAGGTGGTGAGGACGATTTCGCCATTCTCACACGCCCGCACGAAGCACATGCCCCGCTGTCCTTCCCGCAACCGGCAATAGCGGGGGCACATGTCGCACTGCACCCGCCCGTCGTCGAGCGTGTGCCAGTACTTGGTGGAAACGACGGAACCAGTCAGATCGGACATGGCGGCACACAACCCGGTCTTGCACCTTTCTCTAAGCATACGGGCATCGGGCTAGGGCCGACAGGGCTTTGGCGCTTGACGCTCACTTGACGGGGGCGAGCTACCTGGTGGCCACGAACCGCCCTTCGCATCTGACCGCCTGAGGAGGCTGCAATGACGTGGCCCCGCGTCCTCGCCCTTGCGACCGTGGCCCTGCTCGGCGTCACGGCGTGCGCCAAACGGATGCAGCGCACCCTGGCTGTTCCGGCCGACCTCGAGACCCTCGACAGGAAAGCACCGTATCTCAAGGCCCACACCAGACAAGGCACCGTGTACGTCCTCTCTCCGTGGTCGCATGACGTGGGGGCAGGAGCCATCCGAGGCACCGGAACGCTGCTCGACGTGAACCGCGCGGTGATCGACAGCGGTGACTTCGCGATCCCCATCGATTCGGCCGTGCTCTTCGAAACCAACGTGGTCCGGACCTCCGGATCCGTCGCGGTCCTGGGTGTCCTCACCGGCGCCTCGCTGGGGCTCACGGCCTACTGCCTGGCGAACACCAAGGCGTGCTTCGGCTCCTGCCCGACGTTCTATGCCGACACCGACGACGGCACACTCCTCGTCGCGGAGGGGTTCAGCGCGAGCATCGCGCCGAGCCTGGAAGCACGGGACATCGACGCGCTGCGTCGCGCACCGCCCACTGGGCCGTGGTACGAACTGCGGGTGACCAACGAGGCGCTCGAAACCCACGTCATTCGCTACGCAGACCTCCTCGCCGTGAACCGGCTGGGGGCCGCGGCCGTGTTCGCCGACGCCGCCGACGGCTTCTGGCGCGCCAGCGCGGTGCTCGAGCCCACCTCCTGTGAGGCTCCCGAGGGGAATTGCCTCGCGAGCGTGCGCGCGCTCGACGGTGAGGAGCGACGGAGCTTTGCCGACTCCGCCGACCTGGCCGCGCGCGAGATCGTCGATCTCACGTTTCCCTTCCCCGGGGACGGGTCCCTGGGCGTGGTGATCGCGTCCCGGCAGACCCTGCTCCCGACCTTCCTCCTGTATCAGACCTTCGCATGGCTCGGCTCGTCCGCGGGGACCTGGCTCGCCGCCCTGGAGCGCGCCGACGAATCCACACGAGGGCGCCTGGACGGCATCGCGCGCGCATTCGGCGGCGTCGAGGTCCTCGTCCGGGAGGACGACGGTCGCTGGGTGTCGGCGGGAACCGTGTCGGAAACGGGGCCGCTGGGCAGCGACCTGCGGGTACTGCCGCTGCCGGAGCACGTGAAAGGTCATCGGGTTCGCCTGCGAATGGCGAAGGGGGCTTGGCGGATCGACTACGTGGCCCTTGCGAGTCTCCGCGAGCGGGCGACGCCGGTGCGCATTCCGCCGAACGACGTGCGACGCCGTGGCGAGCAGGTACCCGCAGTGCTCGCGACGCTGCTCGACTCGACCGCATCCCTCGTGACGCTGCCCGGTGACGAGTACGTCCTGCGCTACCGCCTGCCGGACGACTTCGACGACCAGGAACTGTTCCTCGACTCGCGAGGCTACTACCTCGAGTGGATGCGGGAAGAGTGGATGGCCGAGGAGAACCCCGCCCGTGCCATGAAGATGTTCCTCGACCCCGCAGGAACCCTGCGCGATCTGGCGCCGGTGTTCAAGCGGGTGGAACCGGACATGGAAGACGTCTTCTGGAGGAGTCGATATGTGCGTCCATGACCCAAGGTGGCCGCTCGGCCTGATATTGGCCGCCGTCGCCTGCGCGGGCACACCCGGTCCGAAGGGATATCTCGAGCCGGCGGAGCTGGCACAACGCGACGCATTCGGCGGGTGGATCACCGTACACGCCGACTCGTCGTCGGTCGAGGGCGAGCTGATCGCCATCCAGACCGATACCGTGTTCGTTCTGCATCAGTCTCTCGGCCTCGTGGGCGTCCCCCTGAGCGACGACACCCGGGGGCGGCTGGGGTGGTACGACGCAAAGTGGGGAGGGCTCACTGCGTGGACGGTGGTGGGCGCCGCCTCCACGATTTCGCACGGAGTCCTCCTCGTGGCGTCGTTCCCCGTATGGGTACTCAGCGGGACGTTGGCGGCGTCATCCGCGTCCCGTGCCCCGATCGTCGTGATCCGTCAGAACGATCCCGAGGGATGGACCCAGGCTGCGCGGTACGCCCGCTTCCCACAGGGCATGCCGCCGGACATCGACCGCGCGGCACTCCGGCCGAAACCACTGCAGCCATAGGAGGTCCGACGCGCGGGCGGGCGCACGCCGCCATCTCACGGTCTCCCGCGGGAGGTGCTATGGTTGGACAGCCCCCACGGGAGACGTGCATGACTCGCTCACCCACGGATGCGTTTCAGGAGATCCACGAGCGGCTCGGCCCGGGCACCAAGGAGTTGATGAGCGGCGACGTCGACGCATCGTTGATCGAGGCGTTCAAGGACGTGAGGGCGGCAGCTCACCCGGACCGCATTGCCGCCGTGCCGAAGACCGATCATGTGGGGCGCGGACTGCTCGCGCATGCGCTGTTTCTCGATTGGCGGGACCGGCCGGAGGCCGAGTTCCTGCTCGATCAGGTGCGCCAGCACATGATGGCCCAGCTGCGGGACGCCGCGACGCCGAATGCCGACGTGTATCGGCTTGCCGAAGCGCTCACGCGACTGGTGCATTCCTGGAAGCGGGCGGAGGGCGCGGGCGGCTGACGTCCGGCATTTCCGTTCCGTCCATGCCGACCCCCACCCCACGCCAACGTGAGGCCATCGAGGCCGCGCTCGGACCCGTCTTGGTGGTGGCGGGCCCGGGCGCGGGGAAGACGTTCTGTCTCATCGAGCGGGTCGGCCATGTGATCGGCACGCGCGGGTTGGCGGCCGACCGCATCTGCGCGGTGACCTTCACCAACAAGGCGGCCGAAGAGATCGCCACCCGGCTGGAGGGAACGCTGGGCGAGGCCGCGGACGCGGTGACCCGCGGCACGCTGCACGCCCTCTGTGCCAGCCTGCTGAGGGAGCATGGCGAGGTCCTCGGCATCGACAGGGGATTCGGCATCGCGGACGAAGCCTATCAACAGATCGTGCTGCGGCGCCTCGGCGCGTGGCGGAAGCGGTGGACAGCGCTGCTCACCGGCTTCGGGCGGCGACGGCTCCAGGGATACGAGCTTACGCGGGCGGACGAGCAGCTGTTCCAGCGCTACCTCGAGCACCTGCGGCGGCAGAACATGCTCGACTTCGACGACCTGGTCGCGCTCACCGCCGGACTGCTGCGCGAGCACCCCGGGGTGGCCGACGCGATCGCGTCCCGGTGGGACTACGTGCTGGTAGACGAGTTCCAGGATCTCAACCCGGCGCAGTACGAGATCATCAAGACGCTGGCGTGGGGACACCGGAACGTGTTCGGTGTGGGCGACGACGAGCAGTCGATCTTCTCGTGGACCGGCGCCGATCCCACCATCCTCAAGCGCTTCGCCACGGATTTCGGAATCCCGCGACCGATCATCCTGGACGAGAACCGACGCTGCTCGCGACAGATCTTCGAGGTGGCGCGCCGCCTGCTGTCCGTGAACGAGCCGCTGTTCGCCCACAAGGAGATTTCAGCCACGCGCGACTCGCCGTACGACGTCAGGGCCGAGGCGTTTGCGGAGGATGTGGCCGAGTCAGACTGGATCATCGCCGACCTCGTTGCCGATCGCGACGCCAACGGCCGGGAGTGGGGGGACTACGCCCTGCTGTACCGCACGCATGACGTCGGCAACGCGCTGGAGGGTCGGCTGGTGCGCGCCGGCGTGCCGTGCCGCCTCGCCCGGGGGCGCTCGCTCCGTGACGACCCGATCATCCAGTACGTCGTCGCCGCCATCCGGCTGATGCGGCAGCCCGACGACTCCGTACTCGTGGAAGGTCTCGCGCAGCTGCTCCTGGCCGAGGGTCTCGTGGACGAGATCCGTCGCGCCATGAAAGAGCGGGAACTGGGCTTCCTGGCGGCCACCCAGGCGCTGGCGCGGGAGCGGCCGCAACCCGACCCGGACCGCGCCAAGCTGTGGCGGTTCGTGTACGAGGTGCAGAACCTGAGCGGGATCCGCCGCCTCCACGGCGACCTCATGGGCATCGTGGAGGAGCTGTTGTCCAAACGTGTCGGCGAATACCGCAACATGCTCGAGGAGCATCACGACGAGTTGCGCGATCCCGCGGACGACGCGGACGTGGTCGATCTCGCGGCGGAGCTGGAGCGCTCGCTCGACGGCCGGCGGCTGGTCACCGTCCCCGTGGCCGGCGGCGTCGGCATCGCGGTGAAGGCGCTGCTGTTCGGTGGCGGCATCACGACCGTCGAGTACGACCGGACCCCGTCCGGTTATGTCGAGCCCCCTGGCCCGTTCACGCTCGACGCCGAGTCGGGCACCCTCCGCGTGGCGGCGGATCCGCTCACTGTCTTCAAGGCATTGCAGCTGGTGCGCGCGCGCGACCTCGGCGTGCCGACGTCCGACTACGTGGCCTTCGATCTGGAAACGACGGACAACGAGGTGGACGCCTGCGAGATCGTCGAGATCGGCGCGGTGCGCGTGCGCCGCGGCCGGCCGGTCGGCGAGTTCCAGGCGCTGGTGAAGCCCACCCGGCAGGTGTCGTCCAGAGCGAAGGCCGTTCATGGGTACGGCGAGAAGGAGCTGCGCGGTGCCCCCCGGTTCGAGGAGATCTGGCCACGGTTCGTGGCATTCGTGGGAGGCGACCTGCTGGTCGCGCACAACGCGTTCAACTTCGACGTGCCGGTGCTGCAGCGGATCAGTCACGGCCTCGGCGGCTTCGCCGAGCTCACGTTCTTCGACTCGTATCCGCTTGCCCGTGACCTCTTGCGTGCCAGCCACGGGCTCGGCAGCCTGGCGCACCGGTTCGGCGTGGACGTGGGTCGGGCGCACCACGCCCTCGACGACGCGCGTACGCTGGCGGGGGTGTTCGGCGAGCTGACACGCCTCAAGGCGGTACGCACCCGCAAGACGACGCTCGTGAACCTGCTGGACTGGCTCGGCGCAGGGCTCGCACTCGAGCAGCATGATGCCGACGCCGAGGGTGGCACCGAGCGCGATCTCCTCCGTCGCGAGACACGGATCCTCGCACTCGGCCGTTACAGCAGCGTGCTGGAGCAGTACGAAACGGAACGGGCGCTGCTCGAGGACGAGTCGGTGCCGACCGTCGATCAGCTGATCGCCAAGCTGGGCGGCCGGTCGCTCATGGAGCGGCTCCGCACCGAGCGGACCGCCGACCAGCGCTATCCCGAGGCCGTCGCGCGGCTGCGCACCATCGTGGCCGGCTCACGCGCCGACACGCTGGAGGAGACCATCGACCGGTTTCTGGAGCGGCTCACGCTCACCAGCTCCGAGGGCGTGGACGTGGATCGGCATCGCGTGAACCTGCTCACGCTGCACTCCACCAAGGGGCTGGAGTTTCCGGGCGTGTACGTCGTGGGGGTGGAGGACTATCAGATCCCGGGGTACTACCAAACGGTGGACAACCGCACGGAGGAGATCGAGGAGGGTCGGCGCCTCCTCTATGTGGGCATGACGCGCGCGGAAGACCGGTTGGTCCTCACCCGGGTGGACCGGCGCCGCGGATCCGACAGCGGGGGAAGCCGGTTTCTCGAGGAGATGGGACTCACCCCGACCCGTCACTAGACGCGGATATGCTGGACGCTTGCGAGATCGAGGTCACGATGCGACGACGTACCATCGTCTTTCTGTTCCCCGCGCTCCTGCTCGTGTCCGGCGGATGCGGCTCCTCCGAGGGCAGGGCCTCGAGCGCCTGGTCCGGCACGATCGACACGCTGCCGTCCGGACAGATCGTGGTGTCCAATCCGACCACGCCGGTTTGGCGCGCGGGTGACGAGTGGCGGGTCGTCGAGGAGATCCGCATCGGCACGCTCGAGGGCGACGGGCCCGACATGTTCGGCGACATCACGTCGCTCGAGGTGGATCCCGAGGGCCGCATCTGGATCCTCGAGGGCCAGGCGCAGGAGATCCGCGTGTTCGGGCCGGACGGGCGGCACGTGCGCACGGTGGGGCGGCAGGGCGGCGGACCGGGCGAGTTCGCCCGCGCACTCCAGATCCGTCGCGGGCCGGACGGCAACATGTGGGTGATCGATCCGCAGAACAACCGCATCTCGGTACTCGACAGCGCGGGCACCTATCTCGAGGGGAAGCAGACACCTGGCGGGTACATCATCATCCCGTGGCCTGGCGGGTTCGACGCGGCGGGGAACTACTACAGCCCCGTGCCGCTCCCGTCGGACGGGGCATTCAGCATGGGACTCATGCGGCTCGACTCGAGCTTCACGCCGATCGACACCGTCGCGATCCCGCGCGACCCGGTGGAGCGGGAGCGGTTCGAGATCCGCAGAGAGGATATGCGTTGGCTCCGGAGCATCCCGTTCACCGGCGGGTTCGATTGGCGGCTGGCGCCGTCGGGGACCCTGTGGGGGATGCTCACCGGCGAGTACCGCCTGTTCCAGCTCAGCCTCACGGGCGACACGCTGCGTACCATCACCCGCGAGTTCACCCCCCTGCCGGTGACCGACGCCGACATGGATCGCGCCAGGGAGAATCTCGAATCGTTCATCCGCAACGGCGGCAAGGTGGACTGGTCCAAGATCCCGAGCACCAAGCCCGCCACCGAGGATTTCTTCTTCGACGACGAGGGCAACCTGTGGGTGGCACCGGTCACCACGCAGGAGGACGACGGCCAGCTGTTCGACGTGTTCGATCCCGACGGCCGGTTCCTGGGTACCCTGCGCACGCCGTTTCCGCTCGCGACCTATCCGGTACCCATCATCCGGAACGCGACGATCTACGGGATCACCGAGGACGAGCTGGAAGTCCCCTACGTGGTGCGGGCGCGGATCGAGAAGGGGGGCCGCTGAGCCCTAGGCGCGCACGACGCGCGGGGCGTCCTCCGGCGCCGGTGGGCGCACGGCCACGATGTCTCCACCGTGCGTCTCCCACCACCGTCGCGCGTCGTCACCGGTCCACGACTCGGTGAGTTCCACCGCGTCGAGCCTGGCGGCGAGATCCTCCGCACTCTGGATCCGATCGGCCGGCGACTTCTTCAGACAGTCGAGCACGATCGCGTCGAGCGACGGGGGGATCGACTGTTCGCCGCGCTGCGAGGGCGGGATCGGCTCCTCTTGCACGTGGGCCAGGAGCATGGCACCGTAGGTCTGCTCGTCGAACACCAGCCGAGCGGTGAGTAGCCAGTAGGCCACACAGCCCAGCGCGTAGAGATCCGCGCGTCCGTCGACGGGCCCGTCGCCCAGGGCGACCTCCGGTGCCATGTAGGTCGGTGTGCCGTGGATCGTGCCGGTCGCCGAGAGCTGCAGGTCCTCCTTCGCGGCGCGCCTGTCGCGCCACTTCACCAGTCCGAAATCCAGCACCTTGACGAAGTCATGCTCGAACGCCCGCTCGCACAGGTAGACGTTCGCGGGCTTGACGTCGCGGTGGATCAGGCCGCGCCGATGCGCCTCGGCGAGTGACGCACACACCTGCCGCAGGACGTGAACCACGCGGGCCGGCGGCTGGGGACCGAACCGCTGGACGAGATGCTGGAGGTCGATTCCCTCGAGCAGCTCCATGACGTAGTAGAACGTGCCGTCTTCGGTGGTGCCGTAGTCGTAGATCTCGACCGTGTGCGGGGACTGCAAGGTGGCGGTGACCTGCGCCTCGCGCTCGAAGCGGGCGATCATGGTCTGCGCGGTGCCGGCGTCCCCGCCGAGGACACGCCGGTGGATCAGCTTCACGGCCGCCGGTCGGGCGAGCATCCGGTGTTCCGCCCGCCACACTTCGCCCATCCCACCCTGGCCCAACCACTCCACTAGCCGGTAGCTCCCCAGCTCGCGGGCGCGCGTCACGTCCTGCCCGAGTCGGTAGATGCTGCGCGCGGAGACGTAGGCGAGCCCCGCCACCGCCAGGTACGGTCCCACGAACACGAAGAAGAACGCACCGGCGTCCAGTGGCGGCGCGCGCCCGCCGTTCACCTCCAGCAGGTAGACGATCGGCACCGCCGTGGCCGAGAGCAGCAGCGCCACCAGGGCGTGCGCTGGGCGCACCGGCACCATCACCGTGAAGAACAGCATCCAGAGTGCCGCGCCCGAGAAACCCACCACGTCGGCGTTGATGTCGACGGCCTGCACCTGGTGGAACGCCCACCAGTACGAGGACAGCACGATGGCGTAACTCACCACCACTTCGTAGCCGAGTGCCGCCTGCACGATGCGCGTCGGCGGCACGCGTGGCATGCGGGTGAGGGCGAACATGATGAGGGAGACCACGATCACGAACGTCGGCGGTCCCCATTGTTGCACATAGTGGAACTCCGTGGGGAGATCTCCCTCGATCCAGTTGGTGAGCAGCCAGCCCACCAGCTCGATGGCGAGCAGCACCAGCGCCAGGATGCGCACCCGCGAGACCGCGAGCTGGAGCAGCACCGGCGGGAGGCTGCGGCTCGGCACCGGGCCCACGCCGGCCCCGGACAGGAGCAGCTGCTCGCGCTCGGTCATGATCGTGGGGGGCGGCGCCGGGGCATGGTCCGGCGAGTATGGCGCGCCCGATGGTTCGAGGCAACCGGCACGGCTTCGCAAAAGCCTCAGGGGGTCGCGAACCGCTACCTGGGAGCCTCGCCGTGCCGAGACGGGGTCACAGAGCGGTCGGCGGCGAGTTCCGGGAGGTGCCGGCTCCACCAGCGCCGCGCCCGCGCCTCGCTCCACGGCTCGGGCCAGTTGATGGCCGCGAGCTGCTCGGCCAGGCGATCCACGCTCTGGGGCCGGTCGGCCGGGGCTTTGGCCAGGCAGGCGAGGATCGTCTCGTCGAGCGCTGCCGGGATCTGCTGCTCCGACCGGGTGGACGGCGGGTGCGGCGTCTCCTGCACGTGCCGCATCATCACCTCCATCGCCGAGCGGCCCCCGAACACGTAGGACCCGGTCAGCAACCAGTACAGCACGCATCCAAGCGCGTACACGTCGGTTCGGGCATCGACTTCACCGCCGACCACCTGTTCGGGTGCCAGGAACGCCGGTGTGCCGCTCACGGTGTTGTCGGCGGTGAGTTGCAGGTTGTCGCCGAGCGCGCTGTCGCCGCGGAGTTTCACGAGCCCGAAGTCCAGCACCTTGACGAAGTCCACGCGCCGTCCGAAGCGGCACACGTAGACGTTGGCCGGCTTGATGTCGCGGTGGATCAGGCCCTGGCCGTGCGCTTCGCCGAGTGAGTCACAGGCCTGCAGCACCAGGTGCACGGCGCGTTCCGGAGGGATCGGGCCGAACCGCGTGACCAGCGTATCCAGGTCGAGGCCGTCGAGCAGCTCCATCACGTAGTAGAACGTGCCGTCGTCCTTGATGCCGAAGTCGTACAGCTCGATGGTGTGCGGCGAGCGCAGCATGGCCGTCGTCTGCGCTTCGCGCTCGAACCGCGCCAGGGCGACGCGCTGTTGTTCCGCGCTGCTCGCGAGCCGTTCGGCCCGCACCAGTTTGACGGCGGCCGGGCGTGCCAGGAGGCGATGTTCCGCGCGCCACACTTCTCCCATGCCGCCGGTGCCGAGCTGCTCGGTGAGGCGGTAGCTCCCCATGCGGCGCGCTTCGGCCACTTCCACCGTCATGCCGTAGACGATGCGGGCGCCGGCGTAGGCCATGGCGGCGGCGAACGCAGGGCAGGCGATGGCGACGTAGTAGTCACCGCTCGTGGCCGCGACACCCACGACGTGTTGGAGAAACAGCAGCGCGACCGCACGGGTCGCGGCGGCCAGCGCCAGCGTGACCGCGGTCATTCGGGGCGGGGCGGGCACGATCAGGGGGAACAGGATGATGAGCGGCTCCACCCAGGTCACGATCGGCAGGTGTCCGCTGTCGAGCCACGTGAACCATGGCATGAGGATCGCGAGGTCGAGGCAGATCAGCACCTCGAACGCCAGTGCCGCGTACAGCACCGTGGCATGCGACTGGCGGCGGCTGGTGGCGATCAGGACCAGGGCCACGCTGATCGTCGCGCCCGCCAGCGTCCCCCCGACCCAGACGGCATCGAACGCGCCGGCGGCGAAGAAGAAGTACACGCTGTCGAACAGGATGCCGAGCGTGTTGACGATGAGGAGGAGCCAGGCGAAGGCCTTGACCCTGCTGCGGGCGCGCTCGAGCAGGTCCGGGGTCAGCCCACACCAGGCGTGCTGCACCGTCCCGTCCGACAAAATCCGATCGAAGACCGCGGGATCGCGATCGGGCATGGGGCTAAGGTATGCGTTCGTGCCTCGGCCGAAAGGCACGAGTTCGACAGCGCCCTTCGGAGGCCGCTACGACCCGGTCGCGACCCGCGCGAGCTGCAGCAGCACGCTGCCCGGACTCATCGCCAGGCTTCGCACGTCGCTCGTGTTGAACTGCACCGCGACCGCGATGCGGTGATCCGGGAAGTACGCCATCTCCGTCAGGTAACCCGGAAAGAACCCGCTGTGCCCCCACGCCGGTCCGAGCGGCGTGTCGCGGAGGATGACGCCGAGCCCGTAGCGTGTGTTCGGTCCGAGCCGCGCGGGCACGCCGTCCAGCATCATCGGGAGCATGGCTGCGTCGAACGCCCGACCCTCGTAGAGCAGCTGGGCCCAACGTGCAAGGTCCGCCGTAGTCGACGCGATGCCACCTCCCGTCCACTCGAACTGCGGATTGATCACGAACTCGCCCTGTACGAGCACGGCGTCCGGCAGCCGGAACGGGTTGTCGACGCCCGCGTAGCCCTGAACGAGTCCGGCGATGCGGCGCGCGTTGGACGGGACCGTATGGCGCAGGTCGAGCGGTTCGAGAATGCGCCGCCGCAGCTCGTCGTAGTACGCCGCGCCGGTCAGCCGCTCGATGATCATCCCGAGGATCAGATAGTTCGTGTCGGAGTACTCCCACCCCTCACCGGCGGGAAACGGTGCCTCGGTATCGAACAGGTAGGCGAGCTGTTCCACCGGTTGCCAGACGCGTCCCGGGTCGGCCAGCAGGTCGTCGATGAACCGATCGTCCAACTCGTAGCGGACGATCCCGCTCGTGTGGTTCATGAGCTGCCGAACCGTCACGTCCGCGTGGTTCGGGAGCCGCGCGAACCACGGCTCGTCGTCGAGGTAGGCCGACACCTTGGCGTCGAGGTCGAGCCGCCGTTCGTGCACGAGCTGGAGGGCGACCGCGGCGACGTAGGTCTTGCCCACGCTTCCCTGGAGCATTCGGTCGGCAGGCGTCATCGCTCGTCCAACGATCGTGTCGCTCTCCCCGGCCGCGAGTGCGAACACCGTGCCGTCCTGGAGCACGACGGCGGCGGTGATGCCGGGTGCCCCACTTTGCGCCTGGAGTGCGGCCAGTCGTTCCTGCAGTGCGGTGGCGGTGGATGCGGAATCCTGGGCCGCCGCGTGGGGTGCGGCAGCGATCAGCAACACGCAGGCAGCCATGCGATGCATCACAACCTCCTCCCAGGGGCGCCGTCCGGGGCCAGCCGTGTTCCAGTGTAACGTACCCGAGAACAGGCGCCTGCGTGTTTTGGATTCGCCCCGGTACGGAACCGGTGAGCGCTTTCCGGACCGCGCCCTTCATGCTCGGGCTCGTGGCCGAGCGAGTGTTGGTGCAGCTTCGTCGCGCGATCCGTGCGCGTCACTACAGCCCGCGTACCGAGCAGGCCTACGTCCGGTGGGTGAAGCGTTTCCTGATGGCGAACGGCGGGCGGCATGCATCCGAGGTCGGCGAGCCCGAGGTCACGGCCTTTCTCACCGATCTCGCCGTCCGCGGGCGCGTGAGTGCGTCCACCCAGAATCAGGCATCGGCCGCGCTGCTCTTGTATCGTGAGGTGCTGCGTCAGCGCGTCGGGTGGCTCGACGGGATCGTGCGTGCCAAGCGGCCGCCCCGTCTTCCGGTCGTTCTCGCCCCTGGCGAGGTGCAGGCAGTCCTCCGGCACCTGGCGGGCGTGCCGCGGCTCGTGACCTGGCTGCTGTACGGTGGCGGGCTCCGGCTCTCCGAGGCCCTGCGTCTGCGTGTCAAAAATGTCGACTGGGCAGCTTGCGCGTGGTGGTGCGCGATGCCAAGGGTGGTCGTGACCGCGTGACGACCCTGCCTCGTCGAGTGGTGCCGGCGCTCGAGCATCACCTGGCGGAGGTCCAGGAGCGGTTCCGGCACGATCTTCGCGATCCGCGCTACGCCGCCCCGCTCCCGAGCGCGCTGGACCGGAAATTCCCGAACGCCGGCCGCCGTTGGCCATGGCAGTGGATCTTTCCGGCCAGTTGTCAGTACCGCGATCCGGCAACGGGCGTACGTCATCGCCACCATTTCCATCAGAGTGCGTCTCACGTCGCGGTCCGCGCGGCCGGCCTCAGCAAGCGTGCGACCTGCCATTCGCTCCGCCACTCCTTTGCGATCCATCTGCTGGAGAACGGCGCCGACATCCGCACGGTGCAGGAGCTCCTTGGCCATCGAGACGTCCGGACGACGATGGTCTATACTCACGTCCTCAACCGACCCGGTTTGGGCATTCGAAGCCCTGCCGACCTGCTGTAGCCGTCGCCACCCTGTCGCTACGGCCGATCTGCCATCGTCACGCTATGTCGACTCGCCTTTGCGAGATAACACTCCGGGAGCCAAACCGATCTCGGCCTATCCCATAGTCGGGTAGGAAGTTGCAGTTGCCGGCACCCAGGCACTCTCTTGCCAGCTAGCGGCGGAGAGGCAGGATAGACCCATATGTCGGTCAACATAGATATGAGCTGGGCGTCAATCGCCCCATCGCGCACTTGACAGCCGTATATTTCCATCATATACATGTTCCATGTCTGGCTTTCCTGACGATCTCGCCGACTGCACTGGCTTTCAGTGGGACGCCGGGAACGCGGACAAAAATTGGGAGCGCCATCAGGTCACGCAGGGCGAGTGTGAGCAGGTCTTCTTCCAACGGCCCCTCCGCATCGCCCGCGACCCGGCGCATTCACAAGCGGAACCCCGCTACGCGGCGCTCGGACAGACAGCGGCGGGCCGACGGTTGACGCTCGTCTTCACGATTCGCGGCACGTTGATTCGGGTCATTTCCGCGCGAGACATGAGTCGGCGGGAACGGAGGCTATATGAGCGCGCGTAAGAAGAAGGCGGCGAAGAAGTCCCCGCCTCGGTTTCGGTCTGAGGACGCAGAGCGGGAGTTTTGGGCGGACCACGACGTCGTCGACTATTTCGACTGGGATGCGGCGGTTCCCGGCTCCTTTCCTGCCCTGAAGCCGTCGACCACGACGATCTCGCTACGATTACCGGAACCTTTGCTTGAGGAGTTGAAGGCGCTGGCGAATGAACGCGATGTACCCTACCAGTCGCTGCTCAAGGTGTTTCTGGCGGAGCGCGTAGCGCGCGAGCGAGGCTGGCGTGCGAAGAAGCGTGAGAAGGTTTGACGCCTAACACGCGTATCTGGACTCCTCCCGAGCAACGCGCAAGGGATCGTCGATAGCG
>CAYGCN010000084.1:0-359 GCA_964348385.1 uncultured Gemmatimonadaceae bacterium
CGACGCGCCGCTCACGCCCGGCGAAGACAACAAACTGCTGGACTATCTCCCGGACACCCAGAACGCGGGTCCCGATCAAGAAACCTTCGAGCGAGCGCTCACGGACTCCATCGAGGAGGTGTTGAGCACGCTCAAGGAGCGGGAGGCCAAGATCCTCCGGCTGTATTTCGGTCTGGACGGCCAGGAGCCGATGACGCTCGAGGAGATCGGGAGCATGATGGGGATCACCCGGGAACGGGTCCGACAGATCAAGGAAAAGGCCCTGCATCGTCTGCGCCATCCGAGCCGGTGTGATCAGTTGAGAACCTACAGCAATGCCTGAAACGGCTCCCAAGGGGAACCCGATCCCGATCTCTGAA
>CAYGCN010000084.1:369-11030 GCA_964348385.1 uncultured Gemmatimonadaceae bacterium
CACCCGGGAGCGGGTACGGCAGATCAAGGAGAAGGCGCTGGCCCGACTGCGTCACGTGAGTCGCGCCCGCGCCCTGGAGAGCTTCCTGTCGTGACGGCATCGTGGGGTGCGGAACGCCGAACACGCTGACCACACCGCATACAGGTTGCATCGCCCCCGGCCTTCACACCTCCTCTCATGAAACTCGGCGTCATCTCCCTCGGCTGCGACAAGGCGACCGTCGACTCGGAACGCCTCGTCGGTGAGTTGGTCGGTCACGGCGCGCAGGTCGTCCCCGGGCTCGAGACGGCCGATGTGATCCTGGTCAACACGTGTGGCTTCATCGACGCGGCCAAGGCGGAATCGATCGAGGCCATCCTCGAAGCCGCGGCATTGAAGCGGTCGGCGGGCGTGCGCGCCGTGGTGGCGGTCGGGTGCCTGGTGGAGCGGTATCGGGCCGATCTCCGGCAGGAGATCCCGGAGGTGGATCTCTTCCTTGGGTTCCATGAATTGCACACCCTCGTGCCCGAGCTGGCCGCGCGCGGCCTCATGGCCGATCCGATCGCCGACCATCCGGGCGTGCGGGCCTACCTGGGCGACCAGCCCCACGTCCGCTACCTCAAGATCTCCGAGGGATGCGACCACACATGCGCGTTCTGCGCGATCCCGCTCATGCGCGGCCGTCATCGCTCGGAGCCACTCACGCGCTTGATTCGGGAGGCCCAGCAGCTGGAAGCGCAGGGCGCCAAGGAGATCAACCTGGTCGCGCAGGACTTGGGACACTACGGCCGCGACCTGGGACGCGGAGGGCCGGTGTTGCCCGATCTCCTCGGGGCCCTGCTCGCGGAGACTTCCGTGCCGTGGTTTCGTCTGCTGTACGTGTACTCCGCCGGGCTCACCGACCGGCTGATCGACTTGATGGCCGGCGAGCCGAGAATCGTGCCGTATATCGACATCCCGATCCAACACGCGTCCGAGGCCGTGTTGCAGCGCATGCGCCGCCCGGAGCGCAGGGAGACGATTCGTGGCACGGTGGCTCGCCTCCGCAGCGCGATCCCGGATATCGCGATCCGCACGACGACCATCGTCGGCTTCCCTGGCGAAACGGACGAGGACTTCCGCACGCTGTGCGATTTCGCCGAGGAGATCCAGTTCGAGCGCCTCGGGGTGTTCACCTACTCGGAACAGGAGGGGACCCGAGCGGCGGTGTACCCGGACGACGTGCCGGACGACCTGAAGCGCACGCGGCAGGACGAGCTGACCGAGCTCCAGCGGGCGATCTCGCAGGATCGCCTCGGGCGCTATGTGGGGCGTGAAACGAACGTGCTGGTGGATGTGCTGGCGGATCCCGACGAGCATGCCGCCACGCACGTCGGGCGTGTGCCGTGGCAGGCCGACGACATCGATGGCGTGACGTGGCTCGCACAGGGCGGGTGGGCCGGCCCCGGTGACTTCGTGCGGGTGCGCATCGACGACAACATGGACTACGATTTCCGCGCCTCGGTGGCGGTGTGAGTCCCGCGCCGACGCTGTGGCTGGTCGTGGTGCGCCGGACTCGTGTGGCGGTGTGCAGCGTCGCGGTGGCCCTCGTCGGCTGCGGTCCGGCCCAGAAGGCGCCGCCACGAATCGGCGCGGAGCCGGATCTGCGTGTCGGCCTGCACGTGGGAGCCTCGAGGATCGTCATCACTGCCCAAAGCTCGACGGCGGCAATCCGGGGCCGGACCGCGGCGTTCCGTCTCGCGGCGAATGAACCCGCCACGATTCTTCCGGACGGTCAGGCGCTCCACATCCCGGACGGACCGGGCGCGGGGCACTATGATCGGCTCACGTTCGTGGCGCTGGACGCCGACCGGTTTGTCGAAGTGGATGGGAAGCCGTACCGCGGCGTGATCGAGGTGCTGCCCACGGCTGGCGGTCTCACCGTCGTGAACGACGTCCCGCTGGAGGCGTACGTGGCGGGCGTGGTGAATGCCGAGATGGGCCGCCGCTCCACCTCGGAGCAGGCGGCGCTCGAGGCCCAGGCGATCGTGACGCGCACCTACGCCCTGAGGAACCGGGGCAAATACGCCGGGGAAGGGTTCGATCTCCGTGCCAGCGTGGCCGACCAGGCCTACGGGGGCGTGGAGGCCGAGACGCGGGAGGGCTGGGCGGCCGTGCGGGCGACGGCCGGGCAGGTGCTCACGTACGACGGCGAGCCCGTATCGGTGTTCTATCACTCGACCTGCGGCGGCTCCACCGCATCACCGGTGGAGGCGTTCCGATCGGTGACGTCGCTGCCGTACCTGCGGCCGGTGAGCGATCGTCACGGGAGCGGCTACTACTGCGACATCTCGCCGCGCTTTCGATGGTCGGTCGAGTGGGACGCCACCACGCTGCGGCGTATATTACGCCGAACCGTCCCGGCGACGCTCGGCGTTGACCAGGCAGAGTTGGACGACATTCGCGACCTGCGCGTCCACCGCACGGGGCCGTCGGGCCGGGTCACGGAGGCACGTATCACCGTCGCCGACGGCGAGATCCCCGTGTTCGGGCCGGATCTGCGCCCCGTGTTGGAGACGCCGGATGGTCGGGTGCTGGGCAGCACCGCGGTGCGACTGGAGACGGGGACCGGGGCGGCGGGGCTCGAGCGCCTCCGCGCCGACGGCACTGGGTGGGGGCACGGCGTCGGCATGTGTCAGTGGGGGGCCGTGGGGCGGGCCAGAGCCGGTCAGGACGCCCGCACCATCCTGATGACCTATTTCCCGGGTGTGCGACTTGAGCGCTGGTACTAGGATCTCCATCGTCCTGCTGCTGATGGCCGCGCCCCTCAGGGCGCAGGGGTTCCTCGAACAATTCAGCTACGAAGGCGTACGGTTTGCCGGCATCGGCATCGACGCCGGCGCCGTGATCTCCAACAGCCTCACCACGGAGCCCATCGGGGGCGTGCGGATCGATCTGGGTCTGTTCGCGCCCCGGGTGCGCGTCATGCTCGGCGGATCGTACTTCCGGGGGCAGTTCGACGCGGAGCAGATCGCGGAGTTCGAAACCCGGCTGCAGGAACTCCTCGTGGACTGCACGTGCTCGCTCGATGTCGGGTCGGTGACGATGGCCAACGTCGAAGTGTTTGCCGACCTCCAGTACCTGCTGCGATCGGTGGGGCGGGTGCAGCCCTACGTGGCGCTCGGGATCAGCGCGCACGTCCGTGACGGTGACGGTGCGGCGATCGATGGGACCTTCGTGGAGGACGCGCTCGATACGGTGGCGGCCGGTGTGGGGGCCGCCGTTGGCCTCGACGTGGCCATCCTGTCGCGCCTGGCCTTCGTGGCCGAGGTGCGTGGAGGGCTCACGAGTGAGCTGAGGACCGTCTCGGCGCGAGGCGGCTTCATGCTGCGATTTCCCTGAGGAGGACACGTGAGCGACAGCGTACGCGTCGGGGTCATAGGTGCGGGGGCCATCGCCCAGGTGGCGCATCTCGTGGTGGTGAGCAAGCTCGAGGGGGCGGAGATCGTCGGAATCTGCGACCCGGATGTCCCGAAAGCGCAGGCCCTCGCGCGACGCTTCGACGTCCCCGACGTGTACGACGACATCGAGGACCTGTTGCGACTCAGCACGCTCGACGCGGTGGTCCTGTGCACGCCCAATCACCTCCATGAAGTGCACGTGGTGACCGCGTTGTCGGCCGGTGTGCCCACGCTGTGCGAGCGCCCGCTGGCGCTGTCCGCCGCGGGCGTCGAGCGTGTCATGAAAGCCCAGGCGGCGGCGAACGTCCCGCTCATGGTGGGGATGAATCTCCGCTATCGGCCCGACGTCCAGGCCGTGCGCAGCTTCCTGGTGGGCGGCGAGCTTGGCCCATTGCGATCGGTGCGCGGATACTGGCACACGTTTCGCCCCTCGGGCATCCCGGCCGGGTGGCGCATCCGGCGGGCACAATCCGGCGGCGGTGCTATGTTCGACCTGGGGCTTCCGCTCCTCGATCTCGCACTGTGGCTCGCCCAATGCCCTGCCACGAAGCGCGTGTCGGCGGTCTTCGCCGGTCGGGGGAGCCCCGTCGAGGTCGAGGATTTGGGGAGCGTCTTCCTGCAGTGCGCTGACGGCCATTCGATCTTCGTGGACGTGTCGTGGCGCCACGTGGGGCCGCACGAGAAGCTCGCCGTTGAGATCGTGGGGGCCACGGGATCAGCGGCGATCGCTCCGCTTGCCGTATTCAAGGAAATGCATGGTGCACCGGTCAACGTGACCCCGCCCGTCGACGAACCGTTAGGGGATCCGTTCAGCACCTCGTATCGCGCGGAGTGGGAGCACTTCCTCGCAGTGGCACGCGGTGAATCGCCGGCCCCGGATCTGGGCGATCAACTCCTGCTCCATCGTGTCATGGAGGCCATCCAGAGCTCGGCCCAGTCGGGACGCGAAGTCATCCTGTGAGATCGCTCGCGCTCCCACGCAGCGACTGGCTGCTCGTCGTGGGCGGCGCGGTCCTGGTCGGCGCCGCGTACCCCCCGTTTCATCTCCTGCTCCCATCGTTTGTCTGCGTCATCCCGGCCGTGTGGCTGGTATCCGACGGACTGTCCGACCCGCGACCCATCCGGCGGCATCTCGCACAGGGATTCTGGTTCGGCCTCTTCGCCAACGGCCTCGTGTTGTATTGGATGGTCGTTGCGCTGTGGCACTTCACCTCGCTCGCGGCACTCGGGTATCTCGCCACCGCGATCCTGGCACTCTACAGCGCCTCGGTGTTTGCGCTGTCCGGATGGGTGACGCGTCGCACGGGACTCGGCCTGCTCGTCACGCTGCCGGTGTTTTGGACGGCCGCGGAATGGGCGATCGGTCACCAGGGAGACATCGGATTTCCGTGGCTCGGCCTGGGCACCTCGCTCACGGGCTATCCGACCCTGGTGCAGATCGCCGATCTGATCGGGGCGCGCGGCGTGACCTTCCTCCTGGTGCTGGCCAACACCGCCCTGGCGCTGGCGTGGCGCCGGCGTGGTGAACGCCGTTCGGCGATACGGCTGGCGGCGTCGGTGGCGATCGGAATACTGCTCGCCGTGAGCTACGGGGTCATTCGCGAGCGCCGTCTCACACTCCGCGAGGTGGCTACGGTCTCCCTGCTCCAGCCCAATATCGGGTGGGAGGAGAAATGGGAGCCCGCGGAGCGCGAGCGGGTCGTGGCGAGCGCCCTCGCGTTGGCCGACAGCGCCGTTCGGGTACGCCGGCTGGATCTCGTGGTCTGGCCCGAGGCGGCGATCCCCGGCTACTTCTTCCAACATCCGACGTGGGAAACCGCGGTCGGCAATCTCTCGCGGGCGTACGCCGTTCCGCAGGTGGTCGGCGGCCTCGACATCGAGTTCCAGGACAGACGAGACCCCGACACGGGCGAAGGTACATCGTACGAGTACTTCAATGCGGCCTTCCTCTTCGATTCACTGGGTCGGTACCGCCAGCACCCTGTGTACCGAAAGCGGTACCTGGTGCCGATCACCGAGCGCGTGCCGTTTCTCAACCCTCAGTGGTTCAACCTCCGGTTCTTCGGAGGATTCGGCCGCGGGAGCGACTACCCCGTCTACGAGATCGCCGCCGGCACGTTCGGCGTGTTCATCTGCTATGAGTCGGCCTTTGAGGACCTGAGCCGGATCTACCGTGCTCGTGGAGCCGACTTCCTGGTCAACGTGACTAACGACGCCTGGTTCGGGCGCACGGCGGCACCCTATCAGCATGCCGCCCACCTCGTGATGCGGGCGATCGAGAACCGCGTCGGCATCGCGCGGGCCGCCAACAGCGGCATCTCGGAGTTCGTCGATCCGCTGGGCCGGGCGCACCGTCAGACCGGCCTGTACGAGCGGACGCTCGTGATCGGTGAGGTGTTGACGACCGACAGCGTGCCGCTCTACGTCCGATGGGGCGACTGGGTGGGTATCGCGACGCTGGTGGTGAGCGGGATACTGGTCCTGTACGCCGTCACTCGTCGCCGATAGCGACATGACCCGGTACGGCGTGGACGTCGGCGGCACGTTTACCGACATCGTGTCGGTGGATCATCGCGGCGGCATCGGTGTCGGCAAGGTTCGGTCCGCACAGGGGGAGATCGCCGAGGCGGCGTGGCCGGCCCTGCGCGAGGATCGTGGCTCGGAAGGGCCGGTGCTCACGCACGGCACCACGGTCGCGACCAATGCGCTCCTCGAGCGCCGCGGCGGGCGAACGGTGCTCGTCACGACTGCCGGCTTCGAGGACCTCCTGTGGCTCAGACGTCAGGACCGAGCGGCGCTGTACGATCTCGCCGCGGACCATCCGCCTCCCGTCATCGATCACGATGACGTGGTCGGGGTCGCCGAGCGCGTCGGCCCGAACGAGGTCGTCCATCCGCTCGAGCGGGATGAGATCGGCCGAGTCGTGCATCGCGTGGTGAGCCGGTCGCCGGAGGCGGTAGCCATCGCGCTGCTGTTCAGCTTCCGCGACCCACGCCACGAGCGGGCATTGGCGGACGCGCTGCGCCAAGCGCTGCCCGACATCCCGATAGCGGCGAGCCACGAGGTCCTGCCCGTGTTTCGCGAGTTCGAGCGCACCAGCACCACCGCGGCGGAGGCGTATCTCCGCCCCGTGGTGAGCGGGTACCTCGAGCGCATGGGCCGGCAGGCCGAGCAGGAAGGCTTTCGGGATCTCAGGATCATGGCTTCCAGTGGCGGCACGCTCAGCGCAACGCAGGCGCGGGTGCGGGCCGCCGCGCTGGCACTGTCGGGTCCGGCCGGGGGGGTCGAGGGCGCCCGACTCCTGGGTGCGCAATTCGGCGTGCAGGATCTCCTCACCTTGGATATGGGCGGAACCAGCGCCGATGCGAGCGTCGTGATCAGCGGGCAACCGCTGACGCAGACGTCGGCCACCGTCGGCGGGGTGCCGCTGGCCCTGCCACACGTGCTGATCGAGACGGTCGGGGCCGGTGGGGGGAGCGTTGCCTGGGTGGATCGCGGTGGCGCCCTGCGCGTCGGTCCCAGGAGCGCCGGCGCGCTCCCCGGGCCGGCCTGCTATGGATTGGGAGGGACCGAGGCGACGGTCACCGACGCGGCGCTGGTGCTGGGATGGCTGGATCCGGAGCGCGCGCTGGCTGACGGGCTGCGCTTGGACCGCACCGCGGCGCACGCGGCCGTGCAGGCTGTGGCCGCGAAGGCGAAGCTCACCGCGGAACAGTGCGCGGAAGGAATCATCGAGGTCGCCAATGCCGCCATGGTGCGCGCCCTGCGTCGGGTGAGCGTCGAGCGCGGCATCGATCCGCGCCACCTCATGCTCGTGCCGTTCGGCGGTGCCGGTCCGATGTTCGCGTGCCGGATGGCGGACAGTCTGGGGATGACGCGGGCCATCGTCCCACCCTATGCCGGCGTGCTGTCGGCGCTCGGCCTTGCGGCCGCGCCGGCCCGGGTGGACTTCACGGAATCGCTCCATGCGTCGGCGTCGACGGCCACCGAGCGGAGCCTGGACGCCGCGTTTGCCGAGATGGAGAGCGCGGCCCGTGCATCCATGGCCGGCGCTCGTCTGGAGCGATTGGCCGAGTGCCGGTACCCTGGGCAAGGGTACGAGCTGCTGGTGCCGGCCGACGGCGACGGCACGCGGGTCGCCCGGGCGTTTCACGACGTTCACCGCGAGCGATACGGGCACGCGGACCCGTCCCGGGTCGTGGAAATCGTGAACCTCAGGCTCACCGCCACACGGGAGGCCGAGCCGCTCGTGCTCGCCGGGGCGTGCGGCACGCAAGCGCCGGCAGCCGGTGCGGGTCGGGCGTGGCTGCCGGATCTCGCACCCGGTGGTGCCGTGACCGGGCCCTACGTGCTCGATGCCTCCGATACGACCATCCGGGTCGAGCCCGGCTGGAGCGCGACCGTCCACGACTCCGGGGGGGTCGTGTTGGAGTGCCGATGACGCTCGACGCCATCGGGCTCGAAGTGATGGCGCATGCGTTCGCGGGGATCGCCGAAGAGATGGGGGCGGTGCTGGTCGCGAGTGCCCTCTCACCCAACGTGCGGGAGCGGCGGGACTCCTCGGCGGCCGTGTTCGATGCCGACGGTGCGTTGATCGCCCAGGCCGCGCACATTCCCGTGCACCTGGGTGCGATGCCGGAGGCCGTCGCCGCGGTCCGCGCCGCCGCTGCCGAGCCGAACGACACCTTCATTCTCAACGATCCGTACACGGGCGGCACGCACCTGCCCGACATCACGATGGTCCACGCGATCGATCTCGAGGGGTCGATAGGGGGCTACACCGTGGTGCGGGCGCACCACTCGGACGTGGGGGGCGCGCGGCCGGGAAGCATGCCCCCGCACTCGACCGAGGTGTTCGAAGAAGGGCTGATCGTGCCTCCGGTGCGGTGGACGCGGGGTGGCCGGCCGCAGGATGACGTAGCGCGGATGCTCCTGGCCAACGTGCGCACGCCCGCGATGCGTGCCGGTGATCTGGCGGCGCAGCTCGCCGCGTGCGAGCGTGGTGCCCTCCGATACCGGGAGCTGGTGGCACGCCGGGGCCGGGCCGAGGTCATGGGGGCCGTACGCGATCTGCACGATTACGCCGAACGGCGCACGCGTGCGGCGTTGGCGGCGCGGGTACGCCCCGGCCGCTACGAAGCGGTGGACTACCTCGAGGGGGACGGGACGGTCACCGAGGACATCCCCATTCGGGTGCGCGTGGAGGTCGGCGAGGGCTCGCTCGTGGTCGACTTCGCGGGAACCGGGCCCGCGTCGGCAGGAAACGCCAACTGTCCATTGTCCGTGACCCGGTCGGCCGTGCTGTTCGTGCTGCGGTGTCTGGTGGGGGAAGATGTTCCCACCAACGGGGGCATGCATCGCGCGGTGGAGGTCCGGGCCCCGGCCGGCTCGATCGTAAACGCCGCCTGGCCGCACGCCGTGGCGGCTGGTAACGTCGAGACCTCGCAGCGGATCGCGGACACGCTGTTCCTCGCGCTGGAACCGGCTGCCGCGGTCCCCGCGCAAGGGCAGGGGACGATGAACAACGTCGTGTTCGGCGGCAGGGGGTGGACGTACTACGAGACGTTGGGCGGTGGGCAGGGGGCGTCCGCCGCGGGTCAGGCACCCTCTGGCGTGCACGTCGGGATGTCCAACACGCGCAACACGCCGATCGAGGTGTTCGAGCTCGAGCACCCGCTTCGGGTGCTGCGCTACGCGCTGCGCCGCGGCAGCGCGGGGCACGGCCGGCATCTCGGTGGGATGGGAGTCGTGCGGGAGTACGAGGCGCTGGCCGCCGTCGACGTGTCACTCATCTCCGAGCGCCGTCGTCACGCGCCACGGGGCGGGCGGGGTGGCGGGCCGGGCGCACTGGGGGAGAACCGACTGAACGGCGAACGCCTCGGTGGCCGCGCGGCTCTTCGCATGCACGCGGGCGATCGGCTCGTGATCGAGACGCCGGGCGGCGGTGGATGGGGGAACGGGACGACGACGTGAGCTGGCTACGCCCCTCCGTCATCTGACGCGCGCTCGAACACCCGGGCTTCGCGGAACAGCCTGAACAACTCATCGTCGAGCATGCCTACCCGGGTCTCATCGGACAGGATGTCGAGCGCCCGCGAGGGTGGGACGGCCCGCTTGTATGGACGATCCGACGCCGTCAGCGCGTCGAAGATGTCGGCGATGGTCATCATCCTGGTCTGAATCGGAATCGCCCGGCCCTGGACGCGGCGTGGATAGCCACTACCGTCCAGCTTCTCGTGATGACCGTACGCGATCCTGGGAATCGACTGCAGCTCTTTGGTCCACGGAATCTGGAGCAGGAAACGATACGTGTGGGTCACGTGGCTCTCGACCTCGAGCCGCTCCGTCTCGTCGAGGCTTCCTTTGCGGATGCTGAGGAATCGTAGTTCGTCGTCCGTGAGGTAGGGCTGCGGCCTGCCGTCGAGGTCCAGGTAGTACCGCTCGCCGTACTGGAGGAGGTGCTCGAAACTCCCTTCCGGGAGCACCGTGGGCTCGTTCGAGTGCAGCACGAGATCGAGGAACTCGTCCAAGGCGCGGAGCGACGCCGAGTGCTCAGTGTCGAGCTGCGTGACGAACTCGTCGTACCCGGACTTCCCGTACTGCTCGAGGTACTCCATACGCTGCCGATGGTACTCCGCCTCCTGCGAGCGTCGGATGAACGCATGCCGCAGCCGTACCTGTGCCAGATCGGGTGCGTAGAGTTTCTTGGCCTTCACCAGCACCTGCTCCCGCACGCCGACCTTTCCGAAATCGTGAAGCAGCCCGGCGTACCGGATTTCGCGGACCTCCTCCCGAGAAAACCGGACGTCACGATACGGTCCCCGATCCTCGCGATCGACCGACTGGGCGAGCGCGACCGTCATCGAGGCCACGCGACCGGAATGCCCGAACGTGGTCGGGTCGCGCTGCTCGATGGCCGTGACCGACGCGCGCACGAACCCTTCGAACAACCGCTCGATGTCGGCATAAAGCCGGCTGTTCTCGATCGACACCGTGGTCTGCTGGGCGATGCTCACCAGCAACCGGAGATCTTCGTCGCTGAACGAGTCTATGTCACCCAGCTTGTTCGCTGCCCAGAGGCGCCCGACCGTGGAACCGTTGAGCTCGAGCGTCGCCGACAGCGCATGCTCGATCTGCTGGTCGGGTGACTCCGACGTCAGCGGAGGAACCTCGGGACTGGTGAGCGACTGCCCGCTCGAGGCAGCAGGTCGCCCACGCCTTGCCCTCGACGAAATCCCCCAT
>CAYGCN010000084.1:11040-13874 GCA_964348385.1 uncultured Gemmatimonadaceae bacterium
GAACCCTTCGAACAACCGCTCGATGTCGGCATAAAGCCGGCTGTTCTCGATCGATACCGCGGCCTGCCCGGCGAGTGCCGTGACGAGATCCACCTGCCGCACTGAATACGATACCACTTCGCGCGCGAAATCCTCCGGAGTCGACAGCTGCGTGTCGCCGTGCCGCTTCCGGTTGATGAGCTGCAGGACACCAATGACCTGGTTCTTGTGGTCCTTCATCGGGATCGCCAGCATCGACTTGGAACGGTACCCGTAGGTCTGGTCGAACGATCGGTTGAACGTGTAGGCCACGTCCGGGGGCAACTGGTAGACGTCGTCGATCACGAGCGGATCGCCGGTGGTGGCGGCGTGTCCCGCGATGCTCGACGCGTCCAGCGGCATCGTGAACTCGACGAACGGGATGTCGGGCCGTGACTGATTCTGCGACAGCGTGAACCGGAGGCGGGTGGGCGCGTCCTCCGGTGCGTCCACGATGTACAGGCTACCGGCGTCCGACTGGGTGATTTGCAGCGCTTGGGTCAGGATGAGGTCGAGCAGCCTGCTGTAGTCACGCTCGGTCGAGAGGGCCATCCCGATGCGAGTCAGCTCGGCCAGTTCCCGCGTGCGGAGTACGACTTCGTGGCGCACGTTGAGCGCGTCCTGACGCGCGGCGGATTCCCGAAACACCGTGCGCAGCGCCACGAGGAGCTGTCGCGGTCGCGCCGGGTGGGGCACGTAGGCCGACACCACGGGATCACGATAGACCGCCGGCACATCGGCCTCGTCGGGAGCGCCAAGCAGCGCGACCGATCCACCCTGCTGTACGAAGGCTTCGAGGAGGTCCGGCGGGAAATCGGCGCGTGATGCCGCGTCGAGCACGAACACAGTGGGGACCTCCGCCACGCCGGGCACCTTCCCCGGCCGAGCGTGGCGAAGGTCGACGCCCTCGGCCTCCAGCGCGGCCGCGACGGCGTCGAGCCCGAGCGTCCCGGGATGCCACAGCAGGTACCTCATTGCGAAACCGCCGGCGATCTCGGGCGCCCGGTCACGTGCTCAGGTCAGGACCTCGTTCGCAGCTGCCGCAGCGCTTCGCTCGCTTCGGTGTACGCGGGGAACTCGCGGGTGATCTGCGAAAACAGCTCGCGTGCGCGCTCGTTGTCGCCGCGGTCGGCATAGAACAGCGCCCGGGTGTAGAGAACCACTGCCTCGTGCGGGATCTCCTCACTGCGGCGCTCGCGTTCCTGCAAAGCCTGTCGCGCGAGCGGCGGCAGGTTGAGCCCACGGGTGAGACCGTCGGCCAACTCCACCACGAGCGAAAACAGCTCCTCGCGGTTCCCTCTCGCCCGCTGGACTTTGACGATCTCCGTGGTCTCGACGCTCACGACGCTGCCGTCGAGCCGCATGTCGCCGAACCAGTCGACGAACCCACCCATCACCACGTACCTGGCCCCGACGATCTTCCCGATCCGGGCCGCCGTGCCGGCGTCGACGCGGCCTGACGCGCCAAGATCCTGCTCTGCCATCATCACTTCCTTGATGCGCGACCGATCGACGATGCGGAGATTCGTGTTCGCCGCGAGCTCCGTGGTCAGCATCTGCTGCAACCCGATGGTCAGTGCTTCGAAGTCTTCCTTTTCCTGTCCATAGGAGCCACCATCGGTGAACGGCACGACGGCGATTCCGGGCCGGGTGTCCTGTGCGAATAGGAGACCGGGCATCGCCACAAGGGCGACGAGGGTCCAACCAGCACGCCAACGCATCGTTACGCCTCCATCTCAGAGGACCAATTGCATTCCTTCGGTGGCCGCCAGGACCTCCATGTCGTGGCCCGACGCCCGGGCGGCCGTCCGGGCGGCGCGGACCAGCTCGTCCATCGCCACGTCGTCCCGCTCCGGCCGGTGGTGAAACAACATCAGCCGTCTGACCCGCGCTTCCACGGCGAGCGCGACCGCCTCGGTGTAGGACGAATGTCCCCACCCGCGGTGTTGCTCGATGTCGTCGGGGGTGTACATCGCGTCGTGCACCAAGAGATCGACGCCATCGAGAAAGTCGACCAACTCAGCCCGCCAGTCGGGGCCGACCTCGTATCCATGATCCCCGCCCAGCTCGTTGTCTGTCACGTAGGCCAGCACGGCGCCACCCCCGGTGGGTGTCAGTCGGTACCCCAGGGTGTTGCCGGGGTGCCGCAGTCGGACGGCGTCTACCCGGAAGCCCGCGATCTCGAAACCGCCGGGGCCGATGTGGTTCACGCCCAACTCCGCCGCGCTCTCGTCGAGCGGGACGGGAAACACCACGGGGTGCATCTGCTGGCGCAGGATCGCCCCCAGATCCACGTCGCCCTGCCGCGCCCCCCACACCCGGAGGACGTTGCCTTCGACGAACATCGGCGCGAAGAACGGGAGGCCCTGGATGTGGTCCCAGTGCGTGTGGCTGAGCAGCAGATCCACCTCGATGCCGTCTTCGCGCGCCGCCAACGCATTTCCGAGCAGCCGTATGCCGCTTCCAGCATCGAGCACCACGAGGTGCCGCCCCGCGGCGTCGGCCCGTTCCACCGAGACGCAAGACGTGTTCCCGCCGTAGCGGATGGTACCGGACCCCGGGGTCGGGATCGACCCGCGCGCCCCCAGCACCGACACCGTGTACGTCACGTCTCGCCGTCCGTCGTCATCCGGGAGAAGGTAGGGGTTCGGCACCGCGGGCGGCCAGGGACGATGTCACGCGTGGACGGTGACATCGGTCACTACAGTCCCGCGAGCTCTTCCAGTCGTCGCCGATCGAGTATCGCGATGCGGTCGCGTGTCACTTCGATCAACGCGCCATCCACGAACTCCTTGAGCGTGCGGGACACCGTCTCA
>CAYGCN010000085.1:0-12973 GCA_964348385.1 uncultured Gemmatimonadaceae bacterium
CAAAGCGGCCATCGGCATGGAGGTGGTGCCAGAGGATTCGGCTGCCACGCTCATCGTCGGTGGCCTCGAGGCACACCGCCCCGGCACCGTCCCCGAAGAGCACGGCGGTGTCGCGTCCTTCCGTGCTCATCCGCAGGCCGGCTGAGTGAACTTCGGCACCCACGAGCAGTACGCGGTCGTAGAGGCCCATGCGGACGAACGCGTCGGCGACCGACAGCCCGTACACGAAGCCCGTACACTGGTTACGCACGTCCAGCGCCCCCACCCCTGGGAGACCGAGGGCCGCCTGCAGCAGCACTCCGCTTCCCGGGAAGTACAGATCGGGCGACAGCGTTGCGAACACGATGAACTGCACGTCGCCCGGCTCCCATCCGGCGTCGTCCAGCGCCGCCCGGGTGGCCACCGTCGCGAGGGCGGCGCTCCCGGTCCCCGGCTCAGCGAACCGCCGCTCTCGAATGCCGGTGCGTTCGCGGATCCATTGGTCCGACGTGTCCATCAGCTGCTCGAGGTCGTGATTCGTCACGACTCGCTGCGGCACGTGGTGCCCGATGCCGGCTATCCGTGTGAAGCGCATGCCCCTTCCTTTCCCCGGTCCATCGCGCCATTCCTAGGTGAGGGACTGGCTGCGGTCAGCGCCCGGTCGGCGCAGACTGAATCCCGTGTGCGGCACGTTGGCGATCTCATGGCATGAGGTGTGCCGATGCTGATGTTTGAAGGTGTCGCAGTCGACGTCCACGGCGCAACCGACGTCGGCCGGGTCCGTCGAGACAATCAGGACCAATTCCTCATCGCGGCCCTGCACAAGGTGGTCGACATCCACGGCACGAGCATCCCCGTGTCGTACCGCCGCCGATTCGACAGCGGCGCCAAGGCGCTCCTCCTCCTGGTGGCCGACGGGGTGGGCGGTCGACCGGGCGGCGACGACGCGAGTTCCCGAACGCTCGACGCCATCATGAGCTACGTGACCACGTCCATGCGCTGCTTCTACAAACTGGACGAGCAGGTTCCACAGGATCTGTTGACCGAATTGGCCAATGTGGTGCAGCAGAGCCACCAAACCCTTCGCTCGATGGCGCAGGCCGCGCCCGACAGGGCCAGCGGGGCCACGACGCTCACCATGGCGCACGTTCTCTGGCCCAGAGCCTACGTCGTTCAGATCGGCGACAGCCGCTGCTACCACCTCCGTGGCAGCCAGCTGCGGCAGGTCACCCGTGATCAGACGGTGGGGCAGGATCTCGTGGACCGCGGCGCCCTGCACCCCGACGAGGCTTCCGCATCACCGTTTTCCCACCTGCTGGTCCAGGCGATCGGGGCAGAGAGCGAGATTCAGCCCGTCATCTCCAAGGTGAACCTCGAGCCTCGGGACACGCTGCTGTTGTGCACCGACGGGTTGACGGCCCATGTCGGCGATCACGACCTCGCTGAAACCCTTCGAGGGGCTGCTGACGCCAAGGAGGCCACCGAACGCCTCATCGCGTCCGCCATCGACGGTGGCGGCACGGACAATGTGACGGTCGTGGTCGCGCGATTCGCCTAACCGGCCCTAGTTCGGGCTCGTACCGCTCCGCTCCCGCAGCTGGCGCAGGAGCTCACCCACGCGCCGCATCTCTTCCCCGTAGCGGGCCCAATCCCCCGACCGCTGAGCGGCGAGCGCGCGGTCGTAGGATTCCGCAGCTTGCGTGATCAACTCCTCGAGCGTTGTGACCCCCGAGGCGGGCTGCGTCTCGACGAGCGCCGCCCGCGGCTCCGCCGCAACGGTGACCTCTCCGCCGAACAGGCGCTCCAGCCCCTCCTCGAGCGTTTCTTCCATGACCACCTGATTCTGATAGGCGACGATCACACGCTTCAGCTCGGGAATACGGCCGCCTTCCGCTCGCAGGTAGAGCGCCTGGACGAAGATCAGCGACTCCTCGATCGGGATCACCAGCAGATTGCCCCGGATCACCTGTGAGCCGCGCTGGTCCCACAGGGAGATCTGACGGGACACTTCGGTATCCTGATCGATGCGATTGCCGACCTGCGTGGGGCCGAATACGAGACGCTGCCTCGGGAACTGGTAGACGACGAGCTCACCCAGGTGCTCGCCGTCGTTTCGCGCCACCATCCACGCCGAGAGGTTGTCTTTCTGGCGCGGCGTGAACGGCGTCATGATGATGAACTCCTCCTGTCCTTCGGTAGGGAGTTTCATCACGATGTGACGCAGGAACGGGTCGCGGGACATCTCGTTGCGACCGGCGGCCGGAATCTGCCACTCGTCCTCCCGATGATAGAAGATCTCCGGCTCGCTCATGTGGTACGTCGCGTACAGCGCGGTCTGTATCCGGAACAGATCCTCCGGGTAACGCAGGTGAGCCCGGAGATCGGTGGGCAGCGCATCGAGCGGCTGGAAGACCCCCGGGAACACCCGATCATAGGTCTGCACGATCGGGTCGTCCGGATCGGCGATGTAGGCGTCGACTGTCCCGTGATAGGCATCGATCACGACCTTGACGCTGTTTCGCATGTAGTTCATCCCGCCGCGAATCGGCTGCGCATAGGGGTATCGGTCGCTCGCCGTGTACGCATCGAGGATCCACTTCAGTTCCCCGCGCTCGGTGATCACCACGTACGGATCGCCGTCCCACAGGAGAAATGGCAGCGCCTTCTGCGCGCGTTCCCGGACGCGGCGGTGGTACATGACGCGACTGTCCCTGGTGATGTACCCCGACAGCAGGACCTTGAGCGAACGGAAGTGAATCGACAGCACCGCCTGCCGCAGGAGCGACGATACCGCTACGCCCCCGGTACCGTCGTAATTCGTATACACGTTCCCTTCGCCGGAAGGGTAGTCGAACTCTCGTTGGCGGGTATTCACGAACACCCAGTCGTTGGACAGCTCGCCGTAGTAGATCCCGGGTCGGGTGACGTCGAGCGACACGTTCGACGAGGGCGGGAGGTCCTGGATGAAGAGGACCGGCAACCCTTCCTCCGTCACCTGATTGACGGGGCCCAGGGTGAGCCCCATGCCGTGGGTGAAGACGAAGCGCTCGTTGATGAACGTTCGCGTGGGGAGTGACGCGGAGTTCAGTTCGCGTGGCGAGAGCAACACTTGCCGATACTCGCCGTCGATCCAGTAACGGTCGTCATCGACCGAGACGAAGTCGTAGTAGGTGCGGATTTCCTGGAGCTGCCCGAAGGTCTGCAGCAGCGGGTCCCGATCCCACAGGCGCACGTTCCGGATCGTCGCGGCGTTGGCCTCGATGTCCTGGCGCGTGAGCTGGGACTCGCCGCTCAACTCCCGTACCGTCACGCGGTCCAGGTCCCATGCGGCCCGCGTCGCGGCGATGTGCCGTTCGAGTTGTGGAGCCTCCTTGACGAGCTCGTTGGGAATGACCACGAGCCGCTGGATCGACGCGGCGGTGAGCGATCCCAGGATACCGACGCCGATGTATGCGCCGAACGCGAGCAGGGCGTACGGCACCAGCCGGCGCCGCGCGGCCCCCCACAGGACGACGGCCGCGCCCACGGCGGCCACCACCCCGGCGACACGCAACGCGGGCAGCTTGGTGCTGAGATCGGCGAAGGCCGCGCCGACGAACGGCCCGGTCGTGGCGTACAACAGCGACGGGATGTCGACCAAGAACACGCGGAACGCGAACGACACGAGCACGAGCGCCAGCAGACCCCCGAGGTGAAGCTGCGCCTCCGGCTCGACCGTCACCCGCCGATGGAACACCACCACGTCGCGACGCAGCAGATACAGCGGCGTCGTGAGCACCAACGCGAGAATCGCGAGACCGGTGACCAAGCCGATCCCACCGGAGAGCACGGGCAAGGTGAACACGTAATACCCGATATCTCGGCCGAACACCGGGTCCGTCATCCCGAAGTCGGTGGCGTGCAGAAATCGTTGTACGGCGAGCCATGCCCCCGACGTGGTCGCGCCCACGAGCAGGCCCAACAGGATGGCAATGGGCAGCATGGCAAGCCGCATGACCCGGTTCAAGTCCACCGAGGGCTGACGCCCCCGAAGCGGGACGATGAGTGGGTCCGGCGCCACACCACGAAGCGGGAAGCGCAGGTTGATGTAGAGGAAGGCGGACGCGATCACGGTGACCACCGTACCCAACACGAGTTTCGTCACCAGTTGCGTCGCAAAGACCCGCTCGAGCCCGAGGGCCGAGTACCAATACCAATCGGCGAGGAAGGCGGCAGCGGCAGGTGTCCCGGCAAACACCAGGAGCACGAGAATCGCCACGCCGATCAGCACAATCGCTCTATGCATCATGATTCCACTCCGTGTCTCCCGCCCGTCCGAGTCCGCATGCGCTAGAAGGCGAACCCCGCGGTCGCGTACACCCCGAGCCGATCCTCGCTCTTCGCAATCGCCACGCTCAGGGTATTGGCCGACTGCAGGAAGGCGATCCACAGGCCGCCACCGGCCGCCCAATGCCAGGTACCGGAGTCCTCGCCCTCCAGGAATACTCTCCCCAGGTCGCCGAGTCCGAAGATACCGAATCGCGCGGGCAGCACGATGAAGACGCTCCCGAGATCGAGCCGAAGCTCCGCATTGCCGTAGGCGGCCGCATCGCCCCCGTAGCGGTTCTGCCGACCCAGCCGCGCGCTGCGTTGGTCGCCGATGAACGCCGCCTCCTGGAACGGAAACCGGCCCCACACCTTCTTGCCGCCGGCGCGGAGGGCCAGCGTCGGACGGAGCGGGACCCCGGCGGGCGAGAGGTAGGTGCTGGCCTCGACGTGCGCCTCACCGAACGTTTCCTCGACATCCCACAGAGACGGATGGACGCTGCCACCCACGACGAGGTGGACTCCCCGCGTCGCCGCAGCCGGCACGTCTCGCGTGTCGACGTCCACCTCACCTCGAGCACCGATCTGGCCAAACCCGTTTTCGCCGTAGAGGTCCACGTCGGCGAGCACACGGCCTTGCTGCTCACTGGTGTGCGAATACGTGAGCGACGGCCCGAGCGTGAACGTGGCCTTGGCACCCAGCGGCACCACCAGGGCCGGCTGGACGGACACGAGCTGCTGCCGCACCCGGTAGTACTCCTCCGTCTGCGTCAGCGCGATCTCGTTGCCGAGGCCGTTGTAGCGGAGCACCTCGATCCCGGAGAGCGCGACGTCCAGACCGGCCCGTACCCTCGAGTTCAGCCGATACACCTCGGCGGAGAACTCCGCCCGACCGGTCAGGGCCCCCGTGGAGAAGCCGCCGCGGAACGACACGCGTGAGGCGTACGGGATCTTGCGAAACCCGTAGTCGATCACGTACGCCCCGCCACCGAGAAACACGCCCACGTCCGGCCCGAATCCGGCCCAGACCAGCGACCGCCAGCGATGACCCCAATCCCTCGGCGGCAACTCCGTGGGGAATCGCTTGGGCGGTGGCGTGTACGGTCGCCGATCCACGTGAACTCGGCCCTCCGTGCGGACGGCTCCCGTGGCATACAGCCGCACTCCTCCTCCGGTCGAGCGGTTTGCCACGTCGGCCTCCCCGAGAACCACGATATGCAGGGGGATCCCGGACCCTCCGGTGACGGTCACCCGATCCCCGCCCCCGTACAGATAGAGCCGGAGCTCGTTGGTTTCCGACGCGTGGAACCGGCGACGGTAATACGGTGTGCCGGTCGCTCCGTCACCCGCGTGCAGCGCCACGTCGGTCACCCCGTCGGCCCGACGATCCACCGTCACGGTTTCGGCCAGATCGGTCCCGTGAATGTCCACGTCGGCAGCCAAGTGGCGATAGTATCGCGCGGCGCCCTCAGCCAGCTGCTCCCGTCGCAGCTTGAGCGCGCGCGCCAGTCGCGGGCCGTCGATGGCGTAGTACTCCGGGGGAAGTGCTTTGACGGAGGCATCGATCACCGAATCGGTGATGCGTCCTGCCAGATCGACCGCCATCGAGTCGTACGTCGGCCGCTCGAGGCCCACCAGGAACCGACGATCGACCTCGCGTCCGTTCCACCCCCAGCCGTGCACGCTGGGGAGGTCGTCGCCGAAGTTGATCAACTGGGGCGCGTACTGCCGGGCGACTCCCAGCAACAGGCCGTCGTACCGCACGAACGCCTGATCACGGTCCTCCGGGAGCGGAACCCACAGTGTGTCGGCGCCACGCTCGCGACGCACGAAGTTCCACTGTCCCCGATGACGGTCCCAGTCCCCGATCAAGAGATCGAACAGCCGTGCCCTGAGGAGCGTCCGCACGTCCACCCGTTGTCGGGGGCTCAGCTGGGCACGGTCCATCATCTCGTAGCCGTCGATGATCTCGTCGGCCCCGGCAAAGGGCTGGGCACCGGTCACGGTGGCCCGGCGCTCGAAGAACCCCAGCGTTCCGGCAAACCGCTCGCGGTGCTCACCGAGGCGCGGATCGTCCGGGAGCACCACCAACCGCGGATTCGTGTGCAACAAACCCGCCGCCTCGAGCAGCGGCGCCACCACCGCCGGGCCCGCCGGGTGTTGCGAGCTCATCTGATCCTGGACGATGTCCTCGACAATGGTCCCCGCAAACTCCGGCGGGAGCACGGCCGGATCCTTGTCCACCGAGCGAAAGCCGTAGTCGTAGCCGTCGGCGCCGCGAAACCACAGGGACTTCGTTTGAAAGCCACCGCCCGCAGTCGTCGGCGTGAGTCCTCCACCTTCGGACCCGAGGTCGAGCACCTCCACGGCGAGCGGCGTGGTCCACAGATCACGATACAGCGATCCAAAAAAGAAGCGCCGCGTCCCGCCGGCTCCGTAATGGGTTCCGGCGGCGACCCGTGCCGAGTCGGGACGTGTCTGCCTCGAGGGGAGATCCTGGGCTGGCAGGTGCGTAGGGACGACGGGCACACTCAGCCCGACCGCTACCGCCACTGCCCACCAGGTACCGTCGAGCCAGGACATGGGACCTCCTTCAATTCGGCGACGTCGCCAGCCACATCGAGAAGTCCTCGGAGGCTTGGCCGTCTGCGGTCACAGTGATGACGCCGAGCCGCACCCGTCCGTCCCGCAAGACGTCCACGCGCATGAACCCGCTCTCGGCTTCAGCGTATCGCGACTCGTCCAGGTAGACCACGCGAGTGGTGTGACCATAGTATCCGCCACCGCTCACCAGGAAATGGGTCACCCACTCTCCGTCCAGGACCTGGAGATTGTGTTCGTGACCCGAGGCGTAGAATAGTGGGAGGTGTACCCGGAATGCCGCCGTGAGGGAATCCCGCATCACGCCGAAGGTTCTGCTCGTCAGATCCTGCGACGAGATCCCCGCCATGCGGGCAAGCGGATACGCCGAACCGATCACCGGCAGCGGTACCCAGAGCCAGGATTTCCATGCACGCAGCGGAAACAGGTGATCCAACATCCCGAAGTGACCCCCGTGGACACCACCGCTCTGCAGCGGATGATGTGCCACGATCCCGACGAACCGATCGCCGGCGCCAGCAAGCGCACCGCGCAGTGAGTCCATCACCCCGGCGATCGTGTTGGGGGCGCATTCGGCCCCGGCGCCCACCGGTTTGGGTCCCGATCGCAGCCACCACTCGGTATCCAACACGAGGAGGCGGAGCCTGGTGCCGACGTCCACGGCCTCGGGGCCAGGACAGCCGCCGCCGGGAAGCATGACGACCGAAGATCGGCCCCGGCCGGCGATGACCCGTTCCTGTCGTCGAATCGCCTCCCATCCATCGTCGCCCGAGGCGGTCCAATCGTGATTGCCGGGGACGAAAATCCCGTAGGCTACCGTCGTGTCTACGACATCGATCTGCGCCGCGAGCCGCTGATCTGCCGCCGCACGCTCCGGATCCGCCTCCGGCGGGATGCCGCCCGGATAGACGTTGTCGCCCAGAAAGACGACGGTCGCCCGACCGGGATCCTCGCGAACCATCGCCGCAAGGGTGCTCAGCACGGGATCGCCGCTCGGCGCCGACTTGCCCGCGTCGCCAATGAGGAACACGGTGGCCTCGATGGCGCCCCGCTCCGGAATTGGCGCCGGCGGCGTCACCCGAGACGGAGCGGACTCACAGGCGAGCGCCGTCAGAGCCAGGCCGGACAGCCACCAATGGTGGGCGGATCTATCGTGCGTCACGAGACGGCATCCGTTTCACGCTGGGCGCGCCAAGAGCAGCACTCGGCACAGCGTTCCCGTTCGTCGGCGATTCCCTGGAATTCTGCCCTGCCTGCCATCGGCTGGCCACCCCCTTGAACCCACGGCCTTGTTCGGGTGGCGAATAACTCGGATTCTTCTGGGTATCTCTCAGAGCACGACCCGAGCGGGAGACGACGTGATTGGACATCTTGGTTGAGGAATCGGGTGATGGTGTATTGGTCGCCAGGGTGCGGGCGGGCGATCGCGAAGCCTTTGGCGAGCTGGTCCGCAAATACATGCAGCGGGCGTACTTCGCCGCGTTGGGCCTGGTGGCCAATCATGACGATGCCCTGGACCTTTCCCAGGAGGCGTTCGCCCGGGCCTACCGCGCCCGCGGCACCCTGGACCCGGCACGGCCATTCTACCCGTGGCTGTATCAGATCATTCGACGCCTGTGCTTCAACTTCCTCCGCGATCAAAAGACTCGCCGCACGCGGCTTGCCGAAGCGGGGCCGTGGCTCGCCGATGAGGCCAGTGCCCGCGCAGCCCGGTTCGCACCCGACCGGCAGACCGAGCGAGCGAACCTGCGACGGCGCGTCGAGGCAGCCATCGAAGCGCTGGCGCCACACGAACGCGAAGTCATCGTCATGAGGGAATTCGAGGGCCTCAAGTACCGGGAGATCGCCGACCTGCTCGGAATCCCTATCGGAACCGTGATGTCTCGCCTGTACGCGGCACGGAAGGCCCTGGCTGCCGCGCTCGGGGAGGGACCATGAGGCACCCCGATCGAACTGACGAGCGTGTCCGTCAGCTCATGATGGGCGCGCTGGACGGGGAGTTGTCGCCGGGTGACAGGGACGAGCTGGCACACCTGCTGCGGCACGATCCCGTGCTCCGGCAGGAATGGCAGCAGCTCCAACGCGTGAAGGAGGTGACGGAGACGATGTCGCTACGCCATCCACCCGAGGAAACGTGGGATCGCTACTGGACGGGGGTATACCGACGTCTCGAGCGCGGTGTCGCCTGGATCCTGGTCTCGATCGGGGCCATCGTGTTGCTGTCGTGGGGAGTGTGGCAGGCCATTCAGGACATCCTTGGCGACACGGAACTCCCTGCCTTCATTAAGGCAGGCATCCTCGCGCTCATCGCCGGCGGGGTGATCCTCTTGGTATCGGTCATTCGCGAGAAGTTGATGCTCAGACGGAGTGATCCCTACAAGGACGTGATCCGATGATCGTGACACCTGCATCGTCCATCGCAGGGTACAAGATGGTGAAAACACTGGGCCTCGTCCGCGGCAACACCATCCGGGCTCGGCATGTCGGTCGTGACATCCTGGCCGGTCTGAAGAACCTGGTGGGCGGCGAGATCGAGGAGTACACGAAGATGATGGGCGAGGCCCGCGAGCAGGCGCTCGACCGGATGGCAGCCAACGCCGAGCAGCTCGGGGCCAACGCCGTGACCGACGTCCGGTTCAGCACCTCGTTCATCATGGGGGCGGCGTCGGAGATCCTGGCCTACGGCAACGCCGTGATCATTGAGGCCGAGCACCGTTAGGAGACGCGCACGATGAATCGGAGGCGTTCGATGGCCGCGATCATGGTCGGAACACTGTCGCTGCCGCTCGCGGGCCCGGTATCGGCCCAGGAATCCGTCGAGGGAAGCTGGACGGGAGCCATACTGGTCCTCGGCGGGGAACTCGGGATGAGCGTGCACTTCACCCGCAGCGACAGCGGGTTTACCGCGACCATGGACATTCCGCAACAGGGAGCAGCCAAGCTGCCACTGCGCAACGTCCTCATCGATCTGCCACGGGTGCATTTCGAGCTACTCGGCGGTCCGGGCCTGGCCGTGTTCCACGGCGAGCTTCGGGGCGACAGCATCGGGGGGTCATTCGAGCAGTCGGGTGTGAACGGCACGTTCTGGCTCCGGCCGACCGCCGCTCCTCAGGCGGACGTAGAGCCGAGTGAACCGCCGCCCTACCGGGAGGAAGAGGTGTCGTTCAGCAGTGGGGCCGTTTCCCTTGCCGGCACGCTCACCGTTCCGGAGGGCCGCGGTCCTCACCCGGCGGTGGTGCTCATTACGGGGAGCGGTCCGCAAAACCGCGATGAGGAGATCTTCGGCTTCAAGCCGTTTCGGCTTCTTGCCGATCACCTCTCGCGTAACGGTATCGCCGTGCTGCGCTACGATGACCGCGGAGTCGGCGGCTCCAGCGGCAGCGTGCAGACCGCAACCTCGGACGACTTCGCCGGCGATGCGCTGGCTGGGGTGGCGCTACTCCGGGCCCGGTCGGAGATCAAGCACGACGCCGTCGGTCTCGTGGGGCACAGCGAGGGAGCGCTGGTGGCGTCCATTGCAGCCCGGCGGTCGACGGACGTCGCCTACATTGTCCTGCTCGCCGGGAGTGCCGTCCCCGGGGACCAAATCCTCCTCGCTCAGGGCGAACTCATCCTGAAGGCCAACGGCGGCACCGCCGCGCAGTTGGAGCGACAGCGCCGACTGCAGCTTGGGATCTTCGCCGCCATCCGCGCCGATACCGGATGGGACGCGGTGCAGCAGGAAATCGAGGCACAGATCCGAGAGAGCATCGACGCGCTCCCGCCCGAGCAGCGCGACCGGATCTCCGACCTCGACACGTTTGTGCAGACACGCGCCCAGCAGCAGATCGTGGGCGTGCGCGGCCCGTGGTTTCGGTTCTTCTTGGACTTCGATCCCGCGACGGCGCTGCGCGGGGTGACGGTTCCCACCCTGGCCGTCTTTGGGGAGAACGACCTCCAGGTGCCGCCCGAGCTCAACGTGGGTCCGATGGACGCGGCGCTCGCCGCCGCTGGCAACCGCGACTACACGGTCCGGGTGCTCCCGGGCACGAACCACCTGTTTCAGGCATCTGAAACCGGCAACCCCAGCGAGTATGCCTCGCTCGAGAAACAGTTTGTGCCGGGTTTCTTGGAACTGGTGTCTGGCTGGATCCGGGAGCGGACGGCGCTTCGCCGCTGACGGATCGCTCGTGGATCGGGGCCTATTCTTGCGGTGACCAGGTGGCCGTATGGAAATGCTCCGAACGCGGTGCGAGGGTTCCCCTTCCCGCCAGGTAGTCCTTCCACGTGACTGCAGGGCGGTCGTTCGGCACGTGCACCATGGAGATGCAGCCATGCACGGGGCAGACGGCAGCGCAAAGGTTGCAGCCAACGCAGGCCGCTTCGATGATTTCGACGACGGGCGCCCCCCTCGCGGCATCGGCTTCCCTTCCATCGATGCGTCGAATCGCCTGATGGGCACCATCCTCACATGCCACCCAACACAGCGCGCACCTGATGCACGTTCCCTGATCGATGCGGGCCACCACGTGGTAGTTGAGGTCGAGCTCTTCCCAGCTCACGACGTTGGGTAGTGCCCGTCCGCATATATCGGCCAAACTGCTGTGACCCTGATCATCCATCCAATTCCCGAGCCCGTCGAGCAGGTCCTCCACGATGCGAAATCCGTAGTGCATGACTGCCGTGCACACCTGTACCGTGCCCGCCCCGAGCGCAATGAACTCGGCGGCGTCCCGCCACGTGGCGATCCCACCGATTCCGGAGATGGGAACCCGCACCTTGGGATCGCGCGCAACGGCTGAGACCATGTGCAACGCGATCGGCTTTACCGCCGGCCCACAATAGCCACCGTGGCTCGACTTCCCGCCCACGGACGGCAGCGGCGCGAACGTGTCCAAATCCACGCCCACGATCGAGTTGATCGTGTTGATGAGCGAAAGCGCATCCGCG
This sequence comes from uncultured Gemmatimonadaceae bacterium, assembly GCA_964348385.1. Taxonomy (GTDB): domain Bacteria; phylum Gemmatimonadota; class Gemmatimonadetes; order Gemmatimonadales; family GWC2-71-9; genus JAOTVV01. Next base: position 11,815 of record CAYGCN010000085.1, read on the forward strand.
CCGCCTTTGACGGCAGCTCGCGCAATGTAGGTGATGTCCGTGACATTCGGGGTGAGCTTCACGATCACAGGCGTGGTCGCCACTTCCTTGACCCATTCCGTGATCTGACAGGTGTAGTCCGGTACTTGTCCCACCGCACTGCCCATGCCCCGCTCACTCATACCGTGCGGGCAGCCGAAATTGAGTTCGATGCCGTCGGCGCCCGTGTCCTCGGTGCGCTGCACGATCTCGTGCCACGCTTCACGATTTGAATCCACCATCAGTGACACGACGACCGCATGCTTGGGATAGCTCCGTTTCACCGCTGCTATCTCTTTGAGGTTGTCCTCCAGCGGCCGATCGGTAATGAGTTCGATGTTGTTGAATCCCATCATTCGCGTCAGCCCGACGTCCACCGAGCCGTACCGCGAGAACACGTTGATGATCGGCTCGCCAATCGTCTTCCATACCGCGCCGCCCCAGCCCTCGTCGAAGGCTCGCGCGACCTGATCGTACGTATTGGTGGGTGGCCCCGATGCCAACCAGAAGGGATTGGGGCTCTCGATGCCGGCGAAGTTGATGCGTAGGTCGGCCATGGAACGCTCCTATCCTGCCGGTTCCTGCAAATACTCATGGATCGCCGCTGCGGCTTCTTTGCCTTCTGCGGCCGCGTTGACGATCTCCGCACCACCATTTGCACAGTCCCCTCCCACGAATACCCCGGGCCGCGTGCTCACCATGCGGTCGCCCTCGACGGTGAGGGACGCGGCACGTGCGAATTCTTCCCGCACGATCTGCCCCAGCGCCTTGATCACCGTATCGCACTCGATGACATGGAGGCTGTCGGGAACGTCGACGGGCCGACAACGCCCGTCACTGTCTGGTTCGCCCGGTTCGGTGCGCACGCACTCGATACCGGTCACGTGATCGACACCGAGGATCCGCTTGGGCGCCGTGTAGAAGCGGAACTCACAGCCGTCCTGCTTGGCAAGCGCGTATTCATAGTCGAACGCCGGCATGTCTCCGGGTCCACGGCGGTAGACGATCGTGGCGCGTTCTGCTCCCAACCGCTTGGCCTGCGTCACGGCATCGATGGCGGTGTTCCCGGCACCGATCACGACGACGTGTCGGCCGACACGCGTCTCGACATACGGGTGGGTCTTCCGGTGCTCGATGAACT
>CAYGCN010000085.1:13020-13269 GCA_964348385.1 uncultured Gemmatimonadaceae bacterium
GAGACGCCGGTATCAAGCGTCACGCCGAGATCGAGGATCATCTGTGCCTCGGCGAGTGCGGTGTCCGGTCGCAGCTTGTACTCGGCGATGCCGTACGTATTGAGCCCACCAGGCCGGTCATTGGCCTCGTAGATGGTCACCGCATATCCCCAGCGCCGGAGATCCTGGGCGCACGAGAGCCCATCGGGACCGGCAGCAACGATCGCGACGTTCTTCCCGTTGGTGGCACCGGGCTTAAACAGCGTAAGC
>CAYGCN010000086.1:0-13263 GCA_964348385.1 uncultured Gemmatimonadaceae bacterium
TGTGGTGAGAACGCACCGCCGGGCGAACCCCCTCCCGAACCGGGTCCTACTTCAGCATCGTCAGGAGCATCTTGAACGGTGTCGGCGCGGCGACGGCGTGCGGCACGTTGGCCGGCAACTCCACGCTCTCTCCTGCATGCAGGCGATGCCGGTTGCCGCCAACCGTGATATCCGCTTCACCATCCAGGACCTGCACCAGCGCCGAGTGCGCCACCGTGTGCTCGCTGAGGCTCTGCCCCTCGTCGAACGCAAACACGGTGACCGAGCCGCCGTCACGCTTGAGCAGGATCCGGCTGACGATGGCATCGGACTGATAGGCGACGAGATCTTCCAGCCGCACCGCGCCGGCCTCCGATTCCGCGCTCATCTGAGACTCCCGACGCCGATCACGTCGGCCACGGTCGTATCACGGAAGAACGCCGCAATCCGATCGGCAGTGGACTTCCACTGTCCGTGAACCGGACAGGGATCACGGTCACTGCACTCCGGTCGGCCCAGCAGGCAGCGCCGCTGCTCGCCGATCCGGTCGAAGAGCGATACAATGTCGAGGAGCGACAGCTCCTCCGGGGGCACGGCGAGCCGAAAGCCACCACCCTTGCCGCGGGTCGAGCGCAACACCCCGCCCCGGGACAGCTCATGGAGGATCTTGGACAGATAGTTCCTCGGTACGTCAATGGCCTCGGCGAGGTCGTTGGCCCGGACATGCGTGCCCAGGTCACCCTCTCGTGCCAGGTACACGACCGCGCGCAGGGCGTACTCAGCGGTTCCGGAAAGCACAGACGGTCCTTTCCAGGCCGCTCAGGGGAACGCGGACGATTCTTGACTTGTTCATGATTAAATCGTGATATTATCCTTGTCGCCTGTCAAGCCCCGTCGGTCCGACACCCGTCAATCCTGTTCGTCTTGCGGAGGTGGGAGGAAGTCATGAGCGCGTTTCAGCATCATATCACACGGTACCGTAGAGCGCTGCCGATCGTGCTGGGTTCGATGGCGCTCCTGGTGTTCACCGGCGCCTGTCGCACGGGCGAGCGCGAGGGGGGAGAGGCCACCACCGCTGCAGCCGATCCCGGGAAGGAGATCTTCGACCGGCTCTGCTTCGCTTGCCACTCCATCGGCGAGGGTCCCCGCGTCGGGCCCGACTTGAAGAACATTCACCAAGTGCGCGAGCATGATTGGCTGGTGCGGTGGCTCCGGGATCCGGTCGGCATGACCAAGACCGACTCCATCGGCCGGGCGATCCTGGCACAATGGAACAACGTGCCGATGGTGTCGCCCAACCTGAACGACGAAGACATCGAGCACGTGCTCGACTACATCACCCGAGTGAGCGAGGGTCGCACCGTTGCCGCCAGTGAAGACCTCGGTCCGGTGGAACTGACGACGGCGCAATTCGAGGAAGGCCGTCGGATCTACTTCGATCGCTGCGCGGGGTGCCACGGTACGCTCCGGGCCGGTGCCACCGGGCCCAACATCCAGCCGGAACGCACCACCCAGATCGGGACCGCGGCGATCCGCGCCATCCTGGCCAATGGCACCCCCGGCGGCATGCCGCCCTGGGGCCGGCAGGGCATCCTCTCGGCCGATCAGCTCACCTTGATGGCCAAGTACGTCCAGCTGCCGCCGCCCGATGCACCGCCGCGGCCACTCAGCGAGATCAAGGCGAGCTGGAATCTCACGGTCCCGGTGGCTCGACGGCCCACGTCGCCCCAGACAAGCCGCAACTGGGAAAACTACTTCGGTGTGATTCTCCGCGACGCAGGCCAGGTGGCGATCATCGACGGCGACACGTACGAGCACGTCGCGACCATCGAGACCGGCTTCGCGGTGCACATTCTGCGGTCGTCGTCGACGGGGCGGTACTTCTACGCCATCGGGCGCGACGGACGTGTCTCGCTCATCGACCTCTGGACCGAGACGCCGACCCTGGTCGCGCAGGTCCAGGGCTGCACGGATGCGCGCAGCGTGGACGCGAGCAAGTACTCCGGATACGAGGATCGCTACCTGATCGAGGGATGCTACTGGCCCCCGCAGTTCGTGGTTTTCGACGGCCTCACACTGGAGCCGCTGACGGTGACGGGTGTGGAGGGCAGCACCTACGACACCAACGAGCCGCTCACCGAAGTGCGCGTGGCGGCAATCGTCGCGTCCCACAACGACCCGGTCTGGATTCTGGCGCTCAAGGAGTCGGGCCACGTCGCGATCGTGGACTATTCCAAGCGCGGCTTCCCGGTGGTTTCGAAGATCCCAGCCGAACGGTTCCTGCACGACGGCGGATGGGATCACTCGGGGCGGTACTTCATGGTGGCCGCCAACATGCGCAACAAGATGGTCGTGGTGGACGCGCAAACGCAGGAGCTGGTCGCCCAATTCGAGACCGGCATCCGTCCGCATCCGGGCCGTGGCGCCAATTGGCAGGATCCCGAGTTCGGCTGGGTGAACGCCACCACCCACATCGGCCAGGGCTTGCTCACGGTGTACGGCACCGACCCCGTCAACAACCCGCAGCACGCCTGGAAGGTGGTGCGACAGGTTCCGTTCACGGGGACGGGGAGCCTGTTCCTCAAGACACATCCCAACTCGCCGTGGGTCTGGTTCGACATGGCGCTGAACAACGACCCGGATGGCGCCCTACAGACCTGCGTGTACTCCAAGCAGGATGCGAAGATTCACAAATGCTGGACCGTCGGGGACCGCGGCCGGGCGGTGCATTTCGAGTACAACCGCGCCGGCACCGAGGTGTGGGTATCGCTCTGGGACCCCAAGGGTGAGCTCGTCATCTACGATGACAAGACGCTCACCGAGAAGCACCGGATCACCGGCGACTGGCTGGTGACGCCGACCGGGAAGTTCAACGTCCACAACACCGCTCAGGACGTTTACTAGCTGGTTCAGACGTGCCCGCGGGGCCACGGGCCCCGCGGGCATGGTCCGTCGTTCCCTCAGAACTCCACTGTTGCCGTGACCGCCAGGCTCCGCTTCGGCTCCGGACGGAAGAACCCCACGTTGGTCGCCTCGGCGTAGAGGGCGTTCGTCAGGTTCTCGACAGCGAGCCCGACACGAAATCCCCGCCCGACAACCACGCCGCCACGGACCGTGTGTACCGTGAATCGCGGGACATACGGCAGGATGGGACTCGATCCCAGATCCACGCTGTCCCGCCGTCCGTGATGGCGTACCACGTACTCGACCCACAGCCGTTGCTGTGCATCGTCGTAGCGCAGCACACCACGCAGGCGGTAGGGGTAACCATCCCCGAGGGGCTGATCCGGCTCGGTGACGTTTCGCGTCGCCAGGCCGGTCACGTCTCCGCGTAGCGTCAGCCCTTTCCAGATCGCGGCCGTGACGGCGGCCTCGAATCCCGTGTACCGGAGCTCCTCGATGTTGCGATTCTGGTACTCCGGCACGCCGTTCACCGACTGCCCGGTCGGGGTCAACTCGATGCCGTCGAAGATCGTGTTCCGGAACACGAACGCGTCCGCCTCGACCACCGAACCGCGATACCGCACGCCCAGCTCGAGATTGAGGCTCTTCTCGGGCTCGAGCGCCGGATTCCTGATCCACACGCCCCGGCCCTCGGGGGAGGGGCCGCTGAAGAACCGCTCGACCAGGTTGGGCGAGCGGAATGCCCGGCCCACCGACGCCACCACGTTGAGGTCCGAACGGAGCGGGACCAGAAGGTTCACGGCCCCCACCAACGTGCGGTCGGTCGCGTCAACGAGTGGCTCCGTCACTCCGGGCGTGGGTTGTGTGGCGGTGTGCACATCCTGGTAGCGTATCCCGACGATCAGCGTGGCCCTGTCGATCACGTTCACGTCGGCCTGAAGGAACGCGCCCAGGCTCCGAAACGTCGCCGTCGGGACCCGCGGGGTGGTGCGGTCGGTCACCGTTGGCGGACCGGCAATGGTCACGGTGGTTCGGGTCGAGTCGGTTCCCTGCGCCCGATCGCGGAAGAGATCGACGCCGTAGGTGACGGCATGCCCCCCGCCGAGCGCGCGATGAGCCTCGAGTCGGAAGCCGTAGGTGTCGAGGTCGGTGAAGTTCCGGCTCTCGACCAGGACGCCGGCGCCGGGCGGTGCCGTCGGACCGAGCGGCGAAAACACGTTGGTGTCGAACTGGCGGTCGTTCGTCTGCCAGTACGCGGCGGCGCTGAGCCGGTCCAGGAGCGGGAGCGCCAGGTTCGACCCATGGTACCGTAGCGTCGAGCGGCTGAACCGTTGCTCGGGAAACAGCAGCTGTACGCTGGGGAGGCCGTCACCCAGCACCGTGGGATCGACGTACCCGAAGCCGGCGTCGTTGGCCCAGTACCGCTCGTGCTTTGCGGACACCTCGTGCTCGGGTGCGAGCTGATACGCCACGGCGACGGCGCCCGCATGGTCCTGCACGCCCGTGTCCTCGACGCGCGTGGCGCTGTCGAGGGTGACAGGTCCGAATGTCCCCGCGGGAGCCGCATACGCATCGGCGTGTCGGAAGCTCCCGGCAACCCGCACGGCGAGCGGGCCGATGTGACCCGTCACGCTACCGCTGGGATTCACCTGCCGATCCACCGTACGGTACCGCAGGCCGACACGCGCGCGGACCGGCGGATCGGCGGCGGCGGCGTGTAACGAGCGCTCGATGAGGTTCATCACGCCGCCAATGGCGTCCGAACCGTAGAGCACCGATGCGGCACCGCGCACGACCTCGATCCGGTCGATGTCAGCGGGATCGATCAGGGCGGGGGACTCGCCGGACTCCTGCCGCCGCCTGGTGTTGTTGAGCCGCAGCCCGTCCGAGAGGAGGAGGATCCGCTGACCCAAGAGGCCGCGGATGGCCGGGCGGCGCTGGTTGGCACCCACACCCTCGACATCGAGACCCGGAATGTCCCGGAACAGATCGGCCACCCCGGTGGACAGCTGCGCCGTGATCGCTTCCCACCCGACAACGGAGACGGAAGCGGGCGTGTCGTGCGTCGTGCGCACGGTTCGGGTCGCAGTGATGTTCAGCGGGGCCAGGCGAAAGGGCCTGCCGACAACCGTGGGATCGTGCGCGCCCTCGAGCGCCGCCTCCGCAGCGGCCTCGATCCAACGAGCGACGCTGCGCATCGACAGTTCCGGTGGTGGCACGGCCACGGTCAATGTGTCGCGCCCCGGGAGATCGGCCAGGAGCGCGAGGAATCCTTGACCGTCTTCCTGCGGCAGGGGAACCACCACGACGCTGCGCGCTCCGCGGCGTGCCAGTGCATCGAGCGCGGTCGCCCACTCTCCGGCAGCCGTATTCCCGTGGTGCAGCAGCACCAGGCCCACCGGTCCCGCCCAGCTGACGTCCCCCACCGCCTCGCGCAGCGCCACGTTCCACTGTTCGGCGCCGTGGGGTGCCGCGACGAGCAGCCCCGTCTGTGCGACGGCCGATCGCGCCGCCAGCAGCGCTCCGACCGTGAGGCCCGCAATCCGCAAACCCTGTGCGACCCGTCGCACGCCGGCCATCGCCGGGGTCCCGCGGCAGCGGCGATCGACAGTCGGACTTCGAGTGGGAGAGGCTCCCGGCCCGCGCATCGACCGGGAGCCCGGCAACTGTCGGCTCAGGTGAGGCCCAGCCGACTCGCGATGTGGGTGCGGACCGAGGCGGTGACGATGCCGCGCTTCTCCAGGTCCTGGAGGGTGGAGAGAATCTCCGGCCGCTCGGCCGAGAGCTTCCGCTCACGAAGCTCGGCGATCATGCGAGCCAGCCGCTGATCGTACTCGCCGTGCTTCAACTCCCCTTTCCGCATCGCGTCGTGCAGACCTTCCAGCTTCTTCACCAAGTGGTCGAGCGTAATCGCATCACCCATGCGTGTCCTCCACTGCCGTGAATGGTATGAATGTCCGTCGCTGCTCGGCGCCTTCCGTCCTCGTCGGTTACTGTTGCGCCTTCCCGGTGTCGCGTACGAACGCAAGGCTCTTGCGGCGCAGCACCACATCGGCCAGCGCGTCCACGACCGCCGGATCGAGCTTCGACCTGGCCAGACTGCGCATCTGGTCGAGCGCCGCCTCGTTCGACAGCCGCTCCTGGTACGGCCGCGGGCTCGTGATGGCGTCGTAGATCTCGGCGGCAAACACGATCCGCGCGCCAATCGGTATCTCGGCCCCCTTCAACCCATCCGGGTATCCGCCGCCGTCCCAGTGCTCATGATGGCTGCGAACGTATTGCTGCACGGCTCCAAGATGCGTCAGCGGCGCGAGAATCCGGAAGCCCACCAGCACCTGCTCGCGGACGTGGTTCTGCTCCTCGAACGAGAGCGGCCCCCGCTTGCGCAGCACCTCGTCCCTCATCCCCACCTTGCCCAGATCGTGCAGTCGCCCCGCGGCGCGCACCGCTTCGATCTCGTCGTCCGAGAGCTGCATCTCGGTGGCGATCGAAGCTGATAGCTCGGCCACCCGGACGGAGTGCCCCACGAAGTCGGGGTCCTTGGCCTCGAGTGCGTTGATCAGGGCGCTGAGCGTCGCAATGTTGATCTGCTGCAACCGCTGCCGCTCCCGCTCCAACTCCTCGGTGCGGGCCACCAGCTCCTGCTTGAGCCACGCCGAGATCTCCTGACTCTGGATCTCGGTGCCGCGGCGTCGCAGCGCCCGATCGATCGCCAGGCGCAGCTGCCCGAACTCCAGCGGCTTGGTCACGAACTCGAACGCCCCATGCTGCAGGCAGATCGCCGCACTGGTGGCTTCCTCCAACTCCGCCAAGACGACGATCGCCAGGTCCGGGTCCTGTTCCAGGGCGCGTTGCACGAAGGCCACCCCGTCATTCCCCGGGCGCGACAGGTCCACGACGGCGAGCTGGGGACCTCCCCGCTCGATCCGCGTGAGCGCTTCCGGCTCGCCGGAAACGGCATCGACGGCGAAGCCCTCCCGGCCCAGTCGGTGCTCGAGGCCCTCGCGAATCGCATCACTCACGAGGAGCATCACGTGCTCGAGACGTTCGGGCGTGCGCTGCTGGGACACCGTGGCCTGATCTACCTGTGAGCGCGGTGTCCTAACAATACCGATCCGCCGAGGAGAAGGCCACCAAGCGGCGCGTGGTGAGAGCCGCCAATTGACTCCCGTTGGAACGAACACGGGTCGCCGAAGCGACCCGTGCCGTTGGGGGAGATGACCGCCGGAGCGGTCTGGGCATGGCTACATGCCACGCCCGGTGGCCACGAACGGTGCTGACCGACCCGTCATGCGGCCACGGCCCCGGACATCTCCGCCACTGCCGGTTTTCGAACGTTCCACCGATAGCCCATCCAGATCAGGACGAGGCCAATGAGTTCCGTGACGTACAAGACTTCCACGTACCCCATGCGTGTCGCCGTTCCGCCGATGCCGGGCAACAGAGCCCCGACGGCGATGAGCACGTTGCCGACGTATCGATGATGGGTGGCGGGGTTGCGCCGAAAACGGATCGCCGAATACACCGCACCGCCGATCAGGAAGATCGCCGCGTAGGTATTCACCAATGGACTGAACGCGCGAACCCAGGTCCATTCCATCACCCGCCCCGACAGTCGGTGCGGCTCGACCAGGGTGTAGTCGATGGGGGACAGCAGCACGCACACCGCGGCAATCGCGACCCAGAGCACCAGGGCCACGGCCAGACGGTGGGCTGTGGAGCGCCGCATCAGGAGATACACCGTCCCCTGAGCGAGCGGCGCACCACCCAACAGGGCTCCGGAGATGTACCAGGCCCGGAACAGGGGTGCGCTCCAACCGAACAGGGTAACCGAAGCCTCGGTGGCTGTGCCCACCCCGTACAAGAGGATGCCCACACCCCACCACAAGAGATGCGGCCCGCTGCGACGGATCCGGTACCGCTGCAGCACCACGTACGCGAACCCGAGCGCGATGAACGTCGTGACGATCGGGATGTAGTGGATCGGCTCCCTCACGATGCCCCCGCCTCTCGGGTTCGCGCCCGCGCTGTCATCAGAACGTCATGTCCCAGGTGAGCGTCACGCCGCGCCCCGCCTCGGGCCGGAAGAATCCGGCGTTGGCGAACTCCGCATAGAGCGCGTTCGTCAGATTCGTGACGGCAAACCCGACGCGATGCGTGTGCGTCCCCCGGCGGAACACCGTGACCCCGCCGCGCACCGAGTGGACGGTGAACGCGGGCAGAACCTCACCCACCGGACTGTCGCCCAGGGGACCCGACAATTCGGAGTCCTTCCGATCGCCGTTGTGCCGGAAGTTGTATTGCACCCAGAATCGGTCGGCCGGATCCCGGTACCCCACGTCGGCCTGGAACTTGTTGGCGTACGAGTCCCCGATGGGGTTGTTCTCGTTGAGCACGTCCTTTGACCGGAGATACGAATAGCTGCCGCCGACGGCGAGTCCGACCGGCAGGGCGACGTCCGCCGCCACTTCGAAGCCGTAGTAGCGGAGCCGGTCCACGTTCACATTGGAGTACGTCGGCAGGCCGTTCAGGCTGTCGCCGGTCGCCGAGATTCTGATCCCGTCACGAATCTCGTTCAGGAAGCCGAAGGCCTCCACATACAGGATGCGATTCCGATACCGGGCGCCCAGGTCGAAGTTGTAGCTGGTCTCCGGCTCGAGCGCCGAGTTGGGCACCTGGTATGCGGCGCCTTCGGGCGTCAGACCATTGAAGAACTGCTCCACCAGGTTGGGCGCACGGAACGCGCGGCCCACCGTTCCGACCAGGGTCACGTTGCCTGTGACCTGGTAGAGCAGGTTGGCCGCGCCGACCACGGCGTGATGGGTCTCGGTGCTCAGCGGATCGGTCAGACCAGGCGTCTGCTCCGTGGCAGCGCGAATGTACTGATACCGGCCACCGAGGATGGCCGACAGCCGGTCCGTGATCTGGACGTCACCCTGGAGGAACGCGCCCGTGCTGAGATAGGAGGCGTAGGGGACCAACGGAACCGTCGCGACGGTCGAGCTGGGCGGTCCGAACCCGACCATGGTCGTCACCGAGCTGTCGCTGTTCTCGGAGTCGTCGCGGAACAGGTCGAGCCCGTACGTCAACAGCAGCCGACTACCGGCGAGTTTCGTGGCCTCGACTCGAAAGCCGAACGTCGAGAGATCGGTGTAGTTGAAGCTCTCCACCGCCACGCCGGCTCCCGGAGGGCCAAATGCCACGAACACGTTATTCGAGAGGCGGCGCTCGTTGCCCTGGTAATACCCGACGACATCGATCTTGTCGGCGAGCGGGAGGTTCAGGTCGCCGGCCCGATACCCCGCCGTGTATTTGCTGAACGTCTGGAACGGGTACAGGATCTGGATGAACGGCGAACCGGGCGAGTACACCACCGGGTCCACGTACCCGAAGCCGGCCGTATCGGCGTGGTACCGCTCGAACTTGGCGTAGATGTCGGCGGAACCGGAGATGCGGTACCCAACGTAGGCCTCGACGCTGTTGTCGCGCGTCCCCGTGTCGAACACCGTGGTGTTGGAGTCGAGCGTGATGTTGCCGAAGGTGCCGGCGGGAGAAGCGTAATCCTTTGCGTCGCGGAAGGACCCCTTGGCCCGGAAGGACCACGCGCCGACCCGGCCCGACAGCGAGCCTTGCACCCGCTGCTGTTCGTCCTGCGTGCTGTAGCGGTAGCCGAGGGAGCCATGGAGACCCTCGAGGGCCGGCCGCGTGGTAATGAGGTTCACCACTCCACCGATCGCGTCCGTCCCGTACAGGACCGATGCCGGGCCCTTGACGATCTCGATGCGTTCGAGCGACGAGACGTCGACGATGCCCGGGATCTCGCCGAAGGACTGCTGTCGACGTGAATTGTTCAACCGCATTCCGTCCTGCAACAGCAGAATGCGCTGACCTCGCTGGCCGCGGATGCTCGGACGCACCTGATTCACGCCCACACCGGTGACCTCCAGCCCAGGCAGGTCACGGAACAGATCCGCGGCATTGTTCGGCACCCGTTCGCGTATCTGCACATTGTCCACGACCGCGACGGGCTTCGGCACGGTAAACACGTCCCTTTCGGTCCGAGTCGCCGTGACGACCACCGGACTGATTCGATACGGGACCTTCGGTTGCGTCACGGTGTCCGGTGGCTCCGGGTCGGCCTGTTGCGCCATCAGTGGAGATGCGATCGTCAACCCGATGACGGCACACCCCAACGTTCGTGCTGACCAGATAAGTGACATGATGGTACCCGTTCCCATTACTCCGCCTGCACGTGTGTCGATGGGCGACGGGAGGCTGACAGCCGCCGGCTCCGGTCGCCCTGATGCGCCGACGGCGGCAATCCATAGTTAGATGTGAGAAGAGGACTTCGGTATTCGGATTTCTACAGAGGAGCATCTCCGTAGAAGTACGGATGGCGTGAACCGGCTCAGTCGGTCGTCAGCCCGGTCTCCAGCACCAAACGCGTCAGATCGGCCACCGAGCGCATGCCGAGCTTCTTGGCCAGGCTGTCGCGGTGCGTTTCGACCGTGCGGGGGCTGATGCCCAGCTCGGCGGCGATCTCCTTGTTCGTCCGGCCGCGGGCGACTTGGATGAGCACCTGGCGCTCGCGGGGGCTGAGTCGCTCGATCAATGCCTGCTGCCGCTGGTGCTCCGATTCGCCCCGGAGGGCCACGCCGAGCTGCTTGGCCGCCGTCGGGTGGAAATACTCCTCCCCATCGTGAACCGCGCGCACCGCCGCACGCAATTCGTCCGGCTCGGCATCCTTGAGGACATAGCCGTCGGCGCCGGCACGCACCGCCTGCAACACGTACTCGGGATGGTCGTGCATGCTCAGGATGAGCACCCGCACGTCGCGTCGGTCCGCTCGAAGGGACGCAGTGACCTCGAGCCCCGTCATGCCCGGCATGGTGAGATCGAGCACCACGACCTCGGGATCGAGATCGTGCACTCTGGCCAACGCCTCCTCACCGGTGGCGGCTTCCCCCACCACCTCCATGCCCGGCGTGGCAGCCAACACCGTTCGGATGCCCTCCCGCACCACCGCGTGGTCATCGACCACGAGCACGCGGATCGTCTTGGAGCGTCGACTGCTGGTCATGGCGACTCCGGCGGCACTCGCAGCATGATCTCGCTCCCCCGTGCCGGCAGTGACCCGACCGCCAGCGTCCCCCCAAGGGCGGTGATCCGCTCCCGCATGCCCGACAGGCCCATGTGGCCCGCGGTCTCGAAGTCCTCGATGGCCCTACCGGACGGCAGCCCGCGGCCGTCATCGCGGACACGGAGCACGAGGTCGCCGGCTTCAACGCCGAGCGCCACGCTCACGGAGGCCGCGTCGGCGTGCCGCACGATGTTGGAGAGACTCTCTTGCACCGATCGGAACACCGCGAGTTCCGCGTCGGCCGACAGGGTGGGCAGTCGGTTCGCGGCGGTGAAGGTCGTCTCCAGACCACTCCGCTCACCGAAGTCCTGGACGAGCGCGCGAAGTGCCGGCACCAGCCCCAGATCTTCCAGGAGTGAGGGCCGCAGGGAGTTGGTCAGGTTGCGGATGCTGCGAATCCCTTCGTTGATCAACGCCACTGCCCGATCGAGCGTCGGCACGAGATCGGCCGAGGCAGACTCCCGAGCCATCCCGAGCTGCAGCTTGACCGCCGAGAACAGTTGTGCGGTCTCGTCGTGGAGTTCGCGGGACAGCCGCCGCCGTTCCTCCTCATGCTGCAGCACCATCCGCTTGGCGAGCCGCTCCAGCTCCGTCGTTCGGCCTTCCAGCCGGCGATAGAGATCGGCATTCTCGAGCGCGGCGCCGACCTGCCGCCCCAAGGCGAGCAGGAACGGCGTGTCCAGCGCCGCGAACGGATCCCGCGCATCCCCGACGATCACGATGGCACCGAGGACGGCGTGGTCCCGCAGCACCGGGAGCGCCGCCACGTACGCGTGCTTGTGGAGGCCGTCACCCGACGCCGGCCTCCAGTTCTGCACCACGTCGGGCGCGCCTTTGCGGATCGCCTGGCGGATGGCCCGGCCGGCCGCACCGTCCGCCGCCCCACCGGTCCAGGACGCGCAGGCCCCCGTCCCCCGTACGAACCGCCCCCCCTCCGGCCCGTCCAGGAACATGGCGGTGCCGCGCACCGCTGGCAGCGCGAGCAGCTGTTCGAGCAGGGCGTCGAGCACGTCCCGGTCGCGCTCGCGACGCTGCATCTCGGCGGACAGCTCGGACAACACGCGCACGCCGCCCTGCAGATCCTCGACGACGAGCAACAGAATGCCGGCGCCCATGGCGAGCGTGAACGCGATGTCGAGGTAGTAGCCCCACGGATTCCAGACGCCGCGCGCCCTGAGCAGCGGATAGTCGAGATGGTGCACCGCCCACAGGGCCAGCGCCGTGGCGAGCAGCAACGCCGCCGTCGAGCGCACCTGCCGGTGGTAGCGGAAGAACACCCAGGCGGTCCAGAGCGTCGCGATGCTCAGGAACAGAACCGCCGGTCCCGCGGCGAGCAGGAAATTGTCGAGGCGGTAGATGGCCGCGTAGGACCACACGGGCGGAAACAGTACGATGATCGCGTACACCGGCCGCCAGCGCAGTTGCTGCGAGAACACCAGCGCGGCCCAGAGCAACGCCAGCGCCGTCCATCCGGTGGTCACCTGGTGCCAGTAGAGCCAGTAGCGCGCGCCAGTGAGCACGAAACTGATGATGGCGCCGAGGCGCAGCACGTAGAGGAACCACGCGAGCGCCCACCACCCGAAATACGCCTTGCCGTAGCGGCGGTACAGCCACGCGCACAGGAGGGCCAGTGCCAGCGTGACCGCCGCCTGGAAGAAGGCGGCCGCCAGCTCCGAGCGTGCGGCGTCCGGGATCGTCAGATCCATGCAGGAAAGGAAGGCCTGGAGCCCGGAAAGTGGAAGGCCGTCAGGCGAGCAGCAGACAGATCCACGTCACCGCGTTGGCCACGACCAGGGACCATCCGACACGCTTGAGGTGGCGGGGATGCACGCGGACGATACCGATGACCGTCGCGAGGAGGGCCGGTGGCAGCAGAGCCAGTCCGACGGGCCAGGACACACGCCCGGTTGCCGCAACGCCGAGCGCGAGCACCACGCATCCCAGCGCCAGGGCAGGTGACACTCGGGGAAGCCATCCCGCGTCCGGACCTCGCTTGTGGCGCAGCTTCACCGCGTGCACGGCGATCGTGGCCAGCATGAAGCTCACGCACCAGACACCGGCCGCGATCCAACCGGTGCGCCATGGCACGGCGGCGGCGAAGGCCAGCGGCAGCACCATCCCCGCGAGCGCCACAATGACGAGCGCCTCCGCCCACAGCGTCTTTTGCCGCCGCAGCACCACCGCCGGTGCGAGGAGTGCGACCGCGCCAAGCGGGACCATGGCCGCCCATCTCGCCGGTG
>CAYGCN010000087.1:0-13229 GCA_964348385.1 uncultured Gemmatimonadaceae bacterium
GCGCAGGAGTGCTCGCACCCGCACCAGCAGCTCGTCGAACTTGAACGGCTTGGTCAGGTAATCGTCGGCACCTGCATCCAACCCGCGGACGACATCCTCGGTGGCATCGCGGGCCGTGAGCATCAAGATGGGCGTGCTCCGACCCTCGCGTCGCAGCTCGGCCGCCACCTGGAGCCCGTTCTTCTTCGGGAGCATCAGATCGAGAAGAATGGCGTCGTAGTCGTTGATGTGCGCGAAGACGGTGGCCTCGTCGCCGTCCTTGGCCACGTCGACCGCATAGCCCTCTTCCCGGAGCCCCATCTCGATGAACCCAGCGACCTTCCGGTCGTCCTCGACTACAAGGATGCGCATGTGGAAAACCCTAGCCGGCGCGAGGTAATTGGGTCTTTAAGGGACTGTGAATCGCTCTTTATGAAGGCCCATCGACAAATCGCGGAATGTCGAGATAGAAGTGGGCACCGTGGCCCAGCTGGCTCTCGACCCGCAAATCGCCCCCCAGCAAGCGGGCCAACTTCCGAGACAGTGCCAAGCCGAGGCCGGTGCCTCGCTCAGTTTGCTTGCCCGCCCGCTCGAACGCCTGGAAGATGATCGCCTGCTGCTCGGGCGCGATACCCTCGCCGCGATCCACCACGTCGAACCGCATCTCGCCGTCGGACACGCGGAGCTTGACGTCGATCGTGTCGTCCTGAGGACTGTGCCGCACCGCATTGGTCAGGAGATTGATGAGAATCTGCCGCACGCGTTGCGGGTCGGTGTAGCACGGCACCACGCCATCGGGACCGGTCACCCGCACGGCGATACCCTTGCGCTCGGCCGCGGGCTCGACGGTGGCCACCGATTCCCGCACGATGGTCCACGCATCGGCATCGACGAGCTTCGGCTCGAGGCGGTCGGCGTCTAGGCGGCTCAGATCGAGCAGGTCCTCGAGCAAGTTGAGCGCGCGTTCCGCTGATTCCTGTACCTCGATGGCCGCGCGCGGCGTGTCCGGAGCCGTCTTCCGCACCCACAGCTCCGCCCACCCGTGGACCGCCGTCAGCGCATTCCGCAGCTCGTGGTTCGTCATCGCGTAGAAGCGCTCGCGGGAGTCGTGCATTCCTCGGAGTTCCGCCAGGAGGCCTTCGCGATCCTGGTGAAACCGGGCGTTCTCGACGGCGACCGCGGCGTAGGCCGCGAGCATGATCGCGACCTTTTCGTCCTCGTCGCTGAACTCGTCAGCGCCGATCTTCTCGGTGAGGTACAGGTTGCCGATGGGTCGCTCTCGGCCGTGGATCGGCACGCCGAGAAAGGAGTGCATCGGTGCGTGATGCGGTGGCATCCCGGTGAACTTGGGATGCGTCGTAAGGTCCTTGACGCGGATGGGACGCGGGTCGGTGATGAGCAGGCCGAGCAGTCCGTGACCAGAGGGTGGCTTCCCCAGCTGTGCCCGCTCGGAATCGTCGATGCCGCTCGTGATGAACCGCTCCAGATGATCACCGTCTGCGTCCAGCACACCCAGCGCGGCGAACCGGGCCCCGATCACCACGCGGGCCGATTCCACGACCTCCGTCAGCACGGCGTCGAGCTCGTGCTCGGAGGCAATTCGGATCCCGGCTCGGCAGAGCTGCTCGGCGCGATGCCAGATCTCACGGCGGCTCTTGTCGGCGGACATGATCAGAAGCTAATCCGCCCCGTGGGCCTTCTCTAGGCCGCCTGTCGGAGATCCGGCGGTGCCGCCCCGAGCGGATGCCTTGTCGTTGGCCAGACCGGGTCGGTAATGTGCTAGGCGTCTTCGCCCGTGATCGGCACCGTGGAGCCAACCTTGGTCGTCTTGCTCTACTCGTCGCTCGCCGCCGCCGTGGCGGCGGGCGGAGCGCTGCCACTCGCCGGGGGCCGCACGCTACCGACGCATTGGATCGGATGGGCGAACGCGTTGGCAGGTGGACTCATGCTGGGCGTCGCCTATGCGCTGCTCGTGAGCGCCAACGATCCCGTACCGCCGAGCGGCGCCGTTGGCGCCCTGCTTGGCATCCTGTTCGTGAATCGCACGCATGCGGCGTCCGGCACGGCGGATCTCGATCTCAATCGTCTCCGTGAGACCAGTCCGGACTACGGGTACAAGGTGCTCCTCGTCAACGGCATCCATTCGGCGGCCGAGGGTGTCGCGATCGGTGCGGCGATGGCGGTGAATCTCTCATTCGGTGTGTTCACGGCTCTCGCGATTGCCGTGCACAACGTGCCGGAGGGAACCGTCCTGGCAGCGATTCTCACGTCGCGCAGTGTCCGCTTGCGCGACGCCGCAGGTCTGGCCGTCGCGACGAACGTGGGTCAGGTCCTGCTCGCCATCGTGACGTTCGCGCTCATCGCCGCCGCGCCGGCGCTCATGCCGTGGGCACTGGGTTTCGCGGTTGGCTCGCTGGTGTACCTCGTGCTCGCCGAACTGCTCCCCGAATGCTACCGCGAGGCCGGCAGCACAAGCATCGCGCTCGTGACCGTCGTGGCCTTGGGCGTCATCGTACTGATGGTGAGCCTGAGGCCTGGAGGCTGATGGAACCCGTCATCCTCGTCTTCCTCTACGGTCTCGTCACAGCCCTCGCGACGGGCTTCGGGGCCGTGCCCTTTGCCTTCGTGCGGCAGCTCTCGCCGCGCATCACGGCTCAGTCGAACGCGGTCGCATCGGGGCTGATGTTGGGAGCGAGCTTCGGGCTCGTGGCCGAGGGCACACAGTACGGGAGTTGGGAAACCATCGTCGGCGGGATCGGTGGTGTGCTGTTCATTCTCGTCACGCATGCCATCCTCAAGCGGTACGATCTCGGATTTGGCGGGAGCCGAGGTGTGGGTGCCCGGCGTGCCCTGCTGATGATCGTGGTGATGACGGTCCACTCGTTCGCCGAGGGTGTCGCCGTCGGGGTGTCCTTCGGAGGCGGCATGACGCTGGCACTCGTGATCGTGATTGCCATTGCCGTCCACAATGTCCCGGAAGGGCTCGCCATCAGTGCCGTGATGCGTCCGCGTGGTACGAGCGTCCTCGCGTGCGCAACGTTGAGCGTGGTCTCGTCGCTCCCGCAGCCCATCATGGCGGTACCGGCGTTCCTGTTGGTGGACACGTTCACCCGGGTCCTCCCCTACGGGATCGGCTTTGCGGCGGGGGCCATGGTCTTCATGGTTATCGAGGAACTGCTGCCTGAGGCGTACGGACAGGATCAACGACACGGCGTGGCGATCACGGTGAGTGTCACGATGCTCGCGATGGTGATCTTTCAGCAGTATCTGTAGCGATCCGGTCGGACGTGGCCGTACCGACCCCACTAGATCGAGCCGTTCGCCACCGCGCGAACGATGTCGCTCTGGGAGATCACGCTGACCAGGTCGGCCTTCATCAGATCGGCGACCTTCATGGAGAGGGACTCCCCGCTGCGCCGTGCACGGGGATCACGAGGAGTGAGCACGGGAGTCGATTGAGCAGTCGCTCGGTCGTGCTCCCGAGCAGCACACGGTCGATCCAGCCCTTCCCGTGCGATCCGACGACGACGAGGTCGGCGGGCCAATCAGCCGCATGGTCGGCGATGGTGCGGGCCGGTGCGCCACACTGCACGATGGCCTCGATGCTGTCGTCGACGCCGAGCGCTGCCAGCGACGCCTTCGTCTCGGCTTCGGCCACTTCCAGATGGGCGCATTCGTCGGGCTCGATGCCTACGTCGGGAATCGAGGGCAACGGCTCGACGACGTGTAGGGCCTGCACGGTGGCATTGAACAACGCCGCGACGTCCCGGGCCGCCCTGACCGTCGTCGGGGCGGCGTCCGACAGATCCGTGGCCACCAGAATCCGCGTGAACGTTGTGGCGGGCGTGGCGGCAATGAGGAGAGGGACATCGATGGTCCGCACGGCGTGATGTGCTGTGCTGCCGCCAAACCACCGCGCGGGCGCCGAGTGGTGCTTGCCGCCCAAGACGAGCAGGCCCGCGCCCCGCTCCCGGACGACCTGCGCCAGAATCCAGGACGGGTTGCCGATGCGGATCTCCAGCGACGCCGCCGCGTCGGGGACGGCGGCACGGACGACATCGCCCACCGTGCGCCGTGCACTCGCGATCAGTCCCTCGGTGAGCGACTGATGCCGACCGGAGTCCCGGGGCACGCGCGCGAGTCCCGACGGCTCGCGGACGGCGTGGACGAGATGGCAGGGCACCCCGGCGGCAGCAGCCACGGCCCGGCCGCACTGGGCAGCCAATCCGCCGGCCGGTGACGCATCGACCGCGACCACCACCGTGTTCCATCGCATACCCGACTACTCCACTCGGAGCATGAGACGCAGCCACGCCTGGCACCCGTCACTGGAGGCGAGAGTATGCCCCGACTCGGCCCGCCGTCAAGCGCCGCGGGACACGGGGCGCTCGGCCTGAAGCGGGATTCAGGCCGATTTCACCCCATTTTCATAGGTCGCCGTCTAAGGTGAAGCGTCATCCTTGATGGGTGGCCACTGCGGGAATGCCCTTTGAGGGAAGGGCCGGCGTTCGCGGCGCCGCCGCAGCCTGAGGGGTTTTGGCGTCGGCCGCAGGCAAGACGAACGGGATCGTCGAGCATGTAATCCGGCGTGAAATCGGTAGAGCCCTGCGCCAGTCCGGTTTGTGGCGCTTACAACCAGGCTACGGAGGGAAATCCCTCACCCCCGGTGCACGGGAGGGCACCGGGGGTTTTTTTGTGCCCCGTCGATGACGCTGATGTCAGGGATGAAGCCCCACCGTAGTACCATCCTGGGCAACCTGGGCAGTCCACCCGTACCGGATCTCGATCGCTTCCGCCAGCGCCTCGGCAGCCGCGGGCTCGCCGTGTACGAGATGGGTGGCCTTGGGAGGACGCTCGAACCCGGACAGCCACTGCAGCAGCTCGGCCTGATCGGCGTGGGCCGACAGACCGTCGAGGGTGTCGACCTCGGCGCGTACCTTCACGTCCTTCCCGTGGATGCGCACCTCGTCGGCCCCTTCCTGAAGTCGCCGGCCCCGCGTGCCGGCCGCCTGAAACCCGACCAGGAGCACCGTGGTCCGGCGATCCGGGAGCCGGAGCTTCAGATGATGGAGGATGCGCCCACCCGTGGCCATGCCGCTCGCCGAGATGATTATTATGGGTCCACGGATACCATTGAGCGCCATCGACTGTTCCTGCGACTTGGCCAGGGTGAAGTGTGAGGGATAGAGGGGATGGTCACCCTGGTTTTCCAGCCTCCGCATGTCGAGGTCGTGCTCGGCGGTATGGCGGAGATAGGTGTCGGTAACGTCGATCGCCATCGGGCTGTCCACGTACACGGGGAGCCGGGGGATTCGGTCGTCGTCCTCCAGCTGGCGCAGCCACCAGAGGAGTTCCTGGGTGCGCCCCACGGCGAACGCCGGAACGAGCAAGGCCCCCCCGCGGTCGGCGGCGGCCCGCACACACATCGCGAGGTCATCGTCCACGTCCGGCGGGTGAGTCCGGTTGCCGTATGTCGACTCGAGCAGCAGGTAGTCGGCGTGCGGCACGGGCTGCGGGTCGTGCAGAATGGGCCGTCCCCACCTTCCGAGATCACCGGAGAACACGAGGTGCACCGGTGGTTGCGCGGTCTTTCCGTCGAGCAAGACGTCGACGGTTGCCGACCCGAGAATGTGGCCCGCGGTTCTGAAGGTGGTCCCGATGCCGGGTGTGACATCGAACGACATGCCGAACGGCTGCGGGACCAGCAGCTCAAGGGCAGCTTGGGCATCGGCCATGGTATAGAGGGGCAACGCCGGCCGATGCCGTGAATAGCCCAGATAGTTGGCGTGGGCGGCCTGCTTCTCCTGGAGGTAGGCGGAATCCGGGAGCATGTACTGGAGCAGGTCGGCAGTCGAGTGCGTGCAGTAGACCGGCCCCCGATACCCCCGACGAACCAGCAGCGGGAGGTAACCGCTGTGGTCGATATGGGCGTGGCTCAGGACTACGGCATCGAGCGCGGTCGCGTCGAAGCCCGGCGCGTCCCAGTTGCGCTGGCGCAGCGCCTTGAGTCCCTGGAACAGGCCGCAATCCAGGAGGACCTGCCGTCCGTTAGCGCTCACCAGATGCTTGGAGCCCGTGACGGTCCCGGCGGCACCGAGGAACTGGACCGTTTTCGTGACGCGTGCCATATGCCTAGCTTGATGGATGGGGCAAGTTGGGAGAATAGTAGAGGATCGTCCCGGAGGCCGGAATGGCGCCGGATGGTGGTGATGGCCGCCGAGCAGCGTACGCGGAATCGGACGGGAGTGCCGACCTGAATCGACCGGCGTGCAGGACATGATGACCGAGCTCGGCAGACCGGACGGCAGTGGAACGACGTTTCTCCAGCCGGCCGACGCGGGCCTCGAGCGTCAGCGCGAACAGGAGCGCTCGGCGAAGGAGGTCAACGATGCGCTCCTCGCGCGCCTCCTGGCCGAGAGCCCGACGGCGGAGGTGATGCACGTGGTGCTCGCCGGCCTCATGGGCGTGCTCTTCTGGCCCCATGTCTCGCGAGTGGCACTCCTGCTGTGGCTCGCGTCCATTGTGGCGGCAACGGCGACGCGGCTCTTCACGCGGCGCCGGTTGGCCGCCAGGGGGGTGGAGTATTCGTACGCCATCCGGATGCTCCGCTCCATCATCGTGGTCACGGGCCTCGCGTGGGCTGTGGGACCGGCGGTCGTGGTCGTCGGGCTGCCGTTCGAGCATCTGGCGCTGCTGATGGTGGTGTTCGCGGGCTTCATCGCGGGTGCCACCAACACCCTCGTGGCGGACGCCCGAAGCTTCTACGGTATGACGGCGGCGTTGATCGGACCGCTGGCCCTCAGCGTCCTCGCCGCCGGCCAGATGCGCCTCCAGCTGATCGCCTTCCTGCTGATCGTGCTGTATGGCGGCACGATGGTCACCATCTTCCATCGGGCGCACCGACAGCTGGTGGAGTACTTGCAGGCTGCGGCGCGCCTCGCGTCCAGCGAGGCGTCGGCCCGCCAGGAACGGAGCTTTCTCGAGGCGCTCCTCACCAGCGCGCCGACCGCCTTCGTTGCGATGGCATCCGACGGAACCGTGCTCGGCACCAACCCCGAATTCGAGCGTCTGTTCGGATACCCGCCTGAGGAGGCGGTGGGACGGCAGCTCAACGATCTGCTGGTCCCGGAGGATGAGCTCGCCACGGCCCGAGCGCTCGAGAACCGGGTGGCGGCCGGGGAAACCGTGATCGCCGAGGTCGAGCGTCGTCGCAAGGATGGATCACTCGTCTGGGCGCGGGTGGCCGCCGCGCCGGTCCGTGAGGCCGTGGGCCGCGGGACGTGGTTCGTCCTCTACGACGACATATCGGCCATGAAGCGCGCCGAATCGGCCCTGCGGGAGGCGGAGCAGCAGTACCGCGAGCTGGTCGAGTCGGCCTCGGATCTCGTGTGGCAGGTCGATGGTCAAGGACACTGGACGTTCCTCAACGAAGCCTCGGTTCGCGTGTACGGGCGAGAACCCGCGTCGATGGTTGGACATCCGTTCGCCGAGGTGGTCGACCCGAACCAGCTGGATCGAGACCTGGCCGCCTTCGCGAAGGTGCTGCGCGGGGAGGAGTTGCACGACTACGAAACGGTGCATCGCCACGCCGACGGCTCGGTACTCCATTTGAGCTATGCCGCGCGGCCGGTGCGCGATGCCTCCGGCACGGTTGTCGGTGCACGAGGGATGGCCAGGGACGTGACCGAGCGGGCTGCGACGCGGACGGCGCTGGAGGAAGCCCGCATCGCGGCCGAACATGCCAACGCGGCGAAGGCGGCGTTCCTGGCGAACATGAGTCACGAGATCCGCACCCCCATGAACGGGGTCATGGGGATGACGGACCTCCTGCTGGATACGGAACTCACGCCGGAACAGCGCCAGTCGGCCGAGTTGATCCGGACGTCGGCGGAATCGTTGCTCCACGTCATCGACGAGATCCTCGATTTCTCGAAGATCGAGGCCGGTCACGTAACCTTGGAGGAAATCACCCTCGATCTCCATGCCCTGCTGGAATCGGTCGTGCGGCTACTTGCCATGCGGGCGTTCGAGAAAGGCGTCGAGTTGATTCTCGACTTGTCCCCCGACGTGCCACGCACCGTCCGGTCAGACCCCAGTCGGATTCGCCAAGTGCTCACCAACCTGATCGGCAACGCGATCAAGTTCACGAGCCAGGGCGAAATCGTGGTCACGGTGGGGGTCACGGCGAGCGCGAACGGCGATCACGACGTGCGGTTCTCGGTGCGGGACAGTGGGATCGGCATTCCACAGGACAAGCTCGAAGCCGTCTTCGAGGAGTTTACGCAGGCCGACGTGTCGACAACGCGTCGCTACGGTGGGACCGGCCTCGGTTTGGCCATCTCTCGCCGCATCGTCCGCATCATGGGCGGTGACCTCATGGCGCGGAGCGGCGACGGCCACGGCAGTGAGTTTTGGTTCACGCTCACGCTTTCGCAGGTGGCGGATCAGGAAGCGACGCCGGTCCCGCGCGATCGCGCCGTGATCCGTGGTGCCCGGGTCCTGGTGGTGGACGACAATGCGACGAATCGTCGCATTCTCCGGAGGATGCTGGAAGGAGCGGAGGCGGTGGTCCACGAAGAGGAGACGGCAGACGATGCCCTCGCCGCCTTGCGGCAGGCGGTGAGGCAGGAGACGCCATATGCGTTGGCGGTGATCGACGCCTACATGCCCGTTCGCGACGGCTTTCAACTGGCAGAACTGATTCGTGACGACGCGGTGCTCCGCGACACACGCCTGATGATGTTGACCTCGGCGGGCCGGCGCGGTGACGCGGACCGCTGTCGGGAGCGTGGCATCCGGGGCTACATCACCAAACCGGTGTCCGGCTCCGACCTGATCGAGGCGGCGGCCGTCGTGCTCTCCGGCAAGACGACGGCCGAGGAACAACCGCAACTGGTGACACGCTACACGATCGAGGAAGCCCGTCGCCGCCTGCGCATCCTGCTCGCTGAAGACAACCCCGTGAATCAGGAAGTCGCCGCGCGGATGCTGCGCCGCCGGGGCCACGACGTGGAAGTCGTCGAAAACGGACGACAGGCGGTCGAGGCGGTCAACCGCCAGGCGTTTGACGTCGTGCTGATGGACCTCCAGATGCCGGAATTGGACGGGCTCTCTGCGGCGCGGGAGATACGCGGCCTTGCCAGCGGAGGAGGGGTTCCCATCATCGCCATGTCGGCGCATGCCCTGGAGGAAGAGCAGGGACGTGCGCTCGCGGTCGGGATGACGAGCTACCTGGTCAAGCCGTTCAAACCGCACGATCTCTTTGCCCTCGTGGAGGGGTGGGAGCAGGCAGCCGACGCGGAGTCCGACGTGCTGCCCGCCGACACCACGCGACCGGCGGTCGACCTCGCCGCATTCCAGGACACCATGCGCGAGGCCGGAGCCGCCGATGCGGTGGACGAAATGCTGGGGCTGTTCCTGGCCGACGCGCCGCAACGGATGGCGACGCTGGAGCGCGCGGCGGCCATGGATGACATCGAGAGCGTGACCCAGGCAGCCCACGCCTACAAGTCGGCGGCCGGGACCATTCGGGCCACGCTGCTGCACGAGCTCCTCGGGAGTCTCGAGAAGGAGAGCCGCGACGAGAACGCCGGGCAGGTTGCGGAACTGCTCATTCGCGTGCGCGAGGAACACGCCTCGGTGATGGCCTACCTGCGATCCGCCCTGGGAGAAACCGCCGGCGCTGCCTGAAGCCATGGCAATGCCTCCTTTCGTTGCCCGGAACTCCCTTCCGTCCGTACGTTGAGAGCACCGCAACTGCAGGCATAGCCACCAGCCGGGGGAGTTCGGAATGCGATGGTCCTGGAAGCTCGGTCGCGTAGCGGGCATTCGCATACAGGTACACTGGACGTTCCTCATCCTCATCGCCTGGGTCATTGTCGTCCACGCGTCGCGCGGGGCGACCCTGCCGGCCATGGTCGGGGGGGTGCTGCTGGTTCTCGCGGTGTTCGCCTGCGTCGTGCTGCACGAACTGGGACACGCCCTCACCGCTCGACGATTCGGGATCGGGACGCGCGACATCACGCTCTTGCCCATCGGTGGCGTCGCGCGGCTCGAGCGCATGCCGACCGAGCCACGGCAGGAGCTGTTGGTGGCGGCCGCCGGCCCGGCGGTGAACGTCGCGATCGCCGCCGTCCTCCTCGCGGCGTTGTCCATGGGTAACGCGGTTCGGCCGGTGCAGGAGATTGCGGTGGTCGGTGGCAGCCTCCCGGCACAGCTCCTCTGGGTGAACGTCATGCTCGTCGGGTTCAATCTTCTGCCCGCGTTCCCCATGGATGGAGGGCGCATCCTGCGTGCGCTGCTCGCGTACCGACTCGGCTATGCCCGCTCGACGCGCGTGGCCGCAACCGTCGGCCAAGGAATGGCCATCGTGTTCGGTTTCCTCGGTCTGATCGGGCCCAACCCGTTCCTCGTGTTCATTGCGATCTTCGTGTACCTGGGGGCGCAGGCGGAATCGCAGCACGTCCAGATGCACGCGGCGCTGGACGGGGTAACCGTGGGGGACGCAATGATGACCGATTTCCGGGTGCTGGACGGCCGCGACACGCTGGGGCGGGCCATCGATGTTCTGCTGGCGGGGGCGCAGCAGGACTTCCCGGTGGTCGACCGTGATCGCGTGGTGGGGCTGTTACCGCGGGCGACGCTCGTCGCCGCCGTCAAGGGGCAGGGCCCTGATACGGCGGTGCGTGACGTGGCGGAACCCAATTGCCTCGTGGCGACCGACACCGACGAGCTCCGCGACGTTCTGGCGCGCATGCGCGAGGGCAAGTGCCAGAGCGTCCCGGTGCTCCGAGGTGGCAGCCTGATAGGATTGCTCACGCTGGAAAATGTCGGTGAGCTCCTGATGGTCGGGCCGACAATACGGCAAGCGACACATGACGGCACCTGGGCCACTGGGGCTCAGCGCGACAGGTGATCGACACAGAGACGTGGCACGATTCTCAACGACAGGCGCATCTATGACGTTCTCCTCCTTCCTGCGGCGAGCGTTCGAGGCCAGGCGGTTCGAGGACCCCGAAGACACACGCACTGCGTGGATGGTGCGTTGGGTGCTCCTTGGTACCATCGTGGTTCTCTTCCCTTTGTTCCCTCTCACGCCGTTCATCACGGATCGTCCAGTGCCGGTGTGGGCACTGCATGCCGTATTGCTCGTGACGGCCTTCGGCGGGTTGTGGTTGGTCCGACGCGGCACCCTCCGCGTGGTGTGCGTCGGGTTCACCGTTGTCGCCTGGGCGATCATCACCGTCGGCGCGGCCCTGTTCGGCGGGATTCGCGCCCCGGCCGTCCTGAGCTACCCGGTGGTGGTCGTGGCGGCCGGATACCTCGTCGGTCGGCGCGCGGCGACGATCTTCGCCGTCCTGGGGGCGGTCGCGGGACTCGGCTTCCTTTGGGGGGACAGCGCGGGTGTGCTCCCGGACGTAGTCGTGACCCCGGGGCGGCTCTGGATGGGGGTGGCCGGTGCCCTGGCGGCGGTCACCATCTTCGTCGAGGTCGGCGTCTCGGCCAACGAGCAACGACGTCGGTATGCGCAGAAATTGCGCATGACGCTGGAAGCGGCGCGAGTCTCGACGTGGGAGTACGACATCGAGAGTGGCCTGATGCATTGGGGCGAGGGGACGGAGCACGTGTTCGGAATGGACTCGGAGCGGGTCGGGGCCACCTTTGCGGTGTACCTCTCCCTGGTGGCGGAGGTCGATCGTCAGGCGGTGGAGACGGCGTGGGTTGGTGCGCAGCATCAGGGCGCCACGCTCGTCATCGATCATCGCGTGGTGGGCGCTGACGGATCGCACCGGTGGCTTGCCATCCGGGGGCGAGCCACCAGCAGCGAGTCGGGGAGGAGACCTCGCCTCGTCGGCACCGTGATGGACGTGACGTCCGCGCGAATGAACGAGGAGGCGCTGCGGCAGAGCGAGCGGCGGTTGTCGGAGGCTCAGCGTGTGGCCTCCGTCGGCAGTTGGGAGTGGGATGCCAAGACGGACAGCTCCATCTGGTCGGCGCAGCTGTACCGCATTCTCGGCATCGACGCCGACCTCCGGCCGTCGCGTGACCGGTTGGTGGCAACGTTTCATCCGGACGACCGCGGACACGTCGAGCAACTCTTGCAGGGCGCCGAGCAAGCGGGGCAGTCGTTCGAATTCGAGCACCGTATCCAGCGCCCCGATGGTGCCGAGCGCCATGTCTACGGCCGCGCAGAGGCCGTTTTAAACCCCGACGGTCGCGTGGTCGGCCTTCGGGGGTCGATCCAGGATGTCACCGACCGCAAGCGTGCCGAACGTGCGCTGCGAGAGAGTGAGGAGAAGTACCGCATTCTGTTCGAACACTCGCCGGTGGGCATCGGGATTGCCGACGCTCAGGGGCACCTCGTCGCGTACAATTCGGCGATGCTGGAGCCTGGGCATTACACGAGCGATGACATCGAGCAGGTCGAATCGGTCGCCGATCTGTACTATGACGCCGACGATCGCGACCGAGTGCTCGAGGAACTGCGGGAGCGGGGCGCAGTCCGGCAACGGGAGATGCGCTTCAAGCGCAAGCGGGGGGGATTCTATCACAGCCTCCTGAGCCTCCAACCGGTCGTGTTCAACGGTCGCCCGGCCCTCCTGTCGATTGTGCAAGACATCTCCGACCGGAAGCGGGCCGAGTCGGCAGTGCAGGATCGGGAAGACCGACTCCGCCAGGCGCTCGCCGCAGCGCAGGCAGGCGCGTGGTACTGGGACATGAGGACAAACGCGGTGACATGGTCGGCAGAGAACTTCCGTTTGCTGGGCTTCGAGCCAGGGTCAGTGGAGCCCAGCTACGAGCGGTGGCTCCACAGCGTTCACCCGGACGACCGGGCCGGCGCCCAGCGGGAGGTGGAAGACGCCGTGGCTGGAAGGCGCGATCTCGATACCGACTACCGGGTGCGGTGGCCCGACGGCACGGTCCGGTGGGCGAGAGACATGGGCCGCATTCGCTACGGCGATGACGGCAAGCCCATTGCCATGTACGGGATCCAGATCGACATCACCGACCGCAAACTGGCAGAGTTGAAGCTGCGCGACAGCGAAGAGCGGTTTCGTGCGATCTTCGACCGTGCCGCCGTGGGCATCGTACAGGTAGATCGAGAGGGGCGCTTCGTGCACGTGAACGACGCCTTCTGTGCCATGATCGGATGCGCCGCGGACGAGGTCGTGGGCAGATCGTTTGCCGACGTCACTCACCCGGACGACCTGGCGGAGGACCATGCCAACATGGAGCGGCTCCGGCCGGGA
>CAYGCN010000088.1:0-263 GCA_964348385.1 uncultured Gemmatimonadaceae bacterium
GCCGCATCTCCCGGTCGAGCGTGTCGCCCGGGACGAACTCCTCGCTCCACAGATCCTGCTCCGCGAGGTACCCGCCGAACCGTTCCACGACCGGGGGTCCCGCGTCGTCATCGCCGCACAGCACGAGCCAGTCGATTTCATCCTGGAGTGCGTTGGCGGCGATCGACAGGTTGAGGTTGGCGGCGAGGTCGTACGACTCCTGCGCCCGTGTCTGGACCGTGATGCGGTACACGGCCTTGCCGTGGCGTTCGCCAAGCAGGCGG
>CAYGCN010000088.1:273-707 GCA_964348385.1 uncultured Gemmatimonadaceae bacterium
GGCTCCTCGTCGGACTCAGTCGACGCTTCCGGTACCGCTTCCCGGAGCAGCGGCGTGTTCCGGATCGCCGACAGCATGCGTCGCCGCCGCTCCTCGTCGGTCCCCTCCTCGAACACCACCACGTCCTCCCAGCGGTACTCCTGCCCCGTCTCGGTATCGACCGCGATCTTGGTGGTCGGCCCGAGCCACTGCCGGAAGCCGAATTCGAGTGTCACCCGCGCGTCGGCGGCGTGCCGGCGGACCTCCGGCGTAGCGGCGAACAGGCTCATGCGCACGAGAAAGGCCCGCGTGCGACTGAACCGCGCGGGGTGCGCGGCACCGTACTCGGCGAGAAAGCTCAGGAGCGACTGCGCGAGGTGCATGCCGTCGGTGTCGCCGTCCGTTCGCGAACAGCCCTGCTCGGCAAACCGGATGAACGCCGCGACCGTCTGCCC
>CAYGCN010000088.1:745-13008 GCA_964348385.1 uncultured Gemmatimonadaceae bacterium
GAGGTCTCGGTATCCAGGATGCGGGGGTCGCGCTCGAAGAACCGCTCGAGGGTATCGGCAATCCGCGCTGGCCGCTCGGTCGGCACCAGCATCTGAAATGCGCGGCGCCGCACCTCGCCGAATGGTGACCCGGCCGTGCGCGATAACAGCGCGCGAGCAGGCTCCGCCAAGGGCCCCTCCTCGTTGGCCAACACCCGCTCCAGCAGGCGCACCGCGTCGAGCGCCGTCTCGTTGTCGGTCGCCGCGAGCATGCGACCCGCCAGGTCGAGATCCTTCAGGTCCCAGTCGGACCGGCGAATCGACTCCGCCAGCGCGTCGCGGTCCGCCGGCGATGGCTCGTACGGTTCGGCCCGCTCACACCACGTGATCCGCTGCTCCCCCCGGCTGTACCGCTCGCGCGCCTGAAGGTCGAGCGGCGCGAAGCCAACCAACTCCTCGTTCCCCAGCCACAACTGCGGCGCAGTGAGGAACGCGCCGAGATCGAGCGTGGTGCGAGGCACCGCGTAGGTCGCCGCTCCGATGCGCACCGTGCCCTCGTCCAGCCGGCGCACCGTCATGCTCGTCCCGATCGAGGGGAGTGCAATGCGGTCATCGCGAATGCGGACGTCCTGCGCGGTGAGGCCCAGTGTCTGGAACAGCCAGTTGGGGAGCGTCAGCTCCATGTCGCCCACCGGGAAGCGGGTACGGTGATACAGCGCCGCGATCACGTCGGCGAAGTTGTCGACCACCGTCTTCCGCTTCGGTGTGCCCTTGGGGGTCAGCTCGCCCTTGTCGGCGTCGAGATCGCGATCGATCAGGGCGAAGTCCACAATGCGCTCGAACGGCGCGACGAACTTGTTGACCGAGACGATGAGCGAGCGGAAGTGATCGCGCACATCGTCGGGTGCCATCGACGCGAAGTCCAGCTCCTTGTAGTTGGGGTTGGGATGGATCAGGAGGGTGTTGTAGGGCTTGTGGTCGCCGACGAGAAACGCCCGCCCCACCGATTCGAATTCGCGGAACAGGTTCTCGATGCGCTGTGGCGCGATCGTCTGGCCCTTGATGTTCTTATAGATCTCCTTCTTGCGATCGACCAGCCGGATGTGCCCCTCGCCGTCCATCTCAACCAGGTCGCCCGTATGGAACCACCCGTCGCCGTCGAACGACGGCAACCCGTCGGGCGGATCGAGGTAGCCGATCATCACGTACGCGCCGCGGATCATCAGCTCGCCGTCCTCGGCGACCCGCATCTCGATGCCCGGTAAGGCCGGTCCCAGCGAGTTGTCCCGATACTCCCCGGCGGGCGTCATCGTGATGCCGCCCGTCGCCTCGCTCATGCCGAAGCCGCTGTGCAGCTCCACGCCCTGCTTCTGGAAGAACTTGAAGATCTCGGGATCGAGATGACCCGCCGCCGACAGGCCCCATCGGAGCCGCCCCCCGGTCACATCGCGCGTCACCTCGCGCAGCTCGTCGTCGGGGGCTTCGAGCGGATCCGCCCGCTGGGCGATCACCTCGTACAGCTGGATCCACTTGCGCGGCACGCTGATGAAGACCGTGGGTCGATAGGCGCGCATGCCGTCGACCAGCGCTTCGACCGAGGGATCCAGCAGGAAGCAGTATGTCGCGCCCCAGTAGACCGAGCCCAGCATCTCGAGATAGCGCCCGAACGTGTGGAACAGCGGCAGATAGCTGAGAAACACGTCCGTGTCGCCGATGCCCGGCAGGGCGAGCCCCCGCGCGAACCGCTTGAACACCAGGTTTCGCTGCGAGAACTGGATGCCCTTGGGCGTCCCGGTCGTCCCCGACGTGTACATCACCGTGGCCAGGTCGCCGATGCGCACCTGCGCGCGCCGCCGTGCCAGGTCCTCGGGCGGCGTCTTCGTCGCCATCTTCTCCAGGCGCGTGAAGCCGATCACGTCACGCTCGTCCACCGGATCGAAGCTGACCACGTGTTGCAGGTCGGGCAGCTCCTCCCGGTTGTGCTGGACCTTGTGGAGCTGCTCCCGTCCCGACACGACCACCGTGCGCACCTTGGCGTGGCGCAGGATGTACCCCACGTCGGTCTCGGTCGAGTTGCCCGGAACCATGACGTCGAGGAGTCCCGACGTGAGGCAGGCCAGGTCGGTCAGCGCCATTTCGAGCCGGTTGTCTGAGAGGATCGCGACCGGCGCCGCGCGGCCGTCGTGTTCCAGCGCGAGGAGCCCGCGGGCCACGGCATCGACGCGAGCGGCCACGTCGCGCCAGGTGAGGCTCTTGCCCCCACCCCGCCCCGGCAGTTCGAACAGGATCTTCGAGCCGTACGTCCTGACCCGATGGCGGAACAGGTGCCCCACCGTCAAGTGCGATGCCTCGACGGCAGCGAGGAAGCGGTCCGCCCACGCCGGCACCTCGGACCGCTCGATGCGCTGCACCACTGCGGGTCGCCGCAGGAAATCGAGCACGTCCCACACGAGCCGCCGATGTAGCTCGTCCGGTGTGTCCCTGGCCGCGACCCGCGCCGTGCATCGCTCGAGCAACGTGGCCAGCCGGCCGAGATCCACCTTGGCGAGCACCGCGTCGCTGCCGAGCGATTCCTGGAGTGCGTCGATCAGCTCACGGTCGATCTGATAGCTCCGCGTGTCGCGCGGGTCCGCGCTCGCGGCGTCGTCCAGCAGTGCCTCGACCTGCGGCACGGCCTCGGTGGCTTTGGGGGCGAGGCGATCCTTGGGAACGGTCATGGCCGGTACCTGGCGGTCGAGTCAGGGACGGTCTTCGGCGTCGTGTCCGGCGGTGAAGCCGGTACCGTGTCCGGCGGCGACGGTCGGGTGGTGTCCGGAGGGGTCGTGTCGCCGCGGCCGGTGCGCGGGAGACCCGGGATGGACAGCGACGGCACGCGCAGGCCCACCGGCAAGCGCGTGGCCAATGCCCGGATCTCGGCGTCGAGCTGCGCCTCGAGCGCCTCGAGTTCGGCCACCCGCGGCGCAATCTCGTCCATCGCCTTGGCGCGCGCCGTTTCGGCCATGGCCCGGGCTCGGGCCATCTCCGTCTGTACGAGTGAGTCTACCTTCGCCCGCACCTGTTGCTCGGCGCGCTCGATCTCCTGCCCAAGTTCGCGTCGCAGGCTCTGGGCGATCGTCTCCCCGATGTTGGAGCGAACCGCGAGCGACGGTCGCGTGACCGTGCCGGAGAGCCGGACGTCGATCTCGACATTGTCGATACCCGCGATCGTACGCCACAACAGGTCGTCGGCCCACGCCCTGGTGCCGATGCGCAGTGTGCCGGCCTCGGCAGGGGCCGCGGCACTGAGCCGTTCCCAGCGCACGTTGGGCGACCGCCACAGCCAGCGGGCGCTGAGCTGCTCGCCGGTGCGGGACAGCGACAGGGACGATATGCCGCTCCCCAGGTCGAGCCGCGCGCCCAGCGGCGCGAGCGTCAGGGTTGGCAGCGAGATGCCCTGGAGGTCGGCGGCCAGCGAATCGCGAATGGGACGCGAGGCATGATCCAGAAGTGCTGCCACGCGGATGTCGCGCGGCCCCCGTGCGGCCTCGGTGCGCGAGGCGACGAGCGAGATCGGTCTACGGGTCAACATCGGATCGGACGTGAGCCCGGTGATCTGCGCCGCGTAGTT
The DNA here is from genome assembly GCA_964348385.1 of uncultured Gemmatimonadaceae bacterium. Lineage (GTDB taxonomy): Bacteria > Gemmatimonadota > Gemmatimonadetes > Gemmatimonadales > GWC2-71-9 > JAOTVV01. Next base: position 4,332 of record CAYGCN010000088.1, read on the forward strand.
GCCGGCCGCCGCACCGGTTCCGCCGAGGGCGAGGCTCGCCTCACCGTGTTCCAGGAGAAACCGCGGCGTGGACTCGCCCGTCGGGAACAGCACCGTGGTGCCGCGCCGCCGTGCGCGACGCGGGCCTGCGTACCGTCGGGGGTTGAGCCCGGGTGGCACGTACTCCTCCGCTACGCGCAGCCAGTAGAGCACCGGCTTCACCCAGCTCAGTGCGGCCTCGCCGAAGATGGCCGGCGACACCTGCGGGCCCTCGAGTGACGGGAGCTTGAGCAGTCCGCGCGCGAAGGCGATGTCGGCGTCCCGTGCGTCGGTCAGGCCCTGCACCATCCCACGCACGTCGGCGACGCCACCGCGCGCCGACGAGTCCAGTGCGGTCACCCGGGAGCGGAGCTGCGTGATGGCGTTGAGCCTCGTCCGCGCGGTCGTGCCGAGCGCCGTGATGCCCGGCACGCCCAGCCGTGCGGGATCGGCGGCGCGCAGCTCGGCGATCAGCATGCGGGTGGAATCGATCTGGGGCCGCGGGTCCAGGGCACGGATCTGCTGGTCCCACGATCGCACCAGCGAGTCGCTCGCCACCACGATCGCCCGCGCCTGCGCCAGCGTCTGGAGGCTCTCGGGCCGGATGGCGCCCACGTTCACGACCTGCCCCAACCCCTCGAGACTGAACGACGGGATCCGGATCTGCCGTGCCCACCGATCGATGTCCCGTTTGATCTGTCCGCTGCCCGGCGGCGGGTTCTTCAGTTCGCCGGACTCGGTGCGCGGCGTGCCGAACCGCATGTCCCGCAACGCGACCGTATCCACGTGCAGCTTCTTCTCGAGCAGCGGGCGCATACGCACGTTGAGCACGATCTCCCGCGCTTCGATCAGGTTCGTCATCGGCTTGTCGGGATTGGTGACCTGCAGGCCACGCAGCACGACCACGCCGTCACCCAGACGCACGTCGGCGCTGGCCAGATCGACGCGCGCACCCACGATGTACGTGCCCGAGCGCTCGACCGAGCGCTCGACCAGCTGGTCGAGGAACACCCACAGCAACACGCCGAGCAGGACCAGTAGGATCCCGAGCGGGATCAACGATTGCCAGCGGAACAGCTTGAGGCGCGCCATCAGGGCTGGAACAACCGGTAGATATTGTAGACCTTCGATGCCTTGACGGCCTTGAAGATCTTCCACGTCGCGATATTCGGCTACACGTGCTCGCGATACTGTCCCACGCCGATGCGCGCGAGGAAGTAGATCGGAACGGTCAGGATTGCCCACCCCACCAGGCTGCCCAGCACCACCGAATTGTTGAGGTTGGCCAGCGAGAGGATCGGCGTGTTGTAGATCGTGGTCCACAGCGGTGTCAGCTCACCGGCATCGAGTAGCAGGGCCTGGCCGATGGCATCGAACGCCGGATCGAGCAGGAATCCCACCGGCATCATCAGCAACCAGCCGAGGAACGCGCCCGGCACCGAGACCCGGAACACGGCGATGGCAGCGATGAACAGCAGGCTGTGCAGGTTGGCGACTGGCGTCAGACCGAGTGCCGCGCCCAAGGTGAATCCGACCGCCACCTGACCCGGTGTGCCTTCCGAGTTCAGCGCCCGGACGAGGTATTGGACGATCTTGAGGATGGTGAACACTGTTCGAATAGTCGAAACCCCGAGGGAGCTTGTCTAGGGGGTGCCGACCAGGCGGCCGGCGCGCGGGGTTCCCGGACATCCCGGGTGGCCCGTCGGGCCGCTAGCTTTCTCGGCACCATGCACTCCCTCGAGCCCATTCTCCGACCGCAGTCCATCGCCGTCATCGGCGCCTCACGCCAGCAGAACACGATCGGCTGGCAGATCCTGGACAACCTGTTGCGAGGCCGGTTCCAGGGTCCCGTCTATCCTGTGAACCCCAAGGCCACGTCGATCCACTCGATCCCGGCGTTCCCGTCGATCGCCGCGGTGCCCGGTCCCGTCGACCTCGCGGTGATCGTGGTGCCCAAGGAGCACGTGGCGGCGGTGGCCCGTGAATGCGTCGATGCCGGCGTCAAGGGCCTCGTGGTCATCTCGGCCGGCTTCAAGGAGGTGGGGGGCGCGGGAATCGAACGCGAGCGGGAGCTGGTGGAGATCGTGCGCGGCGCCGGCGTGCGCATGGTCGGGCCCAACTGCCTGGGCGTGATCAACAACAACGCCGACATCTCGATGAACGCCACGTTTGCGCCCGCCAACCCGCCGCAAGGACCGGTCGGGTTCATCAGTCAGTCGGGGGCAATGGGTGCCAGCATCCTGGACTACGCCGAGAGCCTCGGCATCGGGATCTCGATGTTCGTGTCCAGCGGCAACAAGGCCGACGTGAGCGGCAACGATCTGCTGGAGTACTGGGAGTCCGATCCCAATACCGGGGTCGTCCTCATGTATCTGGAAAGCTTCGGCAACCCGAAGCGCTTCGTGGAGTTGGGTCGGCGCATCACACGGCACAAGCCGATCTGCGTGGTCAAGTCGGGGCGGACGGGGGCCGGAGCCCGCGCGGCGGCCTCGCACACCGGCGCGCTGGGTGGGACCGAGCTTGCCACCGACGCGCTGATCGCCCAGGCCGGTGCCATCCGGGCGCAGTCGGTGAATCATCTGTTCGATCTGGCCATGGCGTTCTCCAACCAGCCGCTCCCGGCGGGAAACCGTGTGGCGATCGTCACCAATGCTGGCGGGCCGGGGATCATTGCCGCCGATGCCTGCGAGGCGGCGGGGCTCCGCGTCGTGCCGCTCGCGAACGAGACCAGGGACAAGCTGCGGGCGCGGCTGCCGGAGGAAGCGAGCGTCAACAATCCGGTGGATCTGATCGCGAGTGCGACGCCGCAGAGCTACGAATTCGCGCTCGATTGCGTGTTCGAGGACCCGAACATCGACGCGGCGATCGCGGCCTTCGTCCCGCCACTCGGCATCCAGACCAAGGATGTGGCGGCGGCGATCGTGCGGGTGAACGAGCGGCACGCCGCCAAGCCGCTACTGGCGGTGTTGATGGGTCGGCAGGGATTGCCGGCGGGACTCTCGGAGCTGCACGAGGCGCGGATTCCTGCGTACATCTTCCCCGAATCGGCCGCCCGGGCGCTCGCGGCCATGTGGCGTTTCCGCCAGACCGCGGAACGGGATCCCGGCACCGCGGTCACGTTCGACACCGACGATGCTGCGGTGGCCAAGATCATCGACGCAACCCTGGCGGCAGGTCACTCCAAGCTGAGCGAGCCCGATGCGCTGCGCGTGCTCGAGGCGTACGGGATTCCCACGGTCCTGTGGCGCTTCGTCTCGTCCGACGGCAGCCGCGGCCTCGCGCCGGCGGCGGCAGACGCCGCCGGCGATCTCGGCTTCCCCGTCGCGCTCAAGATCGTCAGCCCGGACATCACGCACAAAACCGAAATGGGTGGCGTGGCCCTCGGCATCGCGAGCAAAGCCGAAACCGAGCGTGCCGTGCGTACAATGGTGAAACAGGTGGGCGATCGGACGACCGAAAACCACCACACGAATGCGGCGAAGATCGACGGCATATTGGTGCAGCGGATGGCCGGACGCGGCACCGAGACCATCGTCGGCCTCTCGCGCGTGCCCCAGGTGGGAGCCCTGGTAATGTTCGGACTGGGCGGGATCTACGTCGAGGTCATGCGCGACGTCGTGCTGCGCCTGACGCCGCTACTCGATACCGACGCTCACGCGATGATCCGCGACGTGAAGATGTTTACACTGCTCGAAGGCGTTCGCGGTGAGGCGCCACGCGATCTCGGGGCCCTGGCGGACGCCATTCTCCGCATCGCGCAACTTGCCGACCGGCATCCCCGGATCGCCGAGATGGACATCAACCCGCTCGTGGCGCGGGCGGACGGCATCGAGGCCATCGACGCCCGGGTGCAGGTGGTGGACTAGGAGGGCCCGGCCGTCTGTCGCGGGCGTCCGCTCCGGCCCCAGGGGCGGTGCTCGGCCGCGGCCCGCGTCGCCGAGCGCGGGCCCGTCACCACGGTGAGCTGATCCAGCCAGTACGCGTCATCATCCCGCAAAGCCACCACGACCTGCCCGTAATCCTGTTTCCGATGCGCCCGGTGGTATTTCATGTAGATGTACCGGTCGTCCACCCCGAAAATCTCGATCTTCCCGGTGCGGTGCGACATGGCGAACCGGGCGCGCTTGGCAAGCCCCGAGACCTGGCGATTGGCTTCGGTGAAGATCCGGTATCCTTCGACGATCGGGACTTCGTAGGGCTCGTTGCCCGCCGTGGGCCGACCCTGGAACACGTAGTACTGCGGGCACCCCATGAACGACAGCTCGCGGAACAGGGCGGCGAAGACGCGGGGATTATCGTTCACGCCGCGGACGATCGGACACTGATTGACCGTCATGGCCCCCGCCTCGCGCAGCACCGCGATCGCGCGCCGAGCCTGGGGAGTGAGTTCTCGCGGATGATCGAAGTGGTTCATGATGTAGATCTGCGTGCCGTCGCGGCAGAACGTGCTGATCATGGCCGGGAGGGACGGATCGTCGAGCACGCGGAACGGATTGAACGCTACCATCTTCGTGCCGATCCGCACGATGCGTACGTGCGGCACCGCCACCAGATCGCTGATGATCTGCCCGAGCCGCCGAGTGGAGAGGATGAGGGGATCGCCACCAGTCAGGAGAACGTTCGTGATTTCCTCGTGCTCCTGGATGTAACGCAGCCCGGCGCGGTGATCGATCGACGCGTCGTCGTTGTCGTTCATGAACAGCCGCTTGCGGAAGCAATAGCGGCAATAGGCGCCACAGACCTCATTGACGAGCAAGAGGGCGGTGTCCGTGTACTTGTGCTGGCACCCGCGCGCCGGCGTGTAGCTCGCCTCACTGCTGGCGTCGAGATCGCCCCACTCGTTGAGTTCGGTCTCGAGCGGGATGACGAGCCGGCGCAGCGGATCGTCGGGATCGTCCCAATCGATGAGGCCTTCGTAGTAGGAGTTGAGCCGGAACGCGTAACGAGCCGCGACCGGCTCCAGCCGACGACGTTCCTCAGGGGTCAGGCCGTCGAGCTTGGACAAGTGCGTGATGTAACGCACCCCCATGATGCCTCCCTTGTCGGCTCCGAGTGGCGGGATCGGGCAACCCGTGTCGCGCTAGCGCGCCTCGTGCGATTATTGACCTAAGCAAGTTACGCCGGGGTACGCGGCCTTCACAAGCGCTCTTTCGCCAACTTACCGCCTAGCAGTGAGTTACGTGTGCGCGTCTGCCTGACTGGTGGCACCGGCTTCATTGGATCGCACCTGGTGCGCTCGCTGATTGCCCGGGGCGACAGGTGTGTGGTGGTGTCGCGATCGGGGCGCAATCGCTGGGACGACCCCAGCGTGCGCGTGATCAGGGGTGATCCGACGGAGGCGGGAGCGTGGCAGCAGGAGGCGGCGACCAGCGATGTGGTGGTCAATCTGGCGGGCGCGCGCATCGTCGATCCGCCGCATCGTTGGACCGCCGCACGGAAGGCCCTGCTGCGGGCAAGCCGTGTGGACACCACGAAACACGTGGTGGAGGCGGTTTGCGGCGCGGCGTCACCACCCCACCTCGTGAGCGCATCGGCGATCGGCTATTACGGGCCACGCGGGGACGACATCGTCACCGAGGACGATCCCCCGGGAACGGATTTCCTGGCCACGCTCGCGGCGGAATGGGAGCGAACGGCCAGCGCGGCCGAGGGCTGCACGCGGGTGACGTTGGTGCGCGGGGGCCTCGCGTTGGGCACGGGTGGCGGCGTGCTCCAGTCACTCCTCCCGTTGTTCAAGCTCGGGCTCGGCGGACCGTGGGGCAGTGGCGAGCAGTGGTGGTCGTGGATCCACGTGGACGATCAGGTCCGACTCATGCTCTTTGCCATCGACCGCACGCTGACCGGACCGCTCAATGCCACGGCCCCGAATCCCGTGACGGTCGACGCTTTCGCATCGGCGCTCGGGAAAGCGCTGGGGCGGCCCGCCTTCGCGCGGGCCCCCGCGTTCGCCCTGCGCCTTACCCTTGGCGAAGCGGCGGACGCGCTCCTGGATCTGCAACGGGTCGCGCCGCGGCGTGCCGAGACCGCGGGATTCGAGTTCCGGTTCCCCAGACTCGAGGGCGCATTGGCCGACATCCTCGGCGCCGGGTGAATCCTGGGAGGGCCAAAGCACAGCGGCCGCCCGGTTCGCCGGACGGCCGCGTTGGGGAGCAGTCGTGGCTAGACGATCACGCGTCTGCCGGTGGAGTCAGATTCCACGGGTATCCACGACGCTGCAGTCCGCTGCGTCGCTCACGAATCCGTCGGTCGCTGCCAACTCGCCGGTCGTGCGTCGGCCGTCTTCCGGGGATTCGCCGATCGCTCACTCTTCGTTCGGCACCCGTACGCCGATCGCCGATCCGACGCCGCTCGACGCCCGAGCGGCGTTCCGGACCGCTATACGGCTGTTCTGAGGCGTTCATCCCTAGTGTCGCGCTCCCGATCCGTGCCGCGGTGTACGTTCTCTGGCGCAAGAACTACACCTCCGCGCGTGCCCCGGCGACGCAGCGTGCTACCGCCCGCGAATCAGACTCTCTCCGCAACGGGACTGCGTACTATAGGATCCGATCAGAGACCCGGCAAGCGCTTGGTGTCTTTGACCCCGTGATGCACGCCGACACCCACCCCGGCACCGAAGAGGATTGCGCTACCGGCACCGACGAGCGGCAGGAGCCACACGACCGGGGCCGCGATCACGGCGGCTGCCGCCCCGGCGATCACGGGCGCGGCCGGCTTCTTCACGGCATCGACGAAGCGGAGCTTCTGCCGTACGTACCGGCGCGATTGGATGTAGCCCCACACGCTCACCGCGCCTGTCGCGGCCAGTCCGAGAATCTCGAGCATAATTCCTCCTCTTCTTTCACTACGGCGCGTCAGCGCTTGGAGGTTTCAGCGGCCGCGGGCCCATGCTCATCGTTCTCTTCCCAGATCTCGCACTCGAATCCGTGCAGCTCGGCGTCACTGGACAGCCAAGCGTCCTCCGGGAGGCCCGCCTTACGACACAGCGCGGCGAGGAACTGCCTCCTGCTCCAGCCATACGTCGTCGGGACCTGCGGCAGGAGCAGTCCGCTCACCGGCCCGCGCGTGATCATCAGGCCGTGTCGTCCGACCACTACGTCCTCGGGGCGGATCGGTGCCATCGGCGTGAGGGCGCTGATCTCGATGTGCAGACCGGGCAGCTCGTCGGCCCTGACCGCCGGAAACCGCGGGTCCTCGGTGGCAGCGGCGATCGCCATGCGCATCACCGACTCGACGAGCGGTCCGCGGGCGCGGGTCTCTCCGACGCAGCCGCGCAGCTCACCGGTCCCGCGTCGCCGCAGCGTCACGAAGGTGGCTCGAGGTGTCTCAAGCGCCGGCGTCAGCGGTGGTCGCTCGGGCACCGCCCCACCGGTGCAGTAGCGTTCCAGCGTCGTACGCGCCAGACGCAGCAGGGCCCGCCGGTCCTCATCCGGAATGGCCCGTGCCGAGGCAGCCCCCGTGTCTGGCTCGGAACCAGTCCTGACCCGCTGCGCGTCGTGTGACATCTCCCTACACGATGGGGCGGGACGTGGCCGGACGCCACCCCGCTGAATCATCTCGCCCCTGTCGCGATTGCACGTGAGGGCACACTTTGGAAAGTGGAACCCGGGACGTGCGGGGAGGTGACACGATGATCTGGGTTGTCGTCGGTGCTGCGGTCTTCCTTGTTCCCATGATCGCCCTCGGCGTCCTGTGGGTGATCGGCGAGCGTGGCCATCTGATGCTTCCGTCCACCCGGGCGGGGCTCACGGAGCGACGGGGCTCGGGACGTCGTGGCTCCCTGCTCAATGCGCTCCACGGCTACGTGTACGGCCGCTGGCCGTACGAGTACATCCGGTTCGCCGTGCTGCGGATCCTGCCGAGGATGGGGGACGACGTCAAGCGCTGGTGGGCGGACCGCTATCACGGCAAGGTGCTCCCCACGGAGCTGGCCCGCGCCGTGATCACGCTCGACCACGACATCTGCCGCACCGACCTCGAGCAGGTGGTGCCGTATCCCAAGGCGCGGGACATCGTGCTGAAGGGCCCCCCGGGGGTGACGGTACTGGAGTGTCCGTGCCGGCACGCGCGGGAGAATCCGTGCACGCCCACGGACGTCTGCATGCTCGTGGGTGACGGGCGCTTCACGCTGGAGCATCACCCCCATCGCTCGCGCCGCATCATGCAGGAGGAGGCGCTCGCGTTGCTCGATGCCGAGCATGCCCGCGGCCACGTGCACACCGCGTACTTCAAGGACGCGTGCGGAGACAAGTTCTACGCCATCTGCAACTGCTGCACGTGCTGCTGCGGTGGGCTCGAGGCGATGGTGAAGCATGGCGTGCCGATGGTGGCGTCGTCGGGGTACGTGGCCGAGGTGGACGAGGGCGCGTGCATCGCGTGCGGCACGTGTGAGGAGGTGTGCCCATTTGAAGCCGTGCGGGTGAACGGCCGCTCCGAGGTGATCTGGGCCAAGTGCATGGGCTGCGGCGTGTGCGAGGGCCAGTGTGACACGGGCGCGATTCATCTTGTGCGGGACGAGCGCAAGGGCGATCCGCTCGACGTCCGGGAGATCGGCGTGCCGGCGGCCGTGGCCTGATCGATCTCAGTCAGAAATCGGTCGGCACAACAAGAGCCACCGGTCGGAATCGAACCGACGACCACTCGATTACGAATCGAGAGCTCT
>CAYGCN010000089.1:0-6052 GCA_964348385.1 uncultured Gemmatimonadaceae bacterium
TAGCCGACCTGATCAGCTACATCTACTACGTGAAGCTGTTCGACGAGCCCGGCGACCCAGTGCAGGGAGATCGATCCTTTCGCGACAAGCGCTGCGTGGATTGTCACGCCGTCGGTGGATCCGGCGCGCGAAGCGGTCCGGCCCTCGACGGATACGCCAGGTTCATTGCGCCGATAGCACTCGCGCAAGGCATGTGGAACGCCGGCCCCAACATGCAGGCCTTGCAGAGGGCTCGAGGTTTCGGCACGCTGGAGTTCGTGGGTCGCGAGATCGCCGACATCCAGGCCTTCATACGCTCGGCGTCCGGCATTGCCGATCGCGATATCGTGTTCTTGCAGCCCCCCGATCCCGACAATGGGCGGCGGGTGTTCGTCCAAAAACAGTGCGCGCGATGCCACGGAACTCGGGGACAAGGCACGGCGGCCGGCCCGAATCTCCGGGCGGCGACTGAACGCCTGCGGGTGGCGCAGATCGCGGGCCAGCTCTGGAACCATTCGCCGCAGATGGGGGCCGCGATGCAGGCTGCCGGCGTGCCCTTCCCGCGGTTTCGCGGCACCGAGATGGCCGACCTGATCTCGTTCCTGTACTATCTGCGATTCTATGAGACGGCGGGCGATCTGCGGGTGGGCGAGCAGCTGTTCGTCACGAAGGGCTGTGCCGCGTGTCATCCGATTGGGGAGGCGCCAGCGGCGGGTCCCGATCTGTCGCAGTCGGAGGTGCTCCGCACCCCCCTCGGCCTCGCAACGGCCATGTGGGACCATGCGCCCGCCATGTACGCACAGATTCAATCGGCGCACGTGGAGTGGCCCCGCTTCGAGGGTGACGAAATGCGGGACCTGTCGGTCTATTTGCGAAGCCTGGCCTCGAGGGGACGGGAGGGCACGACGGGACGCTGACGGTCGGGGTCGCCTGCAGCAGCGCGAACGTAGGTTCTGCGCAACGGAGGGCTCAACAATGCGATCGCACCTGTCCACCCGAAACCCCCCGGCGCTGTGGTGCCTCATCGGTGCGCTGTGCCTCGCTCCGACGCTCATCCGACCCGTCGTATCGGAAGCGCAGGAGCGCCGCCTCCCCACCCAAAACGCCATGGCCGGCGCTCGGGTGTTCGGCAGCGAAGGATGCGTCAAATGCCATGCGATCGACGGGCTCGGCGGCACCGAAGGACCCGACCTCGCGCGTTCTCCCGAATCCCGCACGTTCTACGACCTGGCGGCCGCGATGTGGAACCATTTGCCGGCAATGGTAGTGCGCATGCGGGAGCTGGGCATCAGCGAACCCCACCTGTCTGAACGAGAAACCGGCGACCTAATCGCCTTTCTGTTCTCGCTGGACTACTTCGACACACCCGGCGACACCATCAGGGGCCACGATCTGTTCCAAGAGAAGCGATGCGTGCTGTGCCATCAGGTTGGCGGCGTCGGCGGCGTGGTCGGTCCGGGCCTCAGCACGTCCCCCACGGTCCGGGCACCGATCGAGTTCGCGACGGCCATGTGGAATCATGGCCCGGCCATGACCAATGCGATGCAGGCTCGGGGCATTGCCAGGCCACGGTTCAGCTCCACCGAGCTGCGGGATCTGATCGCCTACATCAAGGCGGACAGGGAGGGGTTTCCCTCGGGACCGTCGTACGTCCTTCCCGGGCTGGCAGGAGAGGGGCGTCAGGTGTTCGTCGAGAAGACGTGCAACACCTGCCATGACGTTGAAGGACTTGGCGCTCACGCCGCTCCGGATCTCGCCGATCGGGGCGTGAGCGGCAGCCTTCTCACGTTCGCCGCGTCCATGTGGAACAAGGCGCCGGCCATGACGGCATCCATGCGCACCCGCGGGCTCTCGGTGCCCACGCTCACGCCAACGGAGATGGCGGACCTCGTCGGCTATCTCTACTCCGTGAAGTACTTCACGCAGTCGGGGGATGCTCGACGTGGACGGCAGCGAATCCGCTCCGGCGGGTGCCTCGCGTGCCACACTCTCGACGGTCGAGGGACCGGCGGCGCGGCCGAGTTCCGGGACATGCCACCGTTCACCACGCCCGCCGCGATCACCGCCGCACTCTGGAACCACGTGCTGCTGGGCGAACAGGGAGGCACGGCCGTCGACTGGCCCCTCCTCTCGGCTGGGCAGATCGCGGACATCGCTGCATTCCTGATGTCTCTATCGGGGGCGCGCTGAACCTCGCTGCCGTCGCTCATCAACCGGCGGGCCACTCAGCGGGGTCGCGGCGCGCCGTGGCCTGACAAGCCATCACGACCTCGCCCCGAAGCAGCGTGATGTCGGGGCGGCGACCGCTTCCAGCCTATCGCGGGGCTTGGGTACACCTTGCTTCCGTGGCCGCGCCTTGCGCCAGCCCGGCTGATCTGGGAGACTTCCGGCATTCACTCCCGACCCGTCAGCAGGAGCATCTCTGATGAAGCCATCAGCATGTTGGATGTGGGCGCTCACCGTGCTCGTTGCGACGCCGCTCGCCGCGCAGCAGCAGGACGATCTCTACCTCTGGCTGGAGGAGGTGGAGGGACCTCGAGCCCTCGAATGGGTCGGAGCCCGCAGTGCAGAGACCGTCGCACAGCTGGAAGCTCAACCGGCGTTCCACGACATCTACGAGCAGCACCTGTCCATTCTGAATTCCAGTGACCGGATCCCGTACGTGTGGTTCTCGGGCGAATACGTCTACAACTTCTGGCAGGACGCCGATCACGAGAAGGGTATCTGGCGACGCACGTCGCTCACCGACTACCTGACGCCGTCACCGAGTTGGGAAGTCGTCTTGGACCTCGATGCGCTGGTAGCCGGCGAAGGTGAGAATTGGGTCTGGAAAGGCGCCAACTGCCTCTACCCTGCCTATACCACCTGCGTCGTGAACCTCTCCCGGGGTGGCGCCGATGCCGTCGTCGTCCGGGAGTTCGACGCAGCCTCGCGCCGATTCGTCGACGGGGGCTTCTCCCTTCCGGAGGCCAAGGGGGGGGTGTCATGGCTCGACGAGAACACCCTTTACGTCGGCACGGACTTCGGCGAGGGCTCCCTGACGACGTCGGGCTACCCGCGCATCGCGAAGCTGTGGCGGCGCGGCACGGCACTCGGCGAAGCCGAAACGATCTTCGAAGCGACGACGACCGACATGGGGCTCTGGGGCGGAGTGCAGCACACGCCCGAAGGCCGCTACGAGATCCTGACGCGGGCCATGACGTTCTACACGAGCGAGACGTACCTCCGCCGCGGGAACGAGCTGGTGAAGCTCGACCTCCCGGCCGACGCCTCACCGTACGGCGTGTTCAAGAGGCAGCTCCTGGTGCAGCTCAAGTCGGACTGGGACGTCGGCGGCACACCGTACCCGCAAGGGGCACTACTCAGTATCCATCTCGACGCGTTCCTTGCCGGATCGAAGGACTTCACGGTCATTGTGGCTCCGGACGAGCGGTCGTCCATCTCCGGCGTCAGCACCACCAAGAACCTCCTGCTCGTGAACATGCTCGAGAACGTTCGGAGCACGCTGTACGAGTACCGGTTCCACGACGGAAGGTGGATACGACAATCGGTCGACATGCCGGCGCTCGGGACGATACGGCTCGGCAGCGCCGACGAGAACTCGGATACCTACTTCATCAATTTCGAGAGCTTTCTGATTCCGAGCTCGCTGTACCTCGCGACCAATACCGACGGAACAACGACGGTGAAGCGAGTGAAGAGTCTTCCGGCGTTTTTCGACGCCGAGCCGTTCACCGCGCAGCAGTTCGAGGCCACGTCGAAGGACGGGACACAGATCCCATACTTCGTCGTGCACCGGAAGGACCTGCGATTCGACGGTGCCAATCCGACGCTGCTGTACGGCTATGGAGGGTTCGAGATCTCCATGGAGCCGTCGTACTCGGCGACCATCGGATCGGCCTGGCTGTCGCGTGGTGGCGTCTATGTCCTGGCGAACATCCGCGGGGGCGGTGAGTTCGGGCCGCGGTGGCACCAGTCGGCGCTCAAGGAGCATCGTCAGCGCGCGTACGACGATTTCATCGCGGTGGCCCAGGCCCTCATCGCCCGCGGCATCACGTCTCCGGCCCGTCTGGGTATCCGCGGCGGCAGCAACGGCGGATTGCTCGTGGGGGCGGCCTTCACCCAGCGGCCCGATCTGTTCGGCGCGGTTGTGTGCCGAGTGCCGCTGCTGGACATGAAGCGCTACAACAAGCTGCTCGCCGGCGCTTCGTGGATGGCGGAGTATGGCAACCCGGACATCCCAGCGGAGTGGGAGTACATCCGTCGGTACTCGCCGTACCACAACGTGCATCCCGACCGTGCATACCCACGAGTGTTCTTCCTCACGTCGACGCGCGACGACCGGGTGCATCCGGGCCACGCGCGCAAGATGGTCGCGAAGATGACGGATCAGGGACACGAGGTGCTCTACTACGAGAACACCGAAGGCGGACATGCGGCCGCGACCACCAACCGGCAGCGGGCATACATGGGCGCCCTCGAGTTCGCGTATCTGTGGAGCGAGTTGGGCCGGGACTAGCGCGACCGGAAGTCTGCGTCACGCCTCAGGGCGCCGGGACTGCTTCCGGCGCCCTTTCTTGTCCAGCGTGACCAAGTCACGGAAGGGAATCGGGCTTCGATCTACACTTTCAGGAGATCGCAACGTGCCACCCTCCCGAGGAGGTCACCATGAAGGCCAGTTGGACAGTCGCCCTAGGCGTCGTCGCGACGGTACTCCTGATCGGTTGTGCCGAGCGGGACGCCGCGGCCCCAGCGCTGGGCACGGAGACCGTGCTCGCGCACCACGCCGATCCCGGCACCGGCATGGACGAACCGGCCACCCGGTGGAACTTCGTCGCCGTCCTGTCGAGTGAGGACGCCGGGACCGACAGTCAGGGCCGTGGCGTGGCGAAGTTCCAATTGTCCACCGATGGCGCCGTGCTCAGCTACCAGCTCAACGTCGCCAATATCGAGAACTTGCTCATGGCGCACATCCATATCGCGCCGCCCGGTCAGAATGGTCCGGTCGCGGTCTGGCTCTATCCCTCGGGGCCTCCTCCGCAGCTCATTCCGGGGCGGTTCCAGGGCGTGCTGGCGACCGGTGCCATCACCGATGCGGATCTCGTCGGTCCCCTGGCAGGCATGACGTTGGCCGATCTGGTGTCAGTGCTCGACCATGACATGGGGTATGTAAACGTCCACACCCAGCAACACCCTGGGGGTGAGATCCGCGGCCAGATCACCATTCCACAGGGCCGCTGACCCGTCTCCATCCGCTCGTCCCCCCACGGGGCCTCCCTCGGGAGGCCCCGTTGTGTTTGACGCGCGGGCATGCGCCGCCGCAAGTTACGCGAGCAACTCGCTCGAGGACGCCGCGGATGCGGAAAGAGGAGATTCTGGGGCAGTTTCGCGCATTTCAGCGGGCGGCGGCGCCGATTCGACAGGAAATGGTGCGGTCCGGTGTGACGCGCCGCTTCCCCGCAGGGAGCACGCTGTTCCACGGCGGTGAGGTCGTGGAGCATTTCGCGCTGGTGGGTGCCGGCCGAATCCGCGTGTACAAGTCCGGCGGCACGGGCCGTGAGATCACGCTGTACCACGTTGCCCCCGGCGAGGTATGCCTGCTCACCGTGGCGAGCATCCTCGGACGACGTGGCTATCCCGCATCGGCGGTCGTGGAAGAGGCACTCGAGGCCGTCGTCTTTCCGGGACAGCTATTGCATCACTGGGTCGAAGTGAGCCCGGCCATCCGCGAGTTCGTGTTCGGACTGTTCACGTCGCGACTCGCCGACGTCATGGCACTGCTCGAAGAGATCGTGTTCAGACGCGTCGACGAACGGCTCACCGAATTCCTCGGTGCCCGGTTCCGTGAGGCCGGGGGGTCGCAGCCGGTCCTCCGCATCACGCATGAAGCGATCGCCGCCGAGCTGGGGACCGCCCGCGAGGTCGTGAGCCGGCTGCTCAAGGAGCTCGAGCGTCGCGGTGCGGTACGCCTGAGCCGAGGGCGGATTGCCCTGGGGGATCCCGCCGCCCTGGGTCACTAGGTGCCGGAGACGAACCCACTCGGGGGTTCCTCAGGCTCATACCGCGCTGCACA
>CAYGCN010000089.1:6175-11086 GCA_964348385.1 uncultured Gemmatimonadaceae bacterium
CCTGACTTTGAGACCCGCTTTCAGGACGCCCTGCGGGGCCGCTACACGCTCGAGCGCCCGTTGGGCGAGGGCGGGATGGCGGTGGTCTACCTCGCCAACGACGAGCGGCACGACCGTCACGTCGCCCTCAAGGTTCTCAAGCCGCAGCTCTCACACGAGATTGGCGCCGAGCGGTTTCTGCGCGAGATCAAGATCGCCGCAGGCCTGACCCACCCTCACATCCTGCCGCTCTACGACTCGGGCGAGGCGGCCGGTCTCCTGTTCTACGTCATGCCGACCATGGAGGGCAAGTCGCTCCGCGAGCGGCTCGACCGGGAGCGCCAGCTCCCGCTGGACGAGGCGCTGCGCATCACCCAGGAAGTCGCCTCGGCACTGGACTACGCACACCGACACGGCGTGGTGCATCGCGACATCAAGCCCGAGAACATTCTGCTGCACGAGGGGTCGGCCCTCGTGGCCGACTTCGGCATCGGCAAGGCGGCGAGCGCCGCCGAGGGGAGCATCACCCAGACCGGTATCGCGATCGGCACACCGGCCTACATGAGTCCGGAGCAGGCGTCGGCCGAGCACGACGTGGACGGCCGCAGTGACCTGTACAGCCTGGGCTGCGTGCTCTACGAGATGCTCACCGGGGAGCAGCCCTTCACCGGCCCCACGGCACAGGCGGTGATCACCAAGCGGTTCCTGGCGCCGATTCCCAAGGTCAGCGCCATGCGCGACGTGCCGGAGCCGCTGGACGAGGCAGTGACCAGGACGCTGGCCCGCACCCCGGTGGATCGCTTCCCCAGCGCCGCCGAGTTCGCCGCGGCCCTCCGGGAAGTCCAGAGTGGCGCGGGCAGCCCACCACAGGGTGTACCCGCCGTGGAGCGGGCCACCCTCGACAAGAAGTCGATTGCCGTACTGCCGCTCGCCAACCGCAGCGCCGATCCGGAGAACGAGTACTTCAGCGACGGGATGACCGAGGAGATCATCAACGTGCTCGGTAAGGTCCCTGGTATTCAGGTCGCGTCGCGCACGTCGAGCTTCGCCTTCAAGGGAAAGGACGTCGACGTGCGGGAAATCGGCGAAAAGCTGGGAGTGGGAACGGTGCTCGAGGGCAGCGTGCGCAAGGTCGGAAATCGGATCCGCATCACGACGCAGCTCACCGACGTCTTCAACGGCTACAACCTATGGTCGGAGACATACGATCGGCAGCTCGAGGACGTGTTTGCCATTCAGGACGAGATCTCGCGGGCCATCGTGGAGGCGCTGAAACTGCAGCTCGGTGGAGAGACCGGCGCCCTGGTGGTCCCCGCAACCGAAAACCTCGAGGCGTACAACCTCTACCTCAAGGGGCGGTTCTTCTACAACAAGTTCACCGACGCCGACCTTCGCAAAGGCATCGAGCTGTTCCAGCACGCTCTCGAGCAGGACGCGGGATACGCGCGGGCCCACGCCGGCATTGCCGACTGTTGGGCGATGTTGGCAGACGACTGGATGGTCCCAGACGAGGCCTATCCGCGCTCCAAGGCGGCTGCGACACGTGCCTTGGACCTCGAGCCGTCGCTCGCAGAAGCCTTCACGGCGTTGGGGAAGGTCCTGTGTTGGTACGAATGGGACTTCGCTGGGGCCGAGCGGGAACTTCGTAAGGCGGTGAAGCTCAATCCCAATTCGGCCGAAGCGCACTTCGTGCTCGGAACGGTGCTCCCGTCCGTCGGACGGCTCGACGAGGCAATTCACGAGATGCGGCAGGCACTCGTGCTCGATCCGCTATCACCGCACTTTGGCCGCTGGCTGGGCCGATTCCTGTTCTATCGCGGTGATCATGACGCCGCCATCGAACAGAGCCAGAAGACGCTGGAGATCGATGCCGGATACGTTCAGGCGTATCTCAACATCGGATCGGCGCACCTCGGCCTCGGCAACGCTGCCGAGGCGCTCACATGGTATCAGCGTGGCCAGTCGCTGCCGTCGTCGGTCCGATCCTATGACGCGTTCATCGTGCGCGCTCTGGCAGCCTTGGGCGAGCGGGAGGAAGCCGAGGCCATTCTCCGGCGGCTCGAGGACCAGGGCAAGGAGCAGTATCTGCGCGGTGAGATCCTGGCAATGGGTTACGCCGCGGTCGGCGACCTGGATCGCGCATTCGCAGCCCTTGGAGAAGCCCTCACCGCTCGCTCCGCGGGGCTCATCTATCTGCATATCGACCCCGGATACGCCCCGTTGCGTGGCGATCCGCGCTTCGCCGACTTGATCGGGAAGGTGGGAGTGAAGTAGGACGGGCCCGGCCAAGGAGGTCTCAACGCTCCGACTAGTTCTTGCGCCTGCCCGGCTGCATCCCTGGCGAAACCGTTGCGTGGAGCCTCGATGACCGCCCCAATCGTACGATGACCGGACCTCCCCCACTGACAGACCCGACGAAGGCCGACGCGGAACTGCTCGACGCGGCCGCTATCGAGATCGAGCCTGCACGTATCTCAATCGCATACCAGGCCGGCCTCGTGGCGGTCGCGTTCGGGATGCTGCTGCTCCCGATCCTGTACGTCGCGCTGATCGGGGCCATCATGGCCGGCACAGGGCTCTGGGCGGTGCACGCGCCGGGGATCCTCTTCCAGGGCAGTGGAGCCGCCTTGTGGCGGGGGGTGGCGTATGCGGCGCCTCTGGTGGCCGGCCTGACCGGTGCCCTCTTCATGGTGAAGCCGATCTTCGCGCGACCACCTGCTCCACCACTACCCATCACGCTGGACCGCGCGCGCGAGCCGTTGCTGCACGCATTCATCGAACGACTGTGCCGAGCCGTCGGCGCACCTGCTCCGACTGAAATCCGGATCGACATGCAGGTCAACGCATCGGCCAGCTTCCGTCGCGGCGTGCGGAGCATGATGGGAAGCGACCTCGTGCTGACCCTGGGTCTGCCACTCGTGGCGGGCCTCGACGTACGGCAGCTCTCCGGAATCGTGGCGCACGAGTTCGGCCACTTCACGCAGGCCGTGGCCATGCGCTTGACCTATCTGATCGGGTCAGTGAATCACTGGTTCGCACGCGTCGTGTTCGAGCGGGATGAGTGGGACGTGCAGCTGGATACCTGGTCTCGAACGGCCAAGACCGGCTATGTGCAATTCCCGATCATGCTCGCGCAGCTGTCCGTGATGGTGTCGCGTCGCGTACTCTGGGTCCTCATGCACGTGGGCCACGCCATGTCGGCCTACCTTTCGCGACAGATGGAGTACAATGCCGACCGCTATCTCATCCAAGTCGCCGGAAGTGACGGCTTCAAACCGACGTTTCTCCGACTCGGGCTCCAGGCGGTCGCCGTCAATGAAGCCAGCGCGCATCTGAATGCGCTGCTGGACGACGGTCGGTTGCCGGACGATCTGCCCGCGCTCACTGAAGCGCACGCCCGGCGATTGGCCGGGCATCACGAGGTGATGGCCAACCTCGAGCAGCACCTGCTCGGCGAGCGCACCAAGCTGTTCGACACCCATCCATCGCACGCCGACCGAATCCGAGCAGCTGAGGCGCTGGGCCTGGCCGCCAAGATCACCTGTACGCTTCCGGCATCGCGACTATTCCGCGATTTCGCCGACATCTCCCGTCGCGCGTCCGGCCAAACCTACCGGCTTCAATTGGGCGATCGCCTCGCTGACCTCGCGTCGATGACGACCGACGATGCGGTACACGGTATGGACGCCTTGGTGCGGCAACACGAAGCCACAACGCGCGTCCTGCTGTCTGCGGCCGTGCTGCAGTTCGGCGTCGCGCCGGCCCGTCTCGAGCACGAGGCGCCAGCGACGGTCGCAGCGGGGCTGGCTACGCTGGTCGAGGCGCGCAAGCGCGTGGAGGCCGTGCGGGGTTCAATACCGGAGCTGATCGCATGGGGCGAACGCGTGCACCAACGAAGGATCCGGTTGCTCACGGCCCTCCTCTGCCAGGAAGCCGGGATGCGACTGCCGAAGGATCTGGACTTGCCGGCCACGGACCTGGACAGCCTGCGCCGGCTGGAGCGGGAGATCGAGGAGGAACGGCGGGCGGTTCGCGCCGCACTTGCGCCGGTGGTGGACGCCATCAGCCTCCGAGTGGACGGAGCGGTGTCACTCGCGCGCCACCCAGAGGTGATGGCGCAGCTCGATGCCGTCCCGACGCCGTCTGACTACCGCGCGTCTGCCTACACTTTGCAGGCGATTGCCGCTGCCTGGCTCTTCCTCAGCAACCTTCGGGACAACCTGTTGCGCCTCTCGTTGATGGTGGGTCAAGCCGATGCCTACCGTGAGGACGAGCGCTTCCAGGATCACGCGACGCGCCTCATCAACGAGACCCACGATATGGTGAAACGGATGCGAGGCGATCTCGAGCCGTTCCCCTATCCGTTCGACCATGCTCGAGATGCGATGAGCGTGGGGGCGTTCGTGGTGCCCTCGCCACCGCCCGCGAGCATCGAGATTCTCTCTCATGCCGGCGGGGCAGCCGAGCGTCTGATCGGCGTCTATACCCGCTGTTGGGGCGAGATCGCTGTGCTGGTGGAACAGGTCGAGGAGGCAGTGGGGCTGGCGCGGCTGGACAGTGCTCCGCCGCCCGGTGAATCGGCGAACGCCGAGGGCGACGCTGATCTCATCCTCTGAGACCTGAGCGCAGCCGCAGAGCGAGGTACCTGTCGAAGGGCTGGATCTCTCGGTCCTGCGCTACGCCAAGGGATCCCGCTGCTTCAGGTTGGCCTGGATCTCGCCCACCAGGATCTGGCGGGCCAGTTCGTAGCGGGCACCGATGGTGCGCGCGATGTTGCCCATGACGACGTAGCCCATCCGCGGATCCGCATCACAGCACTGTTGCAGATCCGTCTGCTTGACGCGGAGCAGCTCCGAATCCTCAACCGCACACGCGGTGAGTGTGTACTTGTGCGGGGGGATCATTGCCGACCAGCCACATGCGCCATTCGCG
>CAYGCN010000089.1:11096-12968 GCA_964348385.1 uncultured Gemmatimonadaceae bacterium
GCGGTCACGGTATCCAGCGGATACTCATCGATGGCGCCGGCGTACATGACCTGAAACCGAAGCTCGACCCGACCGGAGCGGACGAAGAGCAGATACTGCGCCGGGTCGCCGACCTGAAAAACAGTCTCACCCCGCTTGACGGCGGTGACCTCGCACCGCTCCCCGATGATGCGCAGTTGCTCCGGGGTCAGACCTTCGAAGATCGCGAGCCGTTCCAGTCCCTCGACCATGATGGATGCCTCCTGAAGTCAGCCGCGGCGGCCGGGTACATTGGCCGGGGGCAATCGCCCCCGAGGCCAAGTTGTGGTCCCGCCCCGCCCGCAGCAAGTGGTCGTGCTCAGGCCTTCCGCAGCGCCTCGAGCACCCGCTCACGCGTCATCGGCAGCCGCCGGATCCACGCCCCGGTGGCGTCGAACACCGCGTTTGCGATCACGGCACCCATGTTGATGATCGCCGGCTCCCCGCCACCCTTGGGCGGGAGCGTGTCGTTCTCCACGAACACCGTCTCGATCGTCGGCATCCACGAAAAGCGCGGCAGGTGATAGGTGTCGAAGTTGGCGTCGAGCACCTTCCCACCTTCGAACCGGACCTCCTCGGTGAACACGTAGCCCAGCCCCATGGCAATGCAGCCTTCCATCTGCATCCGCGCGCCGTCGGGATTGATCACGAGCCCCATGTCCTGCGCGCACACCACTCGGTCCACCGCCACGGCTCCCGTCGAGCGATCCACGTTCACTTCCGCGGCAAGCGCGACGTACGTCTCGGCATCGATGCCGCATGCGATGCCGCGGCCACGACCGGTCAAGGACGGCGCCACGTGTGGCGTCCAGCCACACGCCGTCGCCACCGCCTCGAGCACCGCCCGCATGCGACGATCCGTCGTGTTCTTCAAGCGGAACTGCAGCGGGTCCATCCCTGCCGCCGCGGCCATCACGTCCATCTGCTGTTCCGCAGCGAACCGGTTGGTGTTGGCGGCCGGGGCGCGCCATGCCCCGACGGCAAACGGGTGGTAGTCGTCCGGGCCTCCGCGCCACTCGCCGTACACCCTGACGCTGCGGTTCGGCACGTCGTAGAACACGTCCGAGCCGCGCGAGCCGGCCCCGTACACCTGGTAATCCCAGAGCGTGAGCTTGCCGTCCGCGTCGATGCCGGACACCAGCTTCACCACCGCCGCGGGACGGAACGTGTCGTAGAAGAACTCCTCGGCTCGCGTCCACATGACCTGCACCGGTCTGCCGGTGATCTTGGCGAGTAGCGCGGCCTCCACGGCCTGCTGGCCCGGCACCTTGCCACCGAAGCCTCCGCCCACGTAGGGGGTGATCACCCGCACGTCGTCCGGACGGAACCCGGTCGCCCGCGCGATGGTGGTCTGCTGGCTGAACGGGGCCTGCGTGGATGACCACACGGTCGCCTTGCCGTCCTTGACCTCGGCCAGGGCCGTGTGCGGCTCCATCGGCGCGTGAGCGACGTAGCCGTTGTAATACGTCACGTCGAACGTCTTCGCACTCGTCTGGCGGCCGAGGGCGAGGTCACCGGCGGCATCAGGCGTGGCCGGTGCCGGCGCGGCCTCCACCAGGTGCGCGAAGATGCTCTCGGTATCGACCGATGGCGATGGCACGTCAAACTCGGCGTCGACCAGCTTCAGCGCGGCGTCCGCGGTCTCCGGATCGGCGGCGAGCACCGCCACGAGCCCATCTTGATTCACGACCGTCACCCCGGCCAGCAGCTGGGCCGCGTTCGTGTCCACTCGGATGAGCCGAGCCCCATGCGCCGGCGGCCTAAGGATGCGGGCGTACAGCATGCCGGGCAGGCGGATATCCCCAGCGTACTGCGCGGCACCGGTCACCTTGTCGTGGCCATCCAGCCGAGTCG
>CAYGCN010000090.1:0-12588 GCA_964348385.1 uncultured Gemmatimonadaceae bacterium
TCCGCGAGAAATGATGGCGGAGCTGGCGATCGAGCCGACCGCGGACTTCGGCTATGTCCGGTGGCTGGGCGGGGACCGCCGGTTCACCGATTTCTCGCATCCCCAACTGGAGCGTGATCAGGAACTCGAATTCTGGGCCGAGCTGCTACAAACCTTGCAGTCTCGGGTCCGGACCATCTTCGGGTACGTGGACAACCACTATGAAGGTCACGCCCCGCATAGCGTGCGGCAGCTGCAGCGCCAGGTGGGACTCGAGCCGGTGCCGCCGGAGATGTTGCGCGAGCAAGTGGAACTCTTCTAATTAGAGCAGCGGTCGCAGCGGAACCAGCCCGAGAGGGGCGGCGTGGCATCCCACACAGTCCTCTTTATCGACGATGATCCAGATGTTCTGAGGACGCTCGGGGACTACTTCGAGAAGGTCGGACACAGAGTCCATCGAGCTCCGTCAGGGAAGGAGGGCATCGCCCTCTGGGAGCAGGTGCGTCCCGAAGTGACCGTGCTCGATCTCTTCATGCCCGGGATGAACGGTCTCGAGGTGCTGGAAGTGCTGCGCAAGAAGCGCGCCATGGTCATCATGCTGACCGCCTACGGCGACGTCGAATCGGCGGTCGAGGCGATGCGCCTGGGCGCCGAGAACTTCCTCACGAAGCCGATCGAGATGTTGCATCTCGTGCAGGCAGTGGAGAAGGCCGCCGAGAAAGGCGAGTTGCGGCGTGAGGTCGTGGCGCTGCGCCGGCGACTCACCCCCTCGCTTCGGCGCCGCATCGTTCGACTGGGGCTCTTGCTCTTGCTCATCGTCGCCTCGGTGACCCTGGGGCGCTGGATCGGCGACGAGGAGGGGGAAGCCCGGCCCCGCACCCCGATTCCCGTGCCGCTCGACACCGCGCCGAACGCGGCGCAGGGCGGTGGCCCGGATTTCACGCCGTAGCATCCACGCCTCGACCCTTGCTCGGGGGCCGGGTCGCGGCGTGGCCCACAAGCCTCAGGCATGACTGATGGAGCGGTGGACCTGACGCCACACGGCGGTGCGGCCAGGATCGTGCTCGTCGCGCTCGTCGCGACCGTCGGCGGTGCCGCGGCACAGGAGCGGCCCGCCGATCGCGAGATCGTCTTGGCCACCACGACCTCGGTTCGTGACGCGGGGCTGTTACAGGCTCTGCTCCCGCCGTTCGAGGCGGCACTCGAGTACCGCGTCAAGGTGATCGCGGTGGGGAGCGGACAAGCCATGGAGCTCGGGCGGCGGGGCGAGGCCGACCTGCTGATCGTCCACGACCCGGCGGGCGAGATCGAGTTCGTGCGGGCGGGATTCGGCGTGCTCCGGGCGCCACTCATGCACAACGAGTTCGTGCTGGTCGGGCCGGCGAGTGACCGGGCGGGAGTTCGCGGCCGCTCGGTACTCGAGGCGCTCCGGGCGGTGGCCGGCACCGAGGCGCTGTTCGTGTCGCGCGCGGACCGATCCGGCACCCACGTCAAAGAGCGGCGGCTGTGGGACCTGGTGGGGATCCAGCCCGTCCGGCCATGGTACCGCGAGGCCGGTCAAGGGATGAGTGCCACACTCCAGATTGCGAACCAGCTCGGCGGGTACACGCTCACCGATATCGGTACGCTACTGAGCCATCGATCGCCGCTCGATCTGGAGATACTAGTCGAGGGCGATTCCCTGCTGAGCAACCCATACCATGTGATCCTGGTGCATCCACGTCGCTTCCCGTGGGTGAATCTCCGCGGCGCGCGGGCCTTGCAGCTGTACCTGGTCTCGCCCGCGGCACAACACGCCATCGGGGTGTTTGGCCGGGGGCGGTACGGACGGCCCCTGTTCCGGCCGGCGGCAGAGCGTCCCTGAGAGCGTCGGCGCGCGCCGGCGCGCGTCTGTCGTCTCGTACCGTCGATCCGCGTCCACCACTATCTTCCCCACCATGCCGACGCTTCGGCTCATGATCGCGCAGCTGAGGCCCACGAAGGCCGACTATGCGGCGAACCTGCGTCGCGTTGGCGGTGTGTTCTCACAGGTTGCCGGGCTGGGGGACCCCCCGGGGCTCATCGTCTTTCCCGAGGCGGCGCTGACTGGCTATTTCGTCGAGGGAGGGGTGCGGGAAGTTGCCGTCACCGCCGGCACCCTGTTCCGCGATCTCGCCGCGCAGCACGCCCTTTCGGGGGCTCCCCCCCTCGAGGTGGCGATCGGCTTCTATGAGGAATTCCGCAACCGCTACTACAACTCGGCGGTGTACGCCTCGCTGGGCGGTGCCCACGTGGGCATCCGCCACGTCCACCGCAAAGTGTTCCTTCCGACGTACGGGTTGTTCGACGAGGAGCGGTTCGTGGAGCGTGGGCATGCGGTGCACGCTTTCGACACGGCGTGGGGCCGGGCCGCCCTGGCCATCTGCGAGGACGCTTGGCATTCGATCATCCCCACGCTAGCCGCGCTGGACGGCGCGCAACTGCTCATCGTTCCCAGCGCGTCGCCCGCCCGGGGGGTCACGGAAGATCCCGAGGATGCCTCGGACGCCGAGCGTCGGCCGATGAGCGTGCGGCGATGGGAGGTCTTGGCGCGGCAGATCGCCAGCGAGCACGGGATGTATGTCGCATGCGCGCAGCTTGCCGGATTCGAGGGGGGCAAAGGCCTCCAGGGCAGTTCGCTCGTGGTCGACCCCCAGGGCGCCATTGTGGTGCGCGGCCCCCTGTTCGAGGAATCCCTGCTCATGGCGACGCTTGACGGCGAGGTGATCACTCGAGCGCGCTTCGAACAGCCCTTACTCGCCGACCTCGAGACGCAGTTCCACAGTCTCCTGCGGAGCGCGGATGGGCCGCGACCGGCCCTGGAGTATGGCGAGGGGGAGCCCACCGATGGTGTGGCGCCGGCGGAGGCGGCGGATCACCCTATTCTCCCGCCGGCCGCGTGCGGTGATCCGATGGTGATCGACGCCGAGCTCACCGCACGATGGCTGGTCGCGTTCCTTCAGGACGAAGTCGTGCGCCGGCGAGGGTTTGCACGAGGGATCGTGGGGCTCTCGGGCGGGGTCGACAGCTCCGTGACCGCGATCCTCGCGGCCCGGGCGTTGGGCCCGGACAACGTGATCGGGGTTCGGATGCCATACCGGACGTCGAGTCCCGAGAGCTTGGAGCACGCTGCCGACCTCGCGGCGCAGCTGGGCATCGAGTTGGTGACGGTCGACATCACCGGTGCGGTTGAGGCCTATCTGGAGGCGGCCGACAGAGACGCGGACCCCGCGCGACGCGGCAACGTGATGGCACGAATGCGCATGATCACCTTGTTCGACCTCTCGGCGAAGCACAGGGCGCTCCCGCTCGGAACGGGCAACAAGACGGAGCGACTCATGGGCTACTTCACCTGGCACGGTGACGACGCGCCGCCGGTCAACCCACTGGGCGACCTGTTCAAGACACAAGTCCGGCTGCTCGCGGAGCACCTCGGCGTGCCGGCCGCGATCCTCTCGAAGCCGGCCAGTGCGGACCTGGTGAAGGACCAAACCGACGAGGCGGATCTCGGGATCACCTATGCCAGGCTCGATCGCATCCTGCATTGGCTGTTGATCGGATTGGGGCGGGACGAGGTGGTCGCGAAGGGCTTCGCGGTGGAGGACGTCGACGTCGTGAACCGCCGGTTGCACGCGACGCACTGGAAGCGGCGGCTGCCGACAGTTGCGATGGTGAGCAGCACCGCGATCGGCGAGAGCTACCTGCGACCGGTGGACTACTGATGCAGGAGGGGGGAAGGGGGAGGAGGAGAGCAGGATCTCGCTGTGCCCGCATCTCGGCGAGCGCCCGGCGCCGGTACCCTGCCGCGGCCGCCGGCTTCCCGTCGCCCTCCTTCCCTTGCCCTCCCCTCTCCTCCGTCTCCCCCGGTCGGCGGTGCCCGGGATGGCCGCCATGACACGCACGCCCGATGCCACGCCCCGGCCGGTGAGAGACTCGCAGGCCACCATGACCGAGCTCATGATGCCGCACATGGCCAACAACCTCGGCAACGTGTTCGGCGGCGTGATTCTGTCGCTGGTCGACCGCGTAGCGGCGGTGGCGGCAATACGGCATGCGGGAGGACCGTGCGTGACCGTCTCGATCGACCACGTCGATTTCCGGGAGCCCATCCACGTCGGGGAACTGGTGGTCGCGCGGGCCAGTGTCAACTACGTGGGTCGTACGTCCATGGAGGTGGGGGTCCGGGTGGAGGCGGAGCAGATTGCGACCCGGCAGCGCCGGCACACCAACAGCTGCTATCTCACCTTCGTCGCCATCGACGAGCACGAGCGCCCGCGACCGGTGGTACCCGTCGTTCCCGAGACCGATGAGGAGCGGCGCCGCTACGAGGCGGCCGGGGCGAGGCGGCGACAGCGGATGCAACGACCACGGAGAGGATCCTAGATGGGGCGTCCCAACCTGATCTGCGTGCTGAGCGGCGGCGGAGCGAAGGCCGCCGCCCAGGTCGGCGCGCTTCGGGCGCTGGAGGAACACGACGTGGTGCCGACCCGGTTCGTGGCCACGTCCATGGGGGCCGTCGTGGCCGCCTGTTTTGCCAGTGGCCTGAGCTACGATGACGTCTTGAACCGCGTGATGCACATATCTCGGCAGGATGTGGCGCGGGTGTCCCCGACCGTGTTCCTGGGTCCTTTCATTCGGAGCCTGTTTCGCGAGCAGCCGCTCAGAGACACCATCGGGGCGCTGGTGCCCGCCCGGGGCTTCGGGGAGTTGGCGATCCCGCTCACCATCACGGCGGTGGATATTGACACCGGCGAGCTGGTCCTGTTCGGGTCGGGGGGAAGGAGCGACGTCCCCCTCCTGGAGGCGCTGTACGCGTCTTGTGCGTTACCGCTGTTCTATCCGCCAGCGGAGATCGGACGTCGGCGCTATGTCGACGGCGGGTTGCGAGCCGTCTTGCCGCTAGACGTCGCGGGGGGGTTCGAGCCGGACGCGGTGTTCGCCGTGCATGTCGGCCCGTCCTTTGCCGCGCCGGCGGCCGCCCAGCCGCCCTCCATTCCGCCGATGATGCGGGCGCATAACGAAGCGATGCGCGTGCTGATGGCTGCGCAAGTGGATGAGGCCGTCGAGCGTTGGAAGGATCGGTCCATACCGCTCGTGCTTGTGGAGCCGCCGCTCGAGCGACAAGCGACGTTCGCATTGGCCAACATCGTTCGGTACGTCGAGGAGGGCTATCGGACCGCCTCTCGGGCGCTGGAGTCGTCCACCGCCTGGGCGCGACTTCGGGCGTCGGCACCCGGGGCCACGGAGTGATTGTCGCGCCGCTCGCGGTTCTTCTCAGCCTGGCCGCCATCGTCTTCCTGTCCATCAAGCTCGAGGAACGGTACGCGCCGGCGCGGGCGCTCGGGTCGACGCTGCTGGCGATCCTCATCGCCCTGGTCCTGTCCAACCTCGGGCTCCTGCCGCACCGGTCCGAAGCGTACGATGCGTTGGGCGATATCGGCGTGAGCCTGGGGATCGCCCTGGTGCTCCTGGGCGTCGACATCCACTCGGTGGTCCGTGCGGGACCCCGCATGCTCGGGGCCTTCGCGCTGGGCGCGCTGGGCACGGTCCTGGGGGCGATCGGCGCCACGTTCGTGGTGCGCCAAGGGATTGGGCCGGAGGTGTGGAAGCTCGCGGGGCAGTACGCCGGAACGTACACCGGCGGCGGGGTGAACATGGTCGCGGTGGGTCGGGCCGTGGACACCAGCGCCGACCTGTTCAGTGCGGCCATCGCGGCCGACAATGTCACGACCGCGCTCTGGATGATGGTCTGCTTGGGGCTCCCGGCGCTGGGAAGGGTCCGGGGCGGGACGCCCGGTCCCGAGGTCCGCGATGACTCGCTGCCCTCCCCTCACGATGCGGGTGCCGATCCGCTGCATCGATTCACCACCACGCCCAATCCCGTGTCGCTGGCCGAGACCGCGCTCGTCGGGTTGCTGGCGTTGGGAGCGGTCTGGGCATCGGGCGCGCTCGCAGCCGCGGTGCCGCGGCTGCCGCAAGTGCTGTGGCTGACGACACTGGTGCTCATCGCGGCGCAGTTCGGGCCCATTCGCCGGTTGGGAGCGGGTCCGGTGTGGGGCAATTACGTTCTGCAGTTGTTTCTGGCCAGCTTGGGCGCGCAGTCGGTCCTCGCGGAGATCGCTCGGGTCGGCCCTCCCGTGTTCTACTTCACCCTGCTCGTTGTCGGGGCGCACGGCTTGTTACTTTTCGGGGCGGGTCGACTCCTGGGGCTCGACTTCCCTACGTTGGCCGTAGCGTCGCAGGCGAACGTCGGCGGGCCGGCCTCCGCGATGGCCCTGGCTACCGCCCGCGGCTACGCCGATCGACTGCTTCCCGGAGTCGCCGTTGGCCTGGTCGGTTACGGCGTCGGTAACTATCTCGGACTCGGCGTCGCGCATCTGATGCGCGCGGTACTCGGCGCGTAGCGCGTCCTACGCCCTGCGAGGCAGGCCCATGACCGAAACTGCGGTGAAGTACTTCACGCTCCAGGAAGCCAATGCCACGATCCCGTACGTCCGCCGGATCGTGCAAGACATCGTGGCCGAGTACAAGAAGTGGCGCGATTGCATCTTCCGCTACGAGGTGATCGCGGCCAGCAGCGCGAGCGAGGCGGGTGAGACCGCCGATCAGGTGGCGCTGCGGGAGGAAGTGGACCGCACGGCCCAGCGGATCAACGACTTCATCGAGGAGTTGTCGGCGGTGGGCTGCATCTTCAAGGGGTTCGAAGGCGGCCTCGTGGACTTCCACAGTCGGTTGAGCGACCGCGATGTGTTCCTCTGCTGGAAGCTGGGCGAAGAGGAGATCACGCACTGGCACGAAGTCGATGCCGGATTCGCCGGCCGACAGCCGTTGGTGCCGGAACTCATCGGCGGCGAGGCAGAGTAGTGTCCCTGGTGCTCTTCAGTCACATCCTGGGCTCGGCGTTCTGGATCGGCGGTGGGGTCGCCGCGCTGGTGGTCGCCTTCGGGGCGCGGGAGGAGCCTCCCGAGGTTCAAGCAGGCGCGTACCGCATTCTGGTGCGGGTGCACACCATGGTGATTGGGCTGGGCGCGCTCCTGGTCGTCGGGTCGGGCGTGTTGCTGATGATGTCCATGAGCACCGGCGGGCTGGGCGATATGATGCGTGAACCGCGGCTGTGGGTGATGATCGTGACCGGCCTCATTGGCGGAATGATGGTCATGTTCGTGGGCCTGCCCACGGCGGTCCGGGCCGGGGCGCTCGCGGTCGCGTCGAAGACCGGTGACTTCCCGCCGGCCTTCGCGATCTATCGGCGTCGTCTTGGTGTGATCTCGACTGCGGCCGGTGCCCTGGCCGTCCTCTCGCTGTTCTCCTGGTACGTATTCTGAGGAGCGGGCCCGTGCGGTGCCGCCGCCCATTCCGGAGGCCAACGTAGGTTGAGCGATCGGGAGCAGTGGCGCCTGTCGCAGGCGATGCGCATCCCGGTCGAGGAGCACCGCTTCGACCTCAGACGGCATTTGGGTCGGGCCGCCCTGAGGGTCGCGACGCACGTGGGCCGGTTCTCGTACCTCGTGCTGGAGATCTTCCGCGGGGCCACCGACTGGCGCATCTGGCTGCCGCGAACCGTCGAGCAGGCCGTCCACGTCGGAGCCGGGTCGCTGTTCATCGTGCTCCTCACGGCCGCGTTCGCCGGCGGCGTGACGTCCCTCCAGGCCGGGTACCAGTTCACCGGCAGCATCCCGGTCTATTTCGCCGCGGGTGTGATCGTGGAATCGATCATCCTCGAGCTGGGTCCGGTGCTCACGGCGTTGATTCTCGCCGGGCGGATCGGCGCGCGGTATGCGGCCGAGCTTGGCACCATGCGCGTGACCGAGCAGATCGACGCGCTCGAGAGCCTCGGCCGTTCGCCGATCTCCCATCTGGTGATCCCTCGCGTGGTGGCCGGGACGCTCATGCTGCCGGTGCTCGTGATCTTCGCCGACCTGACCGGCATTCTCGCCGGATGGGGTGCGGCGCGGTCGACGCTCGATATCACGAACGCCGACTTCATCTACGGAGCCCGATACTTCTTCAGGCCGTACGACTTGTGGTATTCGATGGTGAAGGCGGTGTTCTTCGGGCTCGCCGTGACCGTGGTGCCATGCTACATGGGATTCAACACGCAGAAGGGGGCGGAAGGCGTCGGTCGGGCCACGACCGCCGCAGTGGTCAGCAGCTCGGTGCTCATTCTCGCGCTCGACGCGTTCCTGTCACAGATCCTCTTGGTGTGATGCGAGGTGGGCACGCTGTGGCGGACTCGGCCGCCGGAGGGCGACCCCGGGCGGTACCGCTCGCGGGACCGTCAGGTGTGGCGCGATCCGGTGCGGCACGCGGGCTTCACCGGACACCCCGAGCATCGGGGACGACGTGCCGTGCAGAAGCGGGCGCCCAGGTCCATCAGGGCCTGGTTGAACTCCCAGGCCACGGTGGCGCGTCTGGGAAGCAGCCGGGCGGCCAGGTCCCACACCCCCCGCTCCGGGGTCCCCGCTCCGCGTGTGCGGCGTGCGGCCGAAATCCGGAACACCCGTCGCAGCACGCGGGCGACGTTGGTGTCGACGGCTGGGGTCCGCTTGTGGTAGGCGAAGCTCGCCACCGCGCCCGCGGTGTATTGACCGACGCCGGGCAGCGCCAGGAGTTCGTTTGGCGCATGGGGAATCCGGCCGTCGTGGCGCCGCAGCACGGTGCGCGCGGCCCGGTGGAGGTTGGCCGCGCGGCGGTAGTAGCCGAGTCCGTCCCACGCGTCGCGCACCTGGTGCGGGCGCGCTGCGGCGAGCATCGCGACCGTGGGGAAACGCTCGAGGAAGCGCGCATAGAAGTCCGTGACGCGTGCGACCTGGGTCTGCTGCAGCATGAACTCGGAGACGAGGACATGGTAGGGATCGCTGGTGTGGCGCCATGGCAGGTCGCGCCCGTCGCGGCGGAACCACGCGAGCAGCCGGCGCTTGAACCGGTTCGCATTGGCAGGAAGGCGGGTCGGCATCGCGGAGGAAGATACTCACGTGGCGGAGAGCGACAGGGAGGCGGCGTGAACGATCGCCGGTGGTCCGAGGCCTGGGAATGATCGAATTGTGCAACGTGCACAAGCGGTTCGGCGAGAATGTCGTGCTGGACGGGGTGGACTTCTTCGTCCACCAAGGCGAGACCGTCGCGTTGTTGGGGCCGTCGGGCGTCGGCAAGAGCGTCTTGCTCAAGCACATCAACGGGTTGATCCACCCCGACGCCGGCGACGTGTTCGTGGACGACCTCCCTGTTCGGCTCCTGAAACGCAAGGAGCTTGCCGCGCTGCGCACGCGCATCGGCTACGTGTTCCAGTTCGGCGCGCTGTTTGACTCGATGAGCGTCTTCGAGAACATTCGCCTCGGGATCACCGATGAGAACTGCGCCTCCGACGATGCGTATTGTCAGCAGCGGGTCCGCGAGTGTCTGGATCTGGTCAACCTCGAGGCCGAGACCAAGGACAAGTTCCCGGCGGACCTGTCTGGGGGTATGCGGAAACGGGTGGGGATTGCACGGGCCATCGCGGGCAATCCCACCTACCTCCTCTATGACGAGCCGACCTCTGGGCTGGACCCCGTGAATGCGGATATCATTGATGCGCTGATTCAGAAGCTCCAAGGTGAGTTGGGCGTGACCGGCATCGTGGTGTCGCACGACGTTCGGGGATCGTTTCGCGTAGGCGATCGGGTGGCGCTGCTGGCGGAGGGGAAGATCCGCATGGTCGGCACACCGGACGAGATGAGAGAGAGCAAAGATCCTGCGGTGCGGCAGTTCCTCGAACGGGACTTCGGCACGCCCGTGATCAGGTAGAGCCGTCTATGGACCTGTACTACAAACAGGAGATCACCGTCGGCGCGCTGGTGCTCATTGCGCTCGCCGTGATGGTCGGGGGTCTCATGTGGCTCACGGGTCGGTCGATCGGGGGCGGTCGTCGCGTGGCGGTGTCGGTCGAGTTCCAGACCGTGAGCGGCCTGACCGAGAGCGACCCGGTGATGATCTCCGGCGTCACGGTGGGTCGCGTGGCGGAGGTCCGACTGGAAGAGGTCGGCCGAGTGCTGGTGCGCCTCGACGTGGAGCGACGCGTCCGGCCTCGGGTCGATGCCACGGCTGCGGTCCGCTCGCTCGACTTCCTGGGCGCGAAGTTCGTGGCGTACACGCCCGGTACCGCTGAGGACCTGTTGCCCGACGAGGCGGTCATCGCCGGCGTGGGAGAGACGGATCTGGCGTCGAGCGCCGTTGAGCTCACCGATGAAGCGACCAGAACGCTGCTCCGGGCCCAGGCGCTCCTGTCGGACGAGACGGCAGCCCAGATCCGTCGCACGCTCTCCGCCGCGGAGCGGGCCATGGCGGTGGTGGCGCGTGTGGGCGGGGGCCCGCTGGCCGCGAGCGCCGAGTCGACCCTGGCGGCGGTGCACGGCGCCGCGGCCGCGCTGGATTCCACGCTCTCGAATCCGGCCATCAGCGAGTCGCTGTCGCAGCTCGACGAGATCAGCGTGAGCGTCCGCGAGATGACCGAAGGGCTGGCGGCGGTGACGACGAACCTGGCGCTGCTGCTCGCGCAGATGCGCTCGCCCGAAGGGACCATCGGGAAGGCGCTCACCGACTCGACCGTCTACCACGATCTGCACGAGGTGCTGCAGTCGCTCAAGCTGCTGCTGGACGATATCCGAGAGCGTCCGGGCCGGTACATCAAGGTGTCGGTGTTCTAGGGAGCCCGGAGTAGGGAGTGGCGCAGCAGAGGGCGCATTCCCTACTCCCTACTCCCCACCGCCTCCGTATATTCGCTCCCATGCTCACCCTCACCTTCCTCGGCACTTCCGCCTCTCGTCCGACGGTCGAGCGCGGCGTCTCGTCCATCGCGCTGGTGCGCGAAGGCGAGACGTTGATGTTCGAGTGCGGGGAAGGCACGCAGCGACAGATGATGCGATACGGGGTGAGCTTCACGCTCTCGGAGATCTTCGTCAGCCATTTCCACGCCGACCATTTCCTGGGCATCACGGGGCTGGTGCGGACCCTCGGCTTGCAGGGCAGGCAGGAGCCGCTGCACCTGTACGGGCCGCCAGGCGCGCGGAAGACGCTGATGGCGGCCGTGGAGCTCGGCGTGGAAAGGGCTCCTTTCGAGATCGAGGTCCACGAGGTGAAGCCGGGCGACGTGCTGCGACGCGCGGAGTACGACTTGGAGGTCATCGAGGTGGCGCACGGCCGGCAGGCGGTGGGGTTCGCGCTTCGGGAGCGCCAGCGGCTTGGCCGCTTCAACCCCGAGAAGGCTCGGGAGCTCGGCGTGCCCGAGGGACCGCTGTGGGGGAAGCTGCACCGGGGGGATCCGGTCGAGTGGGAAGACCGGCCGGTGAGCGGCTCCCCGGTCCGGCGATCCGCCGACCCGGCCGACCTCGTGGGCCCGCCGCGGCCCGGGCGGCTGGTGGTGTACAGCGGCGACACGCGGCCGTGCGAGAGCGTGGTCAGGGCGGCCACGGGTGCGGACGTGCTCATTCACGAGGCCACGTTCGGGCAGGATGAGAAGGAGCGCGCAGCCGAGACCGATCACGCGACCGCCGGCGAGGCAGCGCAGGTGGCGCTGGCGGCGCGGGTCAAGCGGCTCGTGTTGACGCACCTTTCGGCCCGCTACTCGGCGGCGCCCGGCCTGCTGCTAGACGAGGCCAAGGCGGTGTTCGAGCGCACGGTGGTAGCGCGCGACGGCATGGTGATCGAGGTGCCGTATCCGGACGCCGAGTGACGCGCCGGCGGTACATTGCTTGTCGCTGGGCTGATTGGGTGACGCGCAGTTCACTCCGCTCGGCATGTTCGGGGCGTGTCCCCTTGCTCCGTCTCAGCCGAGCCGAGCAGCTTGTGGGTATGCCGGAGGCCACGAGAAACTGGACAGCGGAGATGGTCCGCGCGCTTCCGGACGACGGAAAGCGCTACGAGGTCATCGACGGGGGGCTGTTCGTGACCCCGGCGCCGCGATTGCCGCACCAGCGTGCCATGTTGGAGCTGTGGCGGTTGCTCGCGGGCTATGTCCGCCGTCACCGGCTCGGCGAGGCCTTGGCGTCACCGGCCGACATCGAGTTCGACAAGCGCAACCTGGTGCAGCCCGATCTGTTCGTGGCGCCACTGCTGGAGGGAAGAAGGCCGAGGGACTGGAGCGAGATTCGGCAGTTGGCACTTGCGGTCGAGCTGCCCTCGCCCTCCACCGCACGAGCGGAGAGGCAGGCCAAACGCCGGCTCTACCAGCGGGAAGCTGTTCCAGAGTATTGGATCGTGGATCTCGACGCGCGGCTGGTGGAGCGCTGGCGGCCGGAGGATGAACGACCGGAGCCGATCACGGAGACGCTCGCGTGGCAGCCCGATCCCGACATGCCACCGTTTGAGCTGTCGCTTCCGGAGTTCTTTGAGAGTGTGATGGGGGAGCTATAGGGGGGCCTGGACGCCGCGGCCTCGATTGGGCCGGCGCTTGACTCGATTTAGGTGGAGGTCTACGTTCCTTCACGCCCTCACCGGAGCGCACCGGTGGGGCGTTGTATCTTGATATGGGGCTGGGCGGAGCGTCCGTCGAGCCGCCGTGTGACGGGGCTGTAGCTCAGTTGGGAGAGCGCCTGGATCGCACCCAGGAGGTCAGGG
>CAYGCN010000090.1:12598-12861 GCA_964348385.1 uncultured Gemmatimonadaceae bacterium
ATCGTAGCCGATAGGCCGCTCCTCGGCGAAGCTCTGGTTGACCGAGTAGACCACGTTACCGGTCACCGGGTTGAATGGGGCGCGGGCACAGCCTTGACTGACTCTACCGGCAGGTCTAGCTTCTACGGCGGCCCCGCCCGAAGTTTTGTGGCGGGCGTTATGTTGAAGGGGCGGGTTCGCGGGCCCGCGCCGCCGGCCCGATCGGCAACGGGGCTGTAGCTCAGTTGGGAGAGCGCCTGGATCGCACCCAGGAGGTCAGGGGT
>CAYGCN010000091.1:0-12541 GCA_964348385.1 uncultured Gemmatimonadaceae bacterium
AGCACGCGTGGTGGGCCACCGGCGACCCGCTGGGGGCGGACCCGTACTACCCGATTGCGATCCATCTGGTCAAGCATGTCATGACGACACTGGGTCGGGAAAAGCAGGCGCGGCGTAACGCGCGCTCCGGGTACGACGCGCCACTCGTCCTGCATGCGATGGGCGAAGGCGCCGTGGCGTGCGGC
This sequence comes from uncultured Gemmatimonadaceae bacterium, assembly GCA_964348385.1. Classification (GTDB taxonomy): domain Bacteria; phylum Gemmatimonadota; class Gemmatimonadetes; order Gemmatimonadales; family GWC2-71-9; genus JAOTVV01. The sequence goes on from CAYGCN010000091.1 coordinate 186, forward strand.
ACGGCGGACGGCGCGCTCGCCGAGCGACCGGTGCTCACGCTCCATTCCAACTGCGTGCTCTCGTTCGACGTCGACAGGCCACGTGCCAAGATGCGCGAGTTCTACGGCGCCGCCGCGGACCAGCCACAGGCGGATCTGTGCTGTCCGACCACGTACGACGACTCGGCCATCGACCACATCCCACAGGATGTGCTCGACCGGTTCTACGGCTGCGGCTCACCGATGACCAGCGCCGGGATCACCGAGGGTGAGACGGTCGTTGACCTGGGGTGCGGTGCGGGCATCGACGTGTTCATTGCCGCCAAGCTCGTCGGGCCCACGGGCAGGGCAATCGGCATCGACATGACCGATCGCATGCTGGCGGTGGCCAGAGACAACCAAACGAGAGTAGCCGCAGCGCTAGGGTACGATGCCGTGGAGTTCCGTGAAGGATTCCTGGAGGAGATTCCGGTGGAGACCGGCACGGTGGACCTCGTCACCTCCAACTGCGTGATCAATCTCTCCCCGGACAAGCCGCGCGTGTTCGAGGAGATCTGGCGGGTGCTCACGGACCACGGCCGTCTCGTGATCTCGGACATCGTGAGCGAGCGCGAGCTGCCCCCGCACCTCAAGACGAACGTCCACCTTTGGGGGGAATGTCTCTCCGGCGCACTCACCCAGCAGGAGTTGCTCGCCCGGCTCGAGCGCGCGGGGTTTTACGGACTCACCGTCGTGAGCCGTACGTACTGGAAAGAGGTCGAGGGCTACCCGTTCTTCTCGGTGACGGTGCAGGGATTCAAGCTCGAGAAGAAGGCCGGCTGCAGATACGAAGGACATCGCGCGGTATACCTGGGGCCCGGCAAGGCGTTCATGGACGAGGAAGGGCATCTGTTTCCTCGCAATGAACCATACGAGGTGTGCACCGACACCGTCGCAAAGCTGAGCCGCCCGCCGTACGACGCAATGTTTGCCGTTCTCGCCCCCGGTGACGACACCGCGAGCTACGCCTGCTGCGGTCCGGACGGCTGCTGCTGAGGTGACCCGGTGAGCCCGAGGTGGACGCCGGGCCTGCGAGGCGGCGAACCGAGGGAGCCCTATTGCGAGCATCACGGGCATTCGTCATCGGGTGCAGGGTACGGTCGGTCCCTCCAGTCGGCCAGGGCATGGTCGGCTGGCGCAGGTCGCCCACTGCTACGTAGCTTTCGCGCTCGTCACGGAACCACCACGACCCATCCGCCCACACATTTGCGGGGGTAGCACTATGCAGCGAGCCGTGTCCGCGCTTGTTCTCCTTCTCATTGCTTTTGGCCTCACCGCCTGCGCCTCGGCCGGTGCTCGGCAGACACCGGCGCCTCAAGCTGCCCAGCAACGGCCGAGCGAGGAGCCCAAAGAGAAGATCAAGGCCTACGACAAGGTCATCACCGAGGAGGCCAAGTCCGACTCGGGGCTCTTCATCGTCCACCGCATCGACGACAAGCTGTTCTACGAGATACCGCACGGCATGCTCGAACGCGAGATGCTGCTCGTCTCCCGGCGGGCCCGAACCGCTACCGGCATCGGGTATGGCGGCGAAGAGAACAACACCCAAACGGTGCGCTGGCAGCGCCACGGCGCCAAAGTGCTGTTGCGCAACGTGTCGCACACCAACGTGGCCGACGACTCGCTCCCGATCTTCCAGGCCGTCCGCAACTCAAACTTCGAGCCCATCGTCCAGGCATTCGACATCCAGGCCTTCGCGCTGGACTCGGCGACCAAGGACACCTTGGCAACCGTGATCGACGTGACGGATCTCTTCACGACGGACGTGCCGATGTTGGGGCTCAGCTCCTCGGCACGCGAGCAGTACAAGATCCGCAACCTCGACCGGGACCGTACCTTCGTCGACTGGGCAAGAAGCTTCCCACAGAATATCGAGGTGCGGGTCGTCATGACGTACAACGCGACCCAACCACCGAGCAACTCGTCAACCGGGGCCATCTCGCTCGAAATGAACCACTCTATGGTGCTGCTCCCGGAGCAGCCGATGCGACCCCGCCTTGGTGACGACCGCGTCGGCTACTTCAGCGTGCGCCAGACCGACTACGGCCGGAGCGACCAGAAGGTCACTGCGCGGCGCTACATCACGCGCTGGCGCCTCGAGCCCAAGGACACGGCGGCGTTCCGGCGCGGGGAGCTGGTCGAGCCGGTGAAGCCGATCGTGTACTACATCGATCCGGCCACGCCGGCGAAGTGGCGCTCCTACCTGAAGCAGGGGGTCGAGGACTGGAACGCCGCCTTCGCCGACGCCGGCTTCAGGAACGCGATCATCGCCAAGGATCCGCCCACGCCGGAAGAGGACCCGGAGTTCAGCCCGGAGGACGTGCGGTACTCCGTCATCCGTTGGTTCCCGTCGCCCGTGCAGAACGCCTATGGGCCGCACGTGCACGACCCCCGGTCGGGCGAGATTCTGGAGAGCGATATCGGCTGGTTCCACAACGTGCTGAACCTGCTACGCAACTGGTACTTCATTCAGACGGCAGCAGCGAATCCTGCGGCGCGAAGCGTGAAGTTCGACGACACGGTCATGGGCGAGTTGATCCGGTTCGTGGCCGCGCACGAGGTCGGGCACACGCTGGGCCTGCCTCACAACATGAAGTCGAGTGCCGCCTATCCCGTCGACTCGCTCCGATCCGCCAGCTTCACGTGCAGCATGGGCACGGCTCCGGCCATCATGGACTACGCCCGCTTCAACTACGTGGCGCAGCCCGAGGACGACGGGGTGTGCTTCCTGCCGGGTGTCGGCCCGTACGATAAGTACGCGATCATGTGGGGCTACCGTCCGATTGTGGACGCCTCTTCGCCCGATGCCGAGCGCGCGACCCTCGATCAGTGGATTCGCGAACGCTACGACGATCCCACCTACCACTACGGCGGGGGGAGCAGCATCGACCCGACGTCGCAGACGGAGGCCCTGGGGGACGACGCGATGCGGGCGAGCGAATACGGCATCGCCAACCTCAAGCGCATCGTTCCCAACCTGGTCGGATGGTCGTATCAGGGGTTGGAGAACTACGACGAGTTGGAGGAGCTGTACGGACAGGTGCTGGGACAGTGGAACCGCTACATGGGGCACGTCGCCACCAACATCGGCGGCGTGGTCCAGACACCGAAGACCTACGACCAGCCCGGCGTGGTGTACACGTTCGTCCCGAAGGAGACCCAGCAGCGGGCCATGCAATTCCTCGAGCGGGAGGCCCTGACCCCACCCACGTGGCTCATCAACGAGGAGGTGCTGGGTCGGATCGAGAACGTCGGCACCGTCGAGCGCATGCGGACCGCCCAGGTGGGCGTCGTCAACCGCCTGCTGGACCCGGGCCGCATGCAGCGGCTCATCGAGGGCGAGGCCCGCCTCGGGCTCAACGCGTACTCGCTGGGCGAGATGTTGGGCGACCTCAGAACCGAGGTGTGGAGCGAGCTGGCCGGCGGGCGGTCCATCAATGTGTACCGGCGCAACCTCCAGCGTGGGTACCTGGAACGCATGGAGTACCTGATGACGCAGTCGCCGTCGGTGCCGGCGGCGTTCAGCAGCTTCGTGACTTCGGTGAATGTCCCGCAGTCGGACATCCGGCCGTTCGTGCGGGGTGAGTTGGAGACACTCAAACGCGAGATCCAACGGGCACTGGGCCGCAACCTCGACGTTACGACCCGTCTCCATCTACAGGACGCCGTCGTACGGATCGACCGGATTCTGGACCCGAACGGGTAGGCCCCACCGCCGGCGCGAGAGACCCCGGGGCACAAGTGAGGGGCGGAGGTCCGACGGATCTCCGCCCCTTCGCCGTCCCGGACCGCGCTTGTACCGTGGCTAGCTCATGACCTGAGCTCCACCTCGACCCGCGCGTCGTTGTAGCACGCCCCGCCCCCGACCAGGTTCAGGTGGTCCGGACACAGGGCCGTCGCCGTGAGACCGTTGGGAGACGAGCGACGCCACGCTCCCTTGGGAATCAGGACTACGCCGGGCCGGATGCGGTCCGTGACACGGGCCCGGCACAGAACCTCGCCCAACGCGTTGAACACCCGCACGGCACTCCCGTCTCCAATGCCCCGCTCGGCCGCATCGCCCGAATGGATCTCCACGTACAGCTCGGGGATCCCGTATTGCCCCATGGTGCTGCTGATCGTGCGGGACGTGGCCGGTGAGATCAGCGCCAGCGGGTACCCCGGATCCGAACCATCCTGGAATCGATACGGCTCCGATCCGAGCTCGGCAGGCGCGAGATGAACCGTCCCGTCGGGCGTGCGTGGCCACACCGTGTCGAACATGACGGGAGATGGTCCCGGGAAGTCGTGCGTCCAGGTGACGGCGTCCCCACCCTCCCGCTCCAGCGGCGTACCGCCCTCCAGCTCGAGCGACGCCAACACCGCCCCATAGGCCTCCTCCTGGGACCACGAGAACGGCGCATCGTCAAACCCCATGGCTCGGCCGAGCATGGCGAAGACCTGGTGGTTCGACAGCGCCTCCCCCGAGGCCGGGATCACCGGGCGAACGGCGCCCACCGCAAAGCGGCCGTACGACGCCCGAACGTCCCAGTGTTCCACGAACGACGTCGCTGGCAAGACGATGTCGGCATACTGTGCGGTATCTGTCATCAGCTGGTCGAACACCACGGTGAAGAGATCCGGCCGCTCGAGTCCCCGGAGCACGGCGGACTGGTCCGGCGCCGTGACTGCCGGGTTGCAGTTGTAGATGAAGAGCGCCTCGATGGGCGGGTCGACCGCGCCGGCGAGGGCGCGACCGAGTTGCGACATGTTGATGGTCCGCGTCGTCCACGGCGGCGTGCCGAGCACGCGGCCGGCGTCGAACCGGTTCGCGCCGCTGTTGCTCAGGGTGTAGCCCCCTCCGCACACCCCGAACTTGCCGAGCAGGGCCGGCATGGCCAGGATGGCCGCGATCGCCTGCCCACCGTTCCGGTTGCGTTCGAGGCCCCACCCACACCGGATGACGGCAGGGCTGGCGTCGGCGTAGGTGCGGGCCAGGCGCTCGATGTCGGGCGCCGGCACCCCGCTCACCTCGGCCGCGCGTTTTAGCGTCCACGCCGCCGCCGCGCCCAGGAGCGTGTCGAGCCCGGTGGCGTGACGGCGCAGGAACTCGGTGTCGAAGCACTCCCATTCCTGCCACAGGCGGATCATGCCGAGCGCGAGCGGCAGATCGGTGCCCGGGCGCACTGCGAGGTGCAGGTCCGCTTCGCGGTCGCCGAACGTGCGGACGGGATCCACGACCGCGACGAACGCCCCGCGCCGGCGGGCCTCCTTGATGAACGGCACCAGGTGGATGTTCGAGGCCTTGGGGTTACCCCCCCACACGACGATGCAGCGCGCGTGGACGTAGTCTTGAAACGCCACGCCCGGCATCTTGCCGTACATGCCGGTCGCAACGGCGGTCGCCGGCGCGGCGCACAGCGTCTTGAGCAGGCGCGACGCGCCAAGCCGGGCGAAGAACAGCATGTCGAGAAAACCGTCGGTGAGCGCGCCGTTGGAGCCGCCGTAGTGGTACGGCAGAATGGCTTCGGCGCCGGTGCGGCTGGCGATCTCGCGAAACCGCTCGGCGATCTCACCGATCGCGGCATCCCACGTCACGGGCTCGAACGACCCGGCTCCCTTTGGCCCGGATCGCTTGAGTGGCCGCTGTACGCGCTCCGGCGCATAGACCTGGCGATCGAAGCGGCGGACCTTGGCGCACACGAAGCCCGCCGTGACGGGATCCGCTGCACCCGTGATCGCGACGAGACGGTCGTCGCGTACGGTAACGTCGAGCAGGCACGAATCCGGACAGTCCAGCGGGCAGGTGGTCGTCAGCGTGGACTTTGGCATCGGCAATAACCTATCCGCAGCCGAACGAGGGGCACCAGGTGCTCGGCAAACACGCGGCCCCCGGGCCGCCTGGACGGCCCGAGGGCACTCGACATCATGACAGTCGGACTACTGCGGGATCCGCGATCCGGACAACTCTCCCGAATCGAAGCCGAGGACCCACGAACCGGTGTAGCGGTCACCGGTGAACGTCATCGTGATCATCAAGTCCTCACCGCCCGCGTCGGCGAGGATCCGTACCTGCTGACCCTCGACGGTCACCGCGTAGATCTCGACGGGCGGGGGCCCGGAAGTCGGCTCGACGATGCCGGTGTAGTTCCCCGGCGCTCCGCGAATGACGATGCGACCCGTGGTCGGCTCGCCCTGGTAGACGGTCGAGAAGCTGTACGATCCAACCGGGTCGAGCGGGGTCGGAGCGGGGGCAGGAGCGTCGACCTCAGCCTTGGACGCGCAGGCGATCACGATTCCCGCCACGGCGAGGACGAGGGGCAGCGTGGCGATGCGTCTCATGTGCGGGCTCCGCGTTGAGCGTGGAGGACGATCCTCAGTGCCCGCGCACGCTCCGCCTGATGTCGACGCGGATCTCGTCGCGGATCTCCTGTTTGAGCCGCCGGATCTGCTGCCGAAACTCCGTGCACCCCGGCGCGGCGTCCTCGGCCATATGTTTGCACGGCAGGTCGGCGCTGTCGAGGTACAGGGCGAACTCCTCGCCCAGCCCGGTCAGTGCGACGCTCCCGAAACGCACCAACTCGGCGGTATCCGCGACGCAGCTCAGGGCGTGCTTGTACCCCAGCGGCCCGCTGCGGTCGAAGGCGTCCGGGTCCAGGTGAAGGTGGCAGTCGGCGAGGCGCGCCAGGTCCGCGTCATCGGACGTCGTGATCGCAATGCGCACGCTGTCGACGGTGCCGGGCTCGTGGCGCTGGATCACGACCTGCTCGAGCTTGCCAACCTTCCCCCCGCCGATATACACCGGCAGGAACGACAGCCGCATCGTCACGGGGTTCGGACTGTGCTCCAGGCTGTCGGCCCACGCCTCGACCTGCGCCTTCAAGGACGCCGCCGTTCGGGCGCCCCAGATGACGAGCAGGCCCGCCGCCACGACGAGCGGTGCGCCAACGACGATGAAAGCTCTGCGGAAATTGGACATGGCACGATCCCCGTCTCAAACGTCTAGATGCTTCCCCTACGGGCCCCCCCGGGCGCCGGTTTCAGCACGCCGAACCCCGCTTGCCAAGCCGGGCCGTCGGAGTTTCCATAGGGGCACGCTGTGGGCCAGCTCGCGGCCCAGCTGCATCGAGAGCGAACATGCACCCCGAGGAGTCTCGCGTGTCGTTCTGTGCCACGCAACTCGCCCGCATCCGACCCTTGTGGGAGCGGATGCTCGCCCACCCATTCCTGCGCGACACCCGAGACGGCACGATTCCCGATGAGCGGTTCGCCGTCTGGATGCGGCAGGACTACCTGTTCGTCGAGGCCGCCATCCCGTTCATCGCGGCGCTCATTGCCAAAGCCCCGCGGGAGCACTGGGAGCCGCTGGCCGGCGTCATCACCGCCCTGGAAAAAGAGCTGAAGCTCTTCCAGGAGCGGGCAGAGGCCGTCGGCGTATCCCTGCGCGGCGCCCCGCCCTCCTTCACCAATCACGCCTACATCCAGTTCCTCATGGCCACCGCGCACCGCGGCTCCTACGCCGAAGGATACACGGTGCTCTACACCGCGGAAAAGGCGTACCACGACTCGTGGAAGGTGGTGCAAGCCGGCATCGACCGGAGCTCGAAGTGGTATCCGTTCGTCGAGAACTGGGCCGGTGAGTCGTTCGCGCAGTACGTGGCATATCTCGAGCAGCAGTTGGACCTCCTCGCCGCCCAGGCCGGTCCGGCGGAACGTGCGAGCATGGCGGAATACTTCGAGCTCACCACCAAGTACGAGATCGCCTTCTGGGAGATGGCGGCGACGGGGGAGGAGTGGCCGGGATAAAGGGATACGGGAAGCGGGATACGGGAAACGGGAAACGAGAAGCGGGAAACGAGAAGCGGGAAGCGGGAAACGGGAAGGGGGAAGCGGGAGGCGGGAACCGTGACTGGTCGAGGATCCATGTCGTTGTCTGCGCAGCTGTACGAGAAGGCCAAGCCGATTTGGGATGCTCAGCTGGAGCACCCGTTCGTGCGTGGTCTGGGTGACGGCACACTCGAGGTCGAGCGGTTCAAGCGCTGGGTGCTGCAGGACTACCGCTACCTCAAGGAGTTCGCGCGCATCTTCGCCTGGGCCGTGGCCAAGGCCGATCGCCTCGAGGCGATGGGCTGGTACGCCAAGATGCTCGACCTCACCCTCAACACCGAGATGGCGCTGCATCGCGCCTACGCGGAGCGGTTCGGGATCTCGGCGGCGGCGCTCGAGGCGGAACCGATGTGGCCCACGACCCGCGCCTACACCGACTTCCTGGTCCGGACCTCGGCTGACGGCGACATGGCCGACCTTTTGGCGGCCCTCTTGCCGTGCGCCTGGGGGTACGTGTACATGGCCCAGGAACTCGCCAAGGGCAACCCGCCGGCCGACCAACGCTACGCCGACTGGATCGCCCAGTACGCGTCGCCGGAGTTCGCGGCGGCCGCGGAGTGGCTCAGGGAGGAGCTCGATCATGCTGCGGCCGGGGCCAGCCCGGACAAACAGCGGCGACTCGAGGACCTGTTCCTCCTGTCCAGTCGCTACGAATGGGAGTTCTGGGAAATGTGCTGGAACGGCGAGGCGTGGCGACCCTAGCTCGACTCGCCGCTCCCCGCCGCGCCGGATATCGTTAGCCTCGGACGTGCTTCCCGGAGGTCGCATGCAACGACGTACCTTCGTGCAGACCGGTCTCTCGGCCGGCCTGCTCGGCGTGGGGGGGCTGGCGACGCGCGCGCACCCCGCCCGGGCGGCCGCAGCCCCCCGGCCTCAGCGAGAAATCCGTCTCAGCTCCAATGAGAACCCGCTCGGCATCTCACCCCGCGCCCGTCAGGCCATCCTCTCGGGCATCGCCGACGCGAACCGTTACCCGCAGCTCCGTGCGCCGTTGATCGAGGCGCTCGCAGCCATGCACGGCGTCCGATCGGAGAACATCGTCCTGGGGGCGGGCTCGACCGAAGTGCTGAAGATGGCCGTGGAGGCGTTCGCGCGACCGGCTGGGCGCCTGGTGCTGGCGAGTCCCACCTACGAGGACGCCGAGTGGTACGCCGAGCCGGGGAATCTCGAGATCGTCAACGTCCCGCTCACCCCCACGTTCGCCCACGATCTCGACGCCATGCGGGAGCAGGCTGCACGCGCGACGGGGCCGGTGTGCGTGTACCTGTGCAATCCCAACAACCCGACGGGCACGCTCACGCCGAGTGACGCGATCGACGACTGGATCGCATCGGCGCCGGACCACGTGTCGTTCATCGTGGACGAAGCGTACTTCGATTTCGTGACCGACCCGACGTATCACACTGCGCTGGGTTGGATCCGTGAGCGGTCCAACGTCGTGGTGGCCCGGACCTTCTCCAAGGTCTACGGCATGGCCGGGATCCGACTTGGCTACGGCATCGCGCATCCCGAGACCGCCGGCCGCCTGCGTCGGCTCAACGTCCGAAACAACGCCAACCACTTCGCGCTCGTCGCCGGCACAGCGAGCCTCGAAGATGGGGAGTTCGTGCGCCGCAGCCTCTCGGTCAATGAGCGCGGCAAGCGGATCGCCTTCCAGTGTCTCGCCGACCTGGACGTCGAGGTGCTCCCGACGCACACGAATTTCCTGATGCACCGCATCGTGGGTGACTTGCGCGCGCACATCGTGCGGATGCGGGAGCGCGGCATCCGGGTGGGGCGGCCATTCCCACCGATGCTCGACTACAATCGCGTGTCCATCGGCCTGCCTGACGAGATGGAGCGATTCGCCGAGGCACTCCGGGCGTTCCGAAAGGCGGGCTGGATATAGGCCGGGGACGCGCCCGTGGGCGATGCGCGGTCCGCCCTCACTTCTTCTTGAAGACGGCCCGCCATCCTGTGGTGTGGGGTGCGGGATAGACGTTCTCGCTCCATTCCATGGCCGCCTCGACCAGCACGAACACGTCGGGATCGATCTTCCTCGCCACGTCGAGCACCTCGCGCACCTGCGGGCGGCGCGCCGAGACGAACAGCAGATTGACTGGTCCCTCCGGGGTCTCGCCGGCGAACGTCGCCAACACGTGGCCCCGTCCGCGCAGCGCCGCAACGATGGCCGGGCTGTGCGTGCGGGAGATGATGCGAATGACGTAGCGTCCCAGGGCCAGCCGCCGCTCGATCGCCATGCCGACCCACACGCCGGTAGCGAAGCCGCCCGCGTAGAACGGCGCCAGCCACGGTGTATCGTCGATGCGGGTCACCACCTGCGCAACGGCGAGGATCCAGACCAGCACCTCCGCGAACCCGAGTGCCACCGCAAACCCTCGGTGACCCTGCACCATCGCGATCGTGCGAATCGTCCCGATCGACACGTCGACGATGCGGAGCAGAAAGATGGCAGTCCCGACGACCCAGACGGGGATGGACTCGAGCAGCATCACGGCCTCGACGTGGACGTCCCGAACTGGTCGGCGACGACCGCGGCCCGGTAGGCGAAGATCGACTCCAGTTGCCGCCGGACGAACAGGGCGTGCACCAGCCGGCCCACGGGTCCCAGGGGGAGCGCATAGGTCACGCGATCGCGGATCTCGGTCCCGCTTGCGACGGCGCGAAACGTGTGCTCGTGATGCCAGCGCCGGTACGGCCCGCGCCGCTGCTCGTCTACGAACCGGTGGGGGGGATCCCAGACGGTGATCTCGGACGTCCAACGCTGCGGGACCCCCAGCGGACGGATCCGATACTCGATCACGAGGCCTTGCCGCATCTCGAGCGGGCCCTCGGAGACGATGCGAAACCCCAGCCACGGCGGCGTGATTCGGGCCAGATTCCGGGGGTCGGCGTAGAACGGGAATACCTCATCCAGCGCCCGTGGCACCGTCTGGGCGCGCTCCAGCACAAACTCACTCGCCATCAGGGTGTATCTCTCGTTGGAATCCTGTCCCGTTTTGTGGACGTTTTCGGCTTTTGGCAGTACATGATAACCTGTTATATTACAATACGATAGCCTGTGGAACGGTGCTTGCTACTACAGTGGGTGGCGCTCGCCTGTGCGACCCTGAGCATGGTAGCTTTGGAGAGGTGAGCGAGCACCGGCCCAGCCGCCGCGCGCCGATGGATGCCCCTGGCGGCGGGCCAAGGCGAGGAGGACACCATGATCACTGCGCTGCTCTTGACATCGCTGACGCTCGCGCCGGCCGCGGAGATGCCCAACGCGGTGCAGCAGACCCCGATCAGGGTCTGGCTCAACAAGCGGGGCGACCTCGAGCGCGGTGATCGCGTTCGGGTCTACGCCGGTGCCGAAGTAGACGGGTATCTCCTGATCCTGCATGCGGAGCCCGACGGCCGTGTTCGCGTGCTGTTTCCGGTCGACCCCCTCAATGACAACTACCTCCGCGGGGGGCGGGAGTATGAGATCCGCGGGCGAGGGGATCGGGAGGCGTTCCGCATCTACGAGACGACCGGCGTGGGCACCGTGTACGCCGCCTTCTCTCGCGACCCGTTCCGGTTCGACGCCTACGTCCGCGCCGACCACTGGGACTATCGCGTCTTCGAGCAGTGGCGGCTCACCGAGGAGCTCGACCCCGAGACCGAGCTCACCGCGCTGGTGCAGGACATGGCCGGCGGTGCGGCGTTCAGCTACGACCTCACCCACTACGTGGTGGGTGAGCGGGTGGCGGACAGCTACTACTACCGCGGCTACCCGCGATCGTACGTGAACATCAGTCTTGGTTACGGGTGGTGGGATCCGTGGTGGGGATTCAACGCCGGCTGGGGCTACTGGGATCCCTACTGGTATGACCCGTACTGGTACGGTCCATCCTGGTGGTATCCCTATCGGTACCGCCCGTACCGATGGGCGTGGTACTCGTATCCGTATTGGCACTATCCGTACTCGGTGTACTACTACCCGTACACGGTCCGCTACTACGATGCGTATCGGTACCGCTATCCGGTGAGCACCTACTACGCGGGCCGCGGAACCGTGCGGGGCCGCTATGTCTGGAAGTCGACGGATCGCTACGACCTGGCGCGTGACGGGCTCACGACCCGACGTCGCCTCGCGGGATCCGCACAGGCCAACGCCGGATTGCAATCGAATCTCGGCTCGCGCGTCGGCAACCAGCTGAGCGGACGTCGCACCTCGCCGGCCGTCCAGCCCGTTTCCGATCGAAGGATCGCTCCCACCGCTGATCGGCTGACCGGTCGGCGCACCGTGGAGAACGAGGCCAACGCCGCGCGGCGGGTTGCGCCGACGCAGGAAACCTCGGGCCGGCGCGTTGCGCCCGAACAGGAGAGATCGGGTCGTCAGGTGCAACCGTCCGGATGGGGCATCACCGACGGTCGTCGCGTGATTCCCACCACCGAGCGCGCCCGTCAACCGGCTACGACCGAGCAGAGTGAGCGGCGCCGGGAGCCAG